>DATEEZ010000212.1:0-4923 GCA_035280905.1 Nitrosospira sp.
GCTGACTTATGCTGACTAGAAGGCTCCGGGCAGAATGCGGGCGCTTTTCAGCTCGCGTGATGATTACCGCGCCCCTGACCCTAAGCGAAAATGGACTGAAGGCTGCTAAAAAATCAGGGCCTGTTTTAATTACACAAAAACTGATTGTACCTGGAGCCGAAAATGAAGTGGGAAGGTTACCGTCAAAGTAGTAACGTCGAGGATCGCCGAGGTTCCGGCATTGGATTCGGGTTGGGTGGCGGCAGAATCGGCGCCGGTGCAATTGTGATCGCGTTGATCGGTGGGCTGTTGTTCGGTATCGACCCTTTCACCATGCTCAGCGTGATCACCGGTGGAGGCAGCATGGTTCAGGAACAAGGCCCTGCACCTTCGGCGCCTCCAGGGGACACGCAGGCAGCCTTTGTTTCGACAGTCCTCGCCGATACCGAGGATGTATGGACGAGCCTGATGCGGCAGGAAAACAAAGTTTATGAGCCTCCCAAACTTGTGCTGTTTCGAGGTGCTGCTCTAACGGCGTGCGGCCAGGGAAGCGCGGCAATGGGCCCGTTCTACTGCCCGGAGGACCAGCGCATCTATATTGACCTGAACTTCTTCGATACGATGGCAAACCAGCTGGGGGCAGGAGGGGACTTCGCGCAGGCATACGTCATTTCGCACGAAGTCGGGCACCACGTACAGAATCTCATTGGCATTTCCGACCGGGTGAATGCCGCTCGCACTCGTTTACCACGCTCGCAGGCAAATTCCTTGTCGGTACGTGTCGAATTGCAGGCGGACTGTCTGGCCGGGGTCTGGACGCACCATTCGCAGCGTTCCAAGCGGTGGCTGGAGGAAGGCGATATCGAAGAGGCCATGAACGCAGCAACGCAGATCGGCGACGACACGTTACAGCGCAAGACACGCGGCACGATTGTGCCGGAAAGCTTCACGCATGGCACAAGCGCCCAGCGTACTCGCTGGTTCACACGGGGACTGCAGACGGGAAACATGGGGGATTGCAATACTCTTGGAGCGGAAAAGCTGTAACCTTGCCTCACAACTCACAGGGAGAACAGTTATGAAAGTCTCTGAGCTTAAAGACGAACTGCTCGACTACTGGGTGGCAAAAGCCAACGATGTGGAAGAAGTGCATGTTATCGATTCACACTGTGTGATCAATCATCAGCGCTGGGAACCTTCGGTAGATTGGTCTCAAGGGGGACCGATCATCGAAAGAGAAGGAATAAACCTTAGTCACAGCCTGGAACCGGGCTCCGAGCATTGCACAGCGTTCATGCGATCAGGCAGGAACCGGCAAAAGGGACTTACTCCCCTGATTGCCGCGATGCGCTGTTACGTAGATTCCAAGTTCGGAGAAGAGGTTACAGACTAAACATCACGAGGATGGGGAAACTCAAAAAACAATTCTGCCAGGGAACATGCGGGGGGGAAAACAGATCAAATAGCGTATGGCCAAATCCAAGCTGACAAATCTGCTGCGCGAGATTCCCCGCGAAACCCCGCGTGAGGATGCTTCTGCCAGAATTATGGCAGCCCAGGCGTTTTCACGCGCCGCGGGCGCGCCGCTCGTGCATGGCAATAGCATCCGTCTTCTCAAAGATGCAAGCGAGAATTATCCTGCATGGCTCGAGGCGATTCGGTGGGCTGAAAAGAATGTCTATTTTGAAAATTATATTATTCGTGATGACAACATTGGCAAACGATTTGCTGATGCACTCATTGCGAAAGCAAAAGAAGGCGTACGGGTAAGATTACTCTATGACTGGCTTGGAGGGCTGACTGAAACATCATCCAATTTCTGGCGTCGCCTGAGCGATGGCGGTGTGGAAGTTCGATGTTTCAACCCGATGCGCTTCGACAGTCCCCTCGCCTGGCTGAGCAGGCTGCATCGCAAATCAGTTTGCGTAGATGATCGTGTTGCATTTGTCAGCGGATTATGCGTCGGCCAGATGTGGGACGGATACCCCGAGCGGAATATCGGCCCCTGGCGGGATACGGGTGTCGAACTGCGAGGACCGGTGGTAGCGGATGTCATAAATTCCTTTGCGCGTGCATGGGCGGAGACGGGACCGGAAATACCTGCGGATGAACTGCCTACTCCCGATTCAATTCCGATTGCAGGTCACGTCGATGTGAGAGTACTGGGAAATTTTGCCGCGACCGCAGGCTTATACCGGCTGGAACAACTGATCACGGTACTGGCGCAAAAAACGCTTTGGCTTACCGATGCCTATTTCGTTGGGACTACGAGTTATGTGCAAGCGTTGAGAGGCGCTGCAATGGACGATGTAGATGTCCGTTTGCTGGTCCCGGGATCGAGTGGAGACCTCAAGTTTCTCAGGCCGATTTCGCGTGCCGGTTATCGTCCATTGCTGGAAGCCGGCGTACGGGTGTTCGAATGGAATGGCTCGATGCTGCACGCTAAGACAGCCGTGGCCGACGGGCGCTGGGCACGTGTCGGTTCAAGCAATCTCAATATGGCGAGCTGGCTGGGAAATTGGGAACTGGACGTTGCGGTGGAAAACCTGGATTTTGCGCAGAAAATGGAGCAAATGTATCTGGAAGATCTGGAAAATTCGACCGAAATCGTTCTCAACAAAAAGAACCGGGTTCGTCCTGTTCACCCTGGGGCAGATCAACTCTCCCGTCGCGCCCGTCGGCAGAGGGGCGCCGTCAGGCGCCGGTCGGGAAGCGCCAGCCGGCTAACAGCGGGAGCCTTGCGTGTAGGCAACACCGTTGGAGCGGCTATCACCAGCCGGCTCGTCCTCGGGGCTGCCGAGGCAAAAATCATGTTTTTTGGGGGTACCACGCTGCTTGCCTTGACGGCCATCGCATTGTTCGAGCCCCTGCTCATGGTAATCCCTTTCTCGCTGCTTGCGGGATGGATCGGCATTTCACTGTTGATTCAGGCTTACCGGTTGCACAGGAATGGGCAAAATGATGCCGCAGCCCAGAGTGCCAGTATTGCGTCGGATGAAGCCCAGGATAAGGTGATCGAACTTCCCAACTCCGTGCGCGAAAGCCAGGAACTTGAGGATACCCAGAAAACGCTGGAAACACAGGAAATCCGGAAAGCGCTCAGGCAGCACTGAGAAGAGCTGTTGGCCCACGGGCGGGACGGGGTTTCTCCTGATTTCAATCGGCTTCAAGTTGTTCCCCAGCAATCCTTTTTCTTGACCCCAGCAGATTCTCTTCCTGCCCGAAATACCTGTACAGATCAAGAAGTCCTTCATCATCTCTTACCTGCTACCCGCGCTCGGATACCAGCTTGGCAACCAGAAAACCTGTCTTGATTCAACGACAGGAAAAACGCTTTAAGCTCATGCATTTGGCTGAAATAGCGTGATAAATGTCTCCCCAGGGGAACGACTGTTTTGGTTAAAGCCAGTTAAACGATGGCAATACTCTGATTCTAAATACTATTATTTCTGGCATACAAATTGCTTATCCCTTTAAAGCCGCGCTATTGCTGTGTTGTCATGGCAGCTTCATTTTGGCCGGCTGTAACGTTTTTAAAAAAATATGAAAAAATTGGAGAATTGGCATGTTAAAAAAGAAAAAGGTCGTACTTACTCTGTTTGCAGTGTTTGGACTGGTTGCGGAGTCTTCTGCATCGGGTGGATTAGGAGTTTCTGCGGGATCAGGAGTCGGATTAGGAGTCTCCACGGGACTCGGCTCTACGGGATCAGGAGTTTCTTCCAGCGTGGAAGCTTCTACCAATTCGGTAACCTCCACTGATCTGGGTATTTCTACGCTATCAGGAGCTTCCATTGGGTTGGGAACTTCTACGGATCTGGGGATTTCTCCGGGATTGGAAACTTCTACGGACCTCGGAACTTCTACAGGCCTGGAAACTTCCCCCGGATTGGGAACTTCCACAGACATAGGGGCTTCTACGGACTTGGGAGTCTCCACAGACCTGGGAATCGCTACTGGCACGAGCGTCGCTGCCACCACCTCAGGCTTAACGACACTCGGTTCTAACAGCATCGTGGATATAACGGCCTCCACCCCTGCACTCGGCACGAGCAAGGTAACCTTGGATGCACCCGTGCTTGGAATTACGGGCAAGGTGGCTGCAGCCCAATCGTTGGATGCCATGAGTACGATCACAGTAGGTGTGTCGGCCGTTGATGCGATCAGCAGTGTAAGTGTGGGAGCACCGAAACTTAAACTTGCAGCTGACGTGGATACATCAACTTCCACCGGAATCGCTGGGTTGATCGCGCCGGCTGACGCAACTGCCAATGTTGATATATCTGCTGCACTTGATGTAGATACCTTGCAAGCAGATATGGGCGTTGTAAGTCAAGTAGATGGAGTTGCCGAGTTGGGCGGGACCTTGGGAACCGAGGGCGTTCTTCCTGTCTATTCAAAACTGGCAATCACTGCTGATGCAATTCCGGCTGTTCCGGAAGCCGATGCTTACGCCATGCTGTTAGCTGGCCTCGGCCTCATGGGTTTCATAGTGAAGCGCAGAAAGGAAGCGCTGAACTAGAAACTGGCCGGTGCTCAGAGGTTTCCACAGGATTTTTAAGTGGAAGAGCCTGCTCAGAGGAAGAGCGCATTAAAATCAGTGGGTGTGCTCTTCCCCGCAACGAAACACTACCGCCTCGAGATCGAATGAAAGAAGCAAAGTGATAATACCGGGGAACGTACACGCATCGTCCCTGATACATGTGGCAGAGGCATGAGAAACGTGGCAAGGGATATACCTTATTTCTTTTGGTCACGCAGAAATTCCATCAGAACAACGGCATCGTTGTGCTCCTCGTCTTTGGCCCCATATAGCAGCGTAACAGGCCCTTTCTTTATTTCCTCCCTCAATCGCGCCACCTGTTCATCATTCATTTCGAGTTCGGCCCGATAGCGCTTCTTGAACTCGGTCCATTTGTCCGGATCATGCCCGAACCATTTTCGCAG
>DATEEZ010000213.1:0-22962 GCA_035280905.1 Nitrosospira sp.
CGCGCAAAACCGTGCTTGAGGGCCCGGAAATGTTCGCTTTGGCTCAGTAACGGCAACGTTTTTTTCAGATCGATCCACGCGTCGGGACTCAAGCCCATCCGTTGCGCCAGTATTCGCGCATCTTCCAGATGGCTTGGCCCCTGATTGTATGCGGCCAGCGCCATCCAGGTGCGATCCGGCTCCTTGATACGCGTGGGCAGTTTGTCCTTGATTAACGCGAAGTAACGCGCCCCGGCAAGTATGCTTTGGCGTGCATCCAGCCTATCCGTCACTTTCATCCGGTCTGCCGTGATTTCCGTCAACATCATGATGCCGCGCACGTTGGAGGGAGAGGTCGCGAGGGCGTCCCAGTGCGATTCCTGATAAGCGAGTGCGGCAATCAATCTCCAGTCGATGCCGCTCAACTCTTCGGCTTCATGAAAATATTCGCGCAACTCAGGCAAAATGGTGCGGCGCTTGGCAAGAATACCGTTTACATCCGTATGATGAAGGCGTTCTATGTGTCCATAGTACCGGTCGAGCAGGCGCGTCAACGTACCATCCTGCTGGATGCGGGTGAAGAATTTTCGTGTCGCCTCCAGTAATGCCTGTTCGGCGAACGGGGAAAATGCCCATGCTCGTCCTACTGAATCGCCCAAATTGAATGCGGCGTTCAGATTAGGATAAAAATTCTTCGCGAGATTGATCTGGGTGGAATCCGCCACCACATAATCGACCTTGCCTTCCGCCAGCCTTGCCAGCAGCTCATCGGGCGTGAGATCCACTTCTTTCCATTTCAGCCAGGGCGCCTCGTGCTTTGCCATGTTCAAATGCTCAGCATGCGTTACGCCTTTTGCAATTCGAATGGTTCTTCCAATAAGCTGATGAACGTTTTTTGGCTTGCTGTAGTCCGTGTTATAGGCGACCTGGGGCTGCACGAGCTGGTAAATCGGGCCGAACTGGACATGCCGCGAGGGTTTCGCGCTGATGTTCATGCCGGCGGCAAGATGTCCTTTATGCTTTTCAAGGAGAGACAATGCTTTATCCAGCCTGGGCACTGTCTTGAATCTCACTTTCATTCCCAGGTCCTTCGCAAATTCAGTGGCGAGATCGTAATCCAGTCCGGCATAGCCGCCTTCCGCATTCTCATAATACGTATCTGGACTATTGACGGTGATCACCACCAGCTCATCCGTTTTATCGAACGGCAATACCGATCTTTCAAACGAATCGCAGGAAGCGAGCAGGACGCCGCAACCGAAAATAGCAATTAGCAGACGAGAAAGAGGTCTCATCGAGAAGAGATAACTAGAATCGGGAAACATTCTGCCATCGAGTCTTGTCCAAGCGCGAGAAAAACATAGGATAAGCTGATAAAATAGTTCCTCACCCGGAGAGGTACCGAAGTGGCCATAACGGCGCTGACTCGAAATCAGATGGTCAGGGTAACCTGGCACGTGGGTTCGAATCCCACCCTCTCCGCCAACATCTCTAAGTTATAGGTATTTCCATAACTTCCTGGTTTCTCTAGGTTTTTATGTTTTGCTGCATAAAGGTGCTGCAAAGCATCCTACAGATCAATGCCTAGAAAAATCCCTTATCTGCAAAGACGTGGAGATATTTTCTCATCCCCCGCATTGCCACTCTTGAGCTTCAGGCGGTGGCTGGCAAGCGAGAGTTTACCAAAACTCCTGAAACAGGGGATAAAAGTGTTGTTATTACGAAGGCACCCATGCTTGCGGCTGAGCTAAAGCAACCAGTTGTCAGCTGAAATAAGCGTGCTCAAAAACAAAAGCGAGATAAAAGCAGGTGGGAGCTCCGGTGCTGACAGCCTTATCGCTTATCGATGTTTGTCGGTAGGCAGGCTGCTTTTCTTTTCACCGTGTTTCGTGGCGTCGAAAAAATCCGGGACGGAGCTTTGAAAGGAAGGTCAGTCTATCGGTCGCTCGTGGTGCTGCTCGCCGGCAGTTCCGGTCCAGGAGGTGTGAGTGGCATGAGGCGACGCGCTGCGCCCCGCGCGCTGTTGTGCGGGGCCGTTGACGCGGCGAAGGTTGTACGCCGTATTGATCAAGCCCACGTGGGAAAACGCCTGGGGGAAGTTTCCCAGCTGGCGCCGGTGACGGGGGTGGTATTCCTCGGCAAGAAGCCCGAGGTCGTTGCGTAGAGACAGGAGGCGCTCGAAAAGAACTTTTGCGTCATGATCGCGGCCTATCATTGTATAGGCATCAGCAAGCCAGAAGCTGCAAACGAGAAAAGTACCTTCTTCCCCGGGGAGCCCGTCTTCGGTTTCCTCAACGCGATAGCGCAGCACGAGCCCATCTTCCATCAGGTCGCGTTCAATGGCTTCTACCGTTCCCCGAAAGCGCGGATCGTCCGATGGCAGAAATCCTACCTCGGCCATCAGCAGCAGGGATGCGTCCAGTCCCACGCCGTCGTAATGCTGCACGAATGTGTTCCGCTCCTTGTCGTAGCCGCGCGCCAGCACTTCCCGATGAATCTCGTCGCGGAGTGTGCGCCATTTCCCGACAGGACCGGGGAAGCCGAATTGCTCCACAGCCTTTATGGCTCGATCGAATGCGACCCAGGCCATCATTTTCGAATGAACGAAGTGTTTGGCCCCGCCTCGTACCTCCCAAATCCCCTGATCGGGTTGGCGCCAAAGACTTTCCAGACGGGAAAGTATTGCCCGCTGAAACCGCCAAGCCTCCTCGCTCGGGCCGAGCTGCGACTTGCGCGCGGTATGCAGGGTGTCCATCAGCTCGCCAAACACGTCTATCTGAATCTGGTTGTGCGCGCCGTTTCCTATACGAACGGGAAGGCTGTCCTCGTAGCCCGGCAGCCAGGGCAGTTCGATTTCGGTCAAACGGCGTTCACCCCCGATCCCGTACATGATCTGCATCTGATCAGGGGCGCCAGCGGCAGCGCGGAGCATCCATTCTCTGAATGCCCCGGCCTCGTCGAAGCGGCCCGCATTCATGAAAGCGTATAACGTCAGGGTGGCGTCGCGGATCCAGCAGTAGCGGTAATCCCAGTTTCGGACTCCACCGAGCTCTTCTGGCAGGGAAGTCGTAAGCGCGGCGACGATGCCGCCGCTTGCCTGGTAGGAGAGCGTTTTGAGCGTGACGAGCGAGCGCTCGACTGCATCGTTCCATCCGGGTTCCTCGAACTCCGAGAGCTGGCAGATACGGGTCCATTCCCGCCACCAGACCAGCGTGTGCTCAAGTCTCATCCTGGCGTCGTCAATGAAGTGGGGCTCCCGATGTAGCGGATGATACGCGAGCGTGAAGGGGATAACGTCACCTTCTCCCACCTCGAACTCAGCGACGGTAAGCATGTCCTCGCCGTGAAGGGCAACAGGGGTTGCCAATTCCACTGCGTCCGGCCCGGCGACTGCGTGGATGCCATAGTCGCGGCGGCGTACCCACGGGATAGTCTTGCCGTAGCCGAAGCGCAAGGCCAACTCCATTCGCATCGCCACCTTGCCTGACACGCCCTTGACGAGACGGACCACGTCAATTTTCTCGGGATCGTCTGAAAGAGGCATGAAGTCCACGAGGGCGACTCTTCCGCTCTCTGTCTCGAAAGTGGTTTCGAGGACTGGTGCGTGAGGCAGATAGCACCGCTTCGCCTGTTCTGCCTTTCCTGGGGGGAAGATTCGCCAGTAGCCATGCTCCCTTGTCCCCAACAAGGCCGCGAAGCAGGCATCGGAATCGAACCTCGGAAGGCAAAGCCAATCCATTGAACCATCCCGGCCGACAAGCGCTCCACTCAGCATGTTGCCGATGAATCCGTATTCCTCGATAGGTTTGCTCATCCCGCGCCCCGGAACGCCGGATAGGCGGACGTTGCACCATCGACGAACATTGTCGCTCGGTTCATGTAATCAGAGGTCCGAAGCAAGCCACAGCACAGCATGCGCAGTATCGTCAGGTTCATTGATACACCTGTACGGAATAAGATCGAGCAGGTTTTTCATTGCCTTTTCAGTTCCCCATGCAGAGCGATTGATGGGAGTACGGATGGTCCCAGGAGCCATTGCGTTGACGTGAATTTTCTGGGAGCAAACTTCTGAGCGAACGCATGAGCAGGTCCACCGCCCCCTTTGCGTGCCGGATAGTTAGCCTCGAATGCCCACCCACTGCGCGCAGGCGGCGTTTGCAGAGGGGAAACCCTGTGAATCTTGTAATTCACGAGGTGCTGACTTCAAAGTAGCACGCCTCCATAAGGGCGTCAAATTCGAGCCCAGGCAAAAGAAAAGAAATTGAATTCAAAGTTTGTTTCTTTGGAGGAGGAGTTGGTCAGCTCCGCAAAACTCGGCGATTCGACCCGTGCATCTTCTTTCGGTATGATCTCATGGCAGACTCGCGCAATATATGTATGATATATCCAGCCGCAATTCCCGTTTCCCGTTTACGGAGCAACAGTCATCGAAACAGGCGTAACGCGGGCTGTGGCGAGAAACTTGCAGACGACATGAGATACTTAGCTTTTTAGCAATTATCATCCTCGGGAAAATAAATGACAAACCAACCTACCCCGGAAAATATTCTTAAAACTGGTATGGCTTTCTGGCCGGCAAAGACCCTGCTTTCTGCGGTCGAGTTGGACGTGTTCACCCAATTGGCGCAAGGCTCATTGAGCCAGGGTACCCTTGCTGAGAAGGTAGGATTGCATCCGCGGGCGGCGCGTGACTTCCTTGATGCCCTTGTGGCGCTCGGTTTTCTGAAACGCGAAGGTGACCGGTACGGCAATACGCCCGAAACCGATCTGTTCCTCGACCGCAACAAGCCATCGTACATTGGCGGCATTCTGGAGATGGCGAACCGGCGGCTCTATCCCATCTGGAACAACCTTACTGAGGCGCTCCAGACTGGCAAACCGCAGAACGAAATCAAGACGGGTGAGACCGATCTCTTCGAGAAGCTTTATGCCGATCCTGCGGGATTGAAGGAGTTTCTTTCCGCCATGACTGGTGTGAGCCGTGCGGCAAACATGACTATTGCGCGCGCCTTTCCATGGGAGGGCTATCATACGTTCGTTGATGTCGGCACGGCACAGGGGGACCTCGCTGTGCAGATCGCCCTTGCCAATCCTCATTTGCGCGGGATGGGTTACGACCGACCGGAGGTCGGCCCGATTTTCGAGCAGTACGCCCAAGTCGCTGGAGTGGCTGATCGCGTTTCTTTTGTAGCCGGTGATTTCTTCAAGGATGACTTGCCCAAGACAGACGTCGTGCTGATGGGGCATATCCTGCACGACTGGGATCTCGCTACGAAAAAAATGCTCATCGCGAAAGCGTTTGACGCGCTTCCGGCGGGCGGTGCCTTTGTGGTGTATGAGTCGATCATAGACGATGATCGGTCACACAACGCGTTCGGCCTGATGATGAGCCTGAATATGCTGATAGAAACGCCCGGAGGTTTCGATTTCACCGGCGCGGATTGTATGGGATGGATGAAAGAGGCAGGCTTTTCGCGAACGCGCGTAGAACCTCTTGTTGGGACAGATTCCATGGTGGTGGGCATCAAATAAATCTCCTTCCGCTGCCATTCCCCCAGCTTCGCCCTCTCCTGTATCATCAGCCCGCAGATGTTTGGGAAATCATGAAAATCCAGGTTCTTACATTATTGGCCGTTCCGTTAATACATGCCTGTGCAGGTACGCCTGAATATACGCAAAGTTCAATGAAATTGAGGGATGGGACTACGCATTATTTCATTAAGACACGCATGGGGCCCTGTGCCAACAGCCGGGATTGGGCAACCCGAACGTTGACGAAGGGCGCTAATGAAATTTGCAAGGATGGCTACGTACTCATTGACCAGCAGACACCCATCATCCTCGATCCGATGCGCGCCGCAGACAAGGATGGAGAGCTTTTGTGGCAAATCAGATGCAACGATACCGGGCAGCGCAAGTCCTAACTCTTTTTTCTCACTGACTCTCGTTATTGCCCGTCTGGGTTTTGCTCGGTACCAGCTTCCCGTGGTTGGCGCGCAACCCGCGAAAGAACTCCTCTACAAAAGGGATAATCTCGAACAGCAGCGCAGCGACCATTATGGAGATCACGTAGACTACCGGTAGCTGCTCTTCCTTCCACGCGAGGTCGAACCGGGGTGTTTCGGGGCCGAACCCGAAAAGCGCCTGAAACTGCCCCCAATGGCGGGAAATCAAGAGCAGGATTGCCATGAGCGGAATCATCTCCTGGAAGCTGTGCACGTGCTGCTCGACTGGTGAGACCCTGCGTACCTTTACCGAGTAACTTACATCCCATAGCGCGGTGATTTCATGGAGGAAAAAGGCGGCAATCATGAAGGCGATGATGCCGGCGTTTACCTGGAGGAAGATGGCGGCAAGCAACGGCAGGCCCATTTCTGCAAGCATGATGAGATGGAAAACTGACTCCTTTGCCCCACTGGTTGTTTCGATGTGGGACGCGCGATGGCATAGCCAATCTGCGAATCCGGCTGCCAACCAAAGCGGTAGGATGAAATACATCAGTATGAGAACCACAGGGTCGTCCAGCATATATCCTCCCAAGGGATTACCTAGGCTTATCCTCCAATGCATCGTGGAGTGGCTTCACATAGCTTTTCACGAAGATCCGTTTTTGACTGTCAGGAAAAAGCACCGTTACCATGTCGTAGTGGATGCTTACAATTTTGCCTTTGCCCACGTTCGGAACCTCGACCTCGGCCCCTACAGTCAGCTCTTGCTCCCACGGTGATTTATCCTTTTGAGAAGCCGTTTGCGCCGCTTTGCGTTCCGGGTGAACAGGCTGCGCCGAAAGGGCGTTTTCTGGGGGATTGATGCAGTTATCACAGTGGCCGCAGTGGTTCCACTCGACTTCCTCGTTAAAATACTCTAGCAGAATCTTCCAGCGGCAAAAACCGCTCTGGGCATAAAATACCATGCGCTCCAAAGCTTCCCGCTCATGCTCCGCTTTCCTGTGCGCGTCTTCCGCGAGTCGGGCCAGGTCTTCCGCTTTCACATCCTTTTTGCGCAGACGATAGCCCAGCGCCTTGTCGCGCCTGAGTACGCCGCCTTCTTCCAGCAGTTTAAGCATCACCTGCAGCCTGCGAACCGAAAATTTGCTGATTTTCTCTTTTAGCCGCTCAATCCTGATCCCTGGTCGATCCGCAGACAGGTCTTGCATTGCTTTATACACCTCGCGCAGGTCCTCCTGGGTGGGATGATGCCGGGCCAGAAAAAACTGCTGTATGCGCTTGTCTTGCGCGTCGAAAAGCAGCGAGCATTCGGCCATTTTGCCATCCCGGCCGGCGCGGCCTGACTCCTGATAGTATGCTTCGAGCGTACCGGGCATCTGGAAGTGCACCACGAAGCGGATATCAGGTTTGTCGATTCCCATGCCAAAAGCATTCGTCGCAACCATGATCCTGCTCTTGCCTTCCATGAAGGATTCCTGACTTTCCGTACGGGCTTTTCGCGACAGACGGCCGTGGTAGAGGGCGACGGTGACATTCGTTCCAGCAAGCGCTGTGGCGAGCTCCTCCACTGCTTTCACCGTAGCCGTATAAATGATTCCGCTTCCCTTGCTTCTCAGAACGAGATCTTGCAGTTTCTTCAGCTTTTCTTCCGGATTCGTAACCTGTACTACAGAATAATTCAGGTTGGGCCGGTAGATGCCGGTGTTGACCACATGCATGGAATTACGCCCGACCTGCTGCACGATATCCTCAGTGACCTCCGGCGTGGCAGTCGCTGTCAGCGCGAGTACCGTTGGATTCCCCAATGCCTTGATCGCGTCTCCCAGTCCCAGATAGGCCGGGCGGAAATCATGTCCCCACTGGGAAATGCAGTGCGCCTCATCGATGACGAACAGATTTATCGGGATATTCTGCAGCTCAGCGATGAAATCTGGATCGGAAATACGTTCGGGTGTCACGAATACGACATCGCTATCCGCGCTGCGGATATTCTCCAATGCTTCCAGCTCCTGTTCCGCGTTCAGCGTGCTGTTAATTTGAGCCGCGTCAGCTCCGATCTCTTCAAGTTTTTCGGCCTGGTCTTTCATGAGTGAAATCAGGGGGGAAACGACAACCGCAGTGCCTGGCAGGTTGAGTGCCGGCAATTGATAGCACAATGACTTGCCGCCACCAGTGGGCATTACGGCCAGGGTGTCGCGCCTGTTCAGCACACTCTCGATGACTTCTCTCTGTCCGGGACGCAGGTGTACCAGGCCGAATATCTCATGCAGGCTTTCTTCCAGGTCATTCTGATCAAGTTCCTTGTTATCAGTATCAGGACTATCCACATCATGAATTTCAGTTTTCATCGCTCCGTCCGCGTTTTTATTCCAGTTAAACTCAACTACTGCGCTTTATACATCTGCCAGTATGTCATCGCGCTTGATGATGAAGAAAAATGGCGGACGGTTCCGTGCGGCGCCTAATATATAATCTCGATGATGTGCTTTTAATATGTCTGCCCCATTTGCGTATTGACCGGAAACTGGGCAGGCAATGCGCCGGCTCCCGCTCCTTTTGGCTCTATTCCCTTATCCGAGCCCAAGCCTGTCATTAAGGGACCTCGATATGAAACGCTATACCATCGAACAATTCATGGCGACGATCTCAATAATGGGGGCGTCGTTCAGTGCGGATGAAGAGCGCATCCTGTTCAGCAGCAATGAGTCGGGCATTTTCAATGCTTATACGCTCTCAGTGACGGGCGGCACGCCCGAGCCGCTGACTCGCTCCGCCATCGATACCACGTTTTCGGTCAGCTTCTTTCCGCGCGACGATCGGGTGCTGGTCACACGGGATTACCATGGCGATGAAAATTATCATCTGTTCCTGCTTGCCCCAGACGGTGAGGAGGAAGATCTGACGCCGGGGGAAAGGCTCAAGGCGCAATTCATGGGCTGGAGTCCCGATGGACGTGCTTTTTATGTTGCCACCAACGAGCGCGATCCCAGATTCTTCGATGTATACCGCTATGACGCTGAGACTTATGTGCGAACCTTGCTGTACAAGAATCACCAGGGGTTCGATCTTGGTCCCATCAGCCGCGATGAGCGCTGGATTGCGCTGAACCGGTCGCATACTGCATCGGACAGTGACATTTACCTGTTCGATGTCGAAAAACAGGAAGTAAGGCACCTCACGCCTCATGAAGGCTCCATCAGTTTCCGTGCGGAGACCTTTGATGCCGCCTCGCGCAAACTCTTCTTTCTTACCACAGAGGGAAGCGAATTCAAGCATTTGCGTACCTATGATGTCGCGTCAGGGGCCGTCTGCGACCACGAGAGCGCTGAGTGGGACGTGATGTACACCTATTTTTCACGTGATGGTCGATTCCGCGTGACGGGCATCAATGAAGATGGGAGTGTCGTCATTCGTGTTGTCGAAATTGAGGATGGAGAAAGGGAAAAACCTGTAAAACTGCCAGCGCTGCCTGAAGGAGAAATCCGGGGTGTGGTCTTTTCGCAAAGCAGTGTACGCATGGCCTTCTATGTAAATGGCGATCGCTCTCCCGATAATCTGTTCGTGCACGATTTCAACACTGGGCAGTTCCGCCAGCTCACGCAGAGCCTGAACAAGGAGATCGATCCATCAGATCTGGTGGAGGCGGAAGTGGTGAGATTCAGATCCTTCGATGGAATGCCGATTCCATCCATCTATTACAAGCCGCATGAAGCATCAGACACCAACAAGGTGCCTGCGATCGTGTACGTTCATGGAGGACCAGGCGGGCAGACCATGCGGGGCTATAGCGCCCAGATTCAGTATCTCGTGAACCACGGGTATGCCGTGCTGGGTATCAATAACCGCGGAAGCTCCGGTTATGGTAAAACCTTTTTCACCGCCGCCAACCGCAAGCACGGACGAGAACCCTTGTGGGACTGCGTGGAAGCGAAGACCTTTCTGGCGAGTCTCGGTCACATCGACCATGAGCTCATTGGCATCATGGGCGCAAGCTATGGTGGTTACATGGCCCTTGCAGCGCTTGCGTTCCGTCCGGAAGCATTCAAGGTGGGCGTGGATATTTTTGGTGTCAGCAACTGGCTGCGCACGTTGGAGAGTATTCCCGTTTACTGGGAGTCCGTCCGCAAGGCCATTTATGATGAGATTGGAGACCCGGTGGCGGACATAGATTTTCTCGTTGCGACCTCTCCGCTGTTTCATGCAAAGGAAATACGAAAGCCTTTATTGATCATTCAGGGAGCTAATGATCCGCGTGTGGTCAAGGCCGAGAGCGATGAAATGGTGGAGGCGGTCAGGAAGCATGGCGTTCCGGTGGAGTACATTGTTTTTCCTGATGAAGGCCATAGTTTTACCAAGAAAAAGAATCAAATCGAGGCCAACAGACGCATACTGGAGTTCCTGGACAAGTATCTGAAAGGCGACGCGAACAAGACTGTAAGCAGGACCGGAAAGTAAGATCACTCCGTTCCGCCAACCGTCCCAATATTGTCAATGTAGGGCAGGCTCTGCCCGCCCGCTGCTTCCATGGTGATATAGTAAATGGGACAGCTTGCGCTCAGCCGAACGCCCTTTATCGCCGTCGCGGCGCAGCCTCCTCTCCAAAAAACTCGCGTATCAGAAAATCCTCCAGGCTCTTGCTGTCTTCGGGTCGGGCGGAGAGGGCGACCACACGGTCGAGGCGATAGGATTCCCAGTTGAAATCCCCCTTGTGGTACTGCCGTATCAGCTCAATCATTTTTCGAACGACGGCCCGTTGAATATCACCGCCGGGCCCCGCATCGACTTCCACCAGCTCCCGGCGGGGAACGCTGCTATCCTTCTTCCAGGCGCGAAACAGAAATTGTGCCCTTCGTGGTCCCATCCTGATGATCTGGAATATCCCGCTCGCGCCAGGCTCTTTGAGGTTGCGCATCACATTAGCCATTCGCAGCTCTTCTTCTGAAGGTTCGCGTTCGATCGCCTCAGGTTCAGCGGGTTCATCCTCGAAAATTCCGCCTGCCCGGCGCCGCTCCCGTGCCTCGTTCATATACGCCAGCAGGTCTTTCGGGCGTTCAGGCGGACGTTCAGTCTCGGGAAGCGCATCCGGAACAGTTTTTTGAGTCAGCGCGCGTTCTTTGCTGCCTGCACGGCCTTCCACTCTTTTTTCCTGCCTGGGTTTCAGCGGCTTCGTTCCTCCTTCTCCCAGCCGCGGTTGGGGCCGAGGCTTAGGGGGAGGTTTCGGTGCAGGGGGTGCCTTGGGACTGGGGGGTGCGGGCGGCGACGCCTTCTGTTCCGGTGTTTCTTCTCCCAGTTCCACGAAGCTCGCCTCGATCGCAGGAGGTCCCTTGATCTCTACCTCGGGGGCGGTGAGAAAGAACCCGAATGCCCAGATGATGATCACCCAGATGACAGCCGCCAGCGGCAGGGGCCACCATATGCGGACTTCCCTCGACCTGGATTTGAGCATGCGTTCGGGATTACTCGTGTTTTACTGCGATCAGAAAGTGCTGCGCACCAGCCGTGCGCGCTCGCAGCATCGCCTGTACGACAATCCCTTGCGGCGCGTCGCTGTCTGCCGATACCACGACTTTCTGTTCGGAATCGCGCAGCAGCGGTTTGAGGGTATCGGCCAGCGTCTCCAGGGTCACAGGCGTGCGGTTTATAAAGATTTTGCTGTCGCTCGTCAAAGTCAATGTAACCGGCGTTTTGGCGCTAAGTTTTTCTGCCTGGCCTTCCGGCAGATTCACCTGCAGGGAGTCGAGGTTCTGCATCGACAATGACGATAGCATGAATGTGGCAAGCAGGAAAAACATCACGTCGATCATGGGGATGATTTCAATGCGCCCCCTGCGGTACTCCCTGGGCTTACGCCGCTTCATGATTGTTGCCCTCCTGATCAAGGCGAATATGATCGATGAGACGTGTCCCCAGTCGCTCCATCTCATCCATTGTTTGTGATTGCAGACGGGAAAAGTAGTTGAAGCCGAAGAGAGCAATCAGCGCAATCAAGAGACCGACAACAGTGGCGATAAGTGCCTCGGCCACCCCTCCCGTCACCGCAGCAGGATTCACCACTCCTTCCCCTCCAATCACTTGAAAAGCGCGCATCATGCCAATAACCGTACCGACAAGCCCGAGCAAAGGCGCGGCAGTAACGATTGTTTCCAACACCCACAACCGATGTCCCAGCGATGTCTCAATCAACTGGGCTTCGTCTGCCGCACGCGATTCCGTCCACCAGGATGGATGGTGCCTGTTACTGATTACCACCTCAAAGAAGCGTTTGTAGTAGTGGCGATCATCCAATCCAGAGAGTATTTTTTCCAGATCCGCCCATGCAAAGCCGTAAGTCTCAACCAGATTCAACAGGTCGTGAGACAGGCGGGCAAACTTCCAATAGACGAACGCCTTTTCAAGCATGATCGCCAATGCGATGACTGCCAGCAAAGACAACGGCACAATGGTAAAACCGCCGAGTTTCAATGCGGTCCAGGTTGCATTCAGTTCCTGCATGTTTATCTCCGAGCGGGACGATACGCCCCTTGTTGATTAATATTTTCGATAACTGTTTCTTCAGGTCTTGCAACTTCCTGCAACTTCCCCATCCGCCAGGCGCAAATGATAGTGTGGCGAGACAGACGCGCCGCCTCTCAAAAAGACGATTCCCTTTCTGCCGAGCAGGAGAAATTCCCGGAATCAGGAGGTGACGCCCTCCTCGTTTTCGTCTTCAGGAAGGTTTCGGTCAAACACTCAAGCCTGATTTTCATCCTGCCAACCTGTAAAATCTTACAGCTATTCACCCGACCCGTTTTAGGGTTTCATTGCTCTGTTTTTTCCCGAGTTTCTTTCTGAGTCGAATCGTTCTTGCAAAAGAGCATCAGGTTTTTCCGTAATGATATCCCTAAACCAAAACTGCACAGGGGGTGTTGCGTGCGCTTCTGAAAGCGCTCGCGATACTGCCCGCCTTGCCACTGTGGAGAATATCCGTACCCCGATTGCAGAAATTCTCGAGCAGAGTCTGAACGAAATTTACCTGCTGGATGCTCAGACGCTGCATTTCGAGTATGCCAGCCGCGGAGCCCAGCGCAATCTGGGCTATAACATGGATTCGCTGCAAAAGATGACGCTATTGGAAGTCGAACGGGAGTTTGACGAGGCGTCGTTCCGCGCCATGATTGATCCGCTCGTGAAGGGTGAGAAAGAAATCCTGGTTTTCGAGGCGACGCATCTGCGTGCGGAGGGTACGCGTTACCCGGTCGAGGTTCACCTGGAGTTGTTCACCCGGTCTGAGCAAGTGCAATTTCTTGCGATGGCGTTCGATCTCAGCACCCGAAGCCGCACCGAGGCCAGGTTGCGTGCAAGTGAGGCAAGGTTCCGGACAATGGTCAATACCATCCCGCAGCTCGCATGGATAGCGGAGACCGACGGATCCAGATCCTGGTACAACCAGCGCTGGTATGACTATACCGGAACCACCTCAGAAGAGATGATGGGCTGGGGCTGGCAAAAGATACACGATCCCGAACTGCTGCCGCAGGTAATAAAGTGTTGGAATGAGGCTACTGCTGCTGAGCAGCCGCTCGATATGGAGATTCCACTGCGCGGCACAGACGGAAAGTTCCGGATATTTCTGACCCGCACCGAGCCACTAAGAAACGAGGAAGGCCAGGTGGTGCAGTGGTTCGGTACCAATACCGACGTTCACGATCAGAGACTCCGGGAAGAGGCACAGCGTGAAACAGAAAAGCGGCTTCAGGTGGTGATGGAGCATATGAGTGAGGGGCTTGTCGTCTCCGATTTCCACCGTAATCTCCTCCACTGGAATCCCGCCGCGCTGCGGATGCATGAGATCGACAATGCGGAAGAGGTTTTGGGCGATCTTCATACTTTTGCGCAATCTTATGAGCTTTCAACGCTTGAAGGCTCTATCGTGCCTATCGATCAATGGCCCTTGACCCGTATTCTCAGGGGAGAACACCTGCATGATCTCGAGCTGCGCATCAGGCGTGTGGATAAAGAGTGGTTGAGAATCTTCAGTTATTCCGGAACGGTGTTGCACTACGAGAACAATAAAGGGCTCGCGTTTCTGACTATCAAGGATATTACTGAGCGCAAACAGGCTGAGGAAGCCCTGCGTGATGCGAAGATCAATCTTGAATACAAGGTGAATGAGCGCACAGCCCAGCTTCTTGCGAAGAGCAAGGAATTGGAAAACTTCTGTTATTCAGTATCTCATGATCTGAGGGCGCCCCTGCGCGGTATAGCCGGGTACAGCCGCCTGTTACTGGAAAACTACTACGAACGCTTCGACGAGGAAGGCCGAAGTTTTCTCACAAATGTCCGTGCAGCGACCAAGCACATGACGGATTTAATCGAAGATCTGCTCTCCTACTCGAAACTTGAGCGGCGAAAGCTGTCCTCGACGGTCATCAGGCTTCCCGCCTTCGTATCAAAGGTGTTGGCCCAGTTCGAGGATCTGCAAAACGTGAGGCTCACTGTCAGTGTGGATGATTTTCATGTGCGTGCTGATCCCGATGGTCTTGCAATCGCTTTACGCAACCTGGTCGACAATGCCATCAAGTTCTCCAAACATGTCCCGGAGTCTATCATCGAAATCCGTGCGTGGGCCTCGGAGAGCAATTGCATTCTTTGTGTACGCGACAACGGCATCGGATTTGATATGCGTTTTTACGACAAAATTTTTGAGATATTCCAGCGCTTGCAACGGGCTGAGGAATATCCGGGAACGGGTATCGGGCTTGCAATGGTGCAAAAAGCGATGGAGCGGATGGGAGGACGTGTATGGGCGGAAAGCCAGGTAGGCGCAGGTGCTGTCTTTTACCTGCAACTGCCACTGTCCGGTCCGACGCGAGGGTCACTTGAGCAGCTGCAAGAGCAGAACTCATAGGGGTGTGCTTCCATGAACACTGCGTTGCCGATTCTGCTTATTGAAGACAATCCGATGGATGTCGATCTCACCCAGCGTGCTTTTGTACGGCACAACCTGACCAATCCGCTCGAAGTGTTGCGGGATGGCCAGGAGGCGCTCGATTTTTTCTCGAGCTGGAGGACGGGTGATCTCCCGCCCTCGGTCGTATTGCTTGACCTCAAGCTGCCCAAAGTAAGCGGGCTGGAAGTCCTGCGAACAATACGGGAGCATTCCCTGCTTGGAACTGTTCCGGTCGTGGTTCTTACGTCTTCCTCCGAAGATATCGACATTCATGAAGCCTATCTGCTCGGCGCCAACTCCTACATCGTAAAGCCGGTGGACTTCGAAAAATTCATTGATGTGGCCCGCCAGATTGAGCTTTACTGGACTGTTCTCAATACCCACTGTCTTGCAAGGATTAGAGGTCTCTGAATGAGTTGCAGGCAAGATGCGAGGTCGCGCAGCGCTCGGGCAAGGCCAGAGGCAGCGCAAGGACACGATAGGGAAGCAGAGTCCACAAAGTGCTTGCCCAGGCTTTGGGGAGATCGTTCAAAGGTTTCCCGATGAGAGTTCTCTATCTTGAGGATAATGCGCTGGATGCCGATCTGGTGCGATTGGAGCTGAAAAAACGCGCGCCCGACATTCAGCTCGATATCGTCAGCTCGCTGACCGAGGCTTTGAACCGTGTGGAAAGATTCCACGATCTTTATGGAACCAGCCTCGATATCCCCGCCATCACCAGACCGGAACCAGGTGCGCCTCCTCGCTACGATATGGTGCTGACGGACCTTAATCTTCCCGATGGAAGCGGTGAAACGTTGCTGGCCCAGATTCGCAGGCGACACCTACCGCTTCCAGTCGTGGTCCTTACGGGCTCCAGCAGCGAAGAAGCCATCCTCTCGTTACTCCGTGCCGGGGCCGACGATTACGTCATAAAGCACGGCCGCTTTCTTGAAACTCTGGCTCTCGTGCTTCGTGCGACGCTCGACAAGTTCCAGACGGAAACCTACCGGCGCGCTACAGTGCTCAGAGTTTTATACGTTGAGCCTAATCCGCGTGACGCCGAAACGACGAAACAGGCGCTGGCTTCCACTGCGCCGCACCTTCGAATCGAATCTGTCCAGTCGGCCGAGGAGGTCTTTTCCTATCTTGCAGGACAGAACAGAAAGACCGACATTGACGTGTTGCTGCTTGATTACCGTTTGCCCGGGACTTCCGCCACGGACGTTCTGAAGGAGCTTTGCCAGGTACGGGGGCTTGATCTGCCCATCATTCTCTTTACCGGGAACGAGGATGAGGAAATCGCCAGGCAGTCATTGAAACTGGGCGCTGCTGATTACGTGGTCAAGACAGCAGGGTATCTCCAACGATTGCCGACTGTCATCGAAAATGTCTGGCTGCGGGCGGAATCGAACAGGAGAGAGCGGGTTTTGCTGGAAGAGAGGACACGACTTGCTCTTGCGACGGAAGCAGCTGCGATCGGTATCTGGGAGTGGAACACTGCGACCAATGAAATGATCTGGAATGATCGGATGTACGAAATCTACGGGATTGCTTCCGGGAGTCCCGTCACATATGAACTCTGGAAATCCTATACTCATCCGGACGATCTGCTCCAGCAGGAGGCGCATCTGGAACGGGTCAGTGCCGAAAACGGGCGCGTCCAACTCGATTTCCGGATTCTGCGCGAACACACGACGGTGCGCCATCTGCATATTGCGAAGGCATTGAAATGGAGCACCAATCCGGATGAACTGAGAATAGTGGGCACGGCCATTGACATTACCAAACGCAAGCAAACTGCCTTTGCAATTCAGGAGCATGCCATGCAACAGGGGCTCATTGCTGCGTTTGGTCAGCAGGCGCTGGCCAGCGGAGATCTTGCCCTGTTGTGGGAGCAGGCAGCGGTGATCGCTTCTCAAGGTCTCAATGTCCAGTTCTGTAAAGCGCTCCAGCTTGCGCCGGATTTTCGTTCTTTTGTTCTTAAATCCGGGGTCGGCTGGCAGAAAGACTGGACTGGAAGGCAAATATCGCTTACGTATGAGAACAGTCAAAACCGCTTTGTACTGGCGAGTCATCAATCCGTCCTTGTGGAGGACTTCCAGACGGAAACCCGTTTCAAGCCTTCCAGCATCCTGAGGAGCCATAATATACGCAGTTGCGCAGACGTGCTTATCTCGGGAGCGGGCGGGCCTTATGGAATCCTCGGAGCCTATTCATGTGATCCCCATCGCTTCACGTCCAGCAGTATCAACTTTTTGCAGAGTCTCGCGAATATTCTTGCAACCGCAATTGACCGCAAGACAACAGAGGAGCGTCTCACCTACCTGGCGCAATTTGACCCCCTGACGGAACTGCCTAATCGAAGTCTTTTTCTTGATCGCCTCAGACAGGCGATGGAACATGCCCATCGCAACAGCCGCAGGGTGGGCGTGGTATTTGCAGATCTGGATCGGTTCAAGATCGTCAACGACACAATGGGCCATTCCACCGGCGACAAGCTGCTGATCCATGTTGCAAAGAGATTGCAGCAGTGTCTGCGTTCATGCGACACAGTAGCCCGTCTCGGAGGAGATGAATTTGCTTTCATTCTGTCTGATCTCGTACAGGGCGAAGATGCAACCATCATTGCGGAAAAGGTTATTTCGGCGCTCCAGATACCCTTTGAACTGGAAATGCAGGAGATTTATGTCTCTGCAAGCCTTGGAATCAGCATCTATCCCGGCGACGGCACCGACGCAGACAGTCTGCTCAGAAATGCGGATACAGCGATGTTCCAGGCAAAGGAGCAGGGGCCCGCGATATATCAATTCTACCTTCCGCAGATGAACGAGCGTGCAGTGGCTCGTCTGAAAATCGAGACGCAACTTCGCGGCGCGCTGGGGAGGCGCGAGTTCGTGCTTCACTACCAACCCAAGGCAAGCCTGACAAATGGCGAGATTACCGGTTTTGAGGCGCTGCTGCGCTGGCAGCACCCGGCGCACGGGCTGGTGCCTCCACTGCAGTTCATTTCCGTTCTCGAGGATACGGGATTAATCGTATCGGTAGGCGAGTGGGTGGTGAAAACGGTTTGTGAACAGATCAGCCAATGGCAGAGCCAAGGCCTCGTGCTGCACCCGATCTCGATCAACCTGTCAGCGCGGCAGTTTCAGCAACAGGATCTGGATAGGGTTATCGGGAAAACGCTGAAGGCTACGAACATCGATCCACGCCTGCTGGAATTCGAGCTTACGGAGTCGGTATTGATGAAGGAGGCCGAGATGGCCGCCAACGCCTTGCAGAATCTGAAAGCCTTCGGTGTCCAGATATCGATGGACGACTTTGGTACTGGCTATTCCAGCCTTGCCTATCTCAAGCGCTTTCCTCTGGACGTACTCAAGATTGACCGCGCTTTCATTCGCGACGTCACGACGGATCCCGACGACGCCACTATTACCATAGCCATGATCAAACTTGCGCACAGCCTGGGGCTGAAAGTAGTGGCTGAGGGCGTTGAAACAAGGGCGCAACTGGATTTTCTGATAAAACACGGATGCGACGAAATGCAGGGTTACTATTTTTCCCAACCTTTGCCGCTCGAGGGCGCATCCAAGGTACTCATGGATGGCTACCGGCTGTCAATGAGCAATAGCGTCTACGCGGAACAGTAAGCCCGATCAATCGCCGGTCTCCATTCCTCACCTGCTTTCCTGTTTTAGAAAAAGCATTCTCTTGCGCGCCCCTAAACATAGCTCTTTCCCTAGCTCGTGATATTTGATACTTTATCTGCGCAGTCCCAGTCCGCAGGGAGGGCGGACAAACTCCATTGGATAACGACAAATGAAGAACGCTATATTGGTGGTTTGCGCCACGTTTGCAATAATGGGAGGCGCTTTTGCAAAACCGGGCGACTTGCATCTCCGTTCCAACTCGGCGCTGATTCTGGATTCACAGCGGGGACAGGTTCTTTTCCACAAGAACGCAGACAGTGTCATGCCGATTGCTTCGATTACCAAACTCATGACGGCGATGGTTGTGCTCGATGCAAAATTGCCGCTGAACCAGGAAATAGTCATCGACTCGGCCGATGTTGATGTCATCAAGTATACTCGTTCCCGCCTGCGGGTAGGAACGAGGTTTACCCGTGGGGAATTGTTGCGGCTGGCCTTGATGTCTTCGGAGAACCGAGCCGCAGCGGCGCTTGGGCGTACCTATCCCGGCGGCCTGAATGCGTTTGTTACGGCCATGAACCGCAAGGCATTCGAACTGGGAATGGGCAGCACTTATTTCGTTGACTCGACCGGCTTGAACAGCGGAAATGTTTCCACTGCGCGTGATCTCGGGAAAATGGTCAAGGCGGCACACGGGTACCGTCTCATTCGGGTATTTTCTACGACTGCTGCACACGAGGTGGCATCTGTGGGGAAAGTACGCAGCCGCAGCTTGAAGAAAGTACGCAGCCGCAGCTTGAACTTCGTCAACTCCAACAGGTTGGTGAGGAGCAGCAGTTGGGATATCGGTGTATCCAAAACCGGATTTCTCAGTGAGGCCGGGCGCTGCCTTGTAATGCACGCAAACATAACTGGCAAGCCGACAATCATCGTGCTGCTCGATTCCTGGGGAAAGAATTCGCGAATCGGTGATGCTAACCGTATCAAGAAATGGATGGAAACGGGCTTCACTCGCAAAGTACGCGGTTAACGGGTTTGAGGTGTCTTCCTGACTGCAAGGTAGCCGGATACTTTTTCAATTTCCGAATCCAGTTCGTGTACCTCTTGCCGAGCAGAAGTTCATTCTACCCAGATGCGGATACCGGTATTGTCCGGGAAGGAGCAGTTATGCAATTGCAATTGATTGCAGCGCTCATTATCGTTTTTCTTATTGTCACATTTGCGGTTCAGAATGCCGTTGAGGTAAGCGTCATATTCTTACTGTGGCGCGCCGATGCGTCGCTTGCCGTTGTGATCGCAGTCTGCTTTGTTCTGGGAGCGCTCATCGGAGCGCTCGTTACGCTGCCGACAATGTGGCGCGAACGCATGGCGATAGGGCGGCTGCGCAAAGAGGTGGAAGCGTTGCGAACCGAAAATGACAGCTTGCGCGCTTTGAAGCAGAACGAAGCGTCTGTCCCGTAAGGTTATGAAGATGCGGACCGGAATCAGCCTATGATCTGATTTTGCGGAATGATGAGAGGTG
Source organism: Nitrosospira sp. (assembly GCA_035280905.1). Classification (GTDB taxonomy): domain Bacteria; phylum Pseudomonadota; class Gammaproteobacteria; order Burkholderiales; family Nitrosomonadaceae; genus Nitrosospira. Next base: position 20,008 of record DATEEZ010000213.1, read on the forward strand.
AGGAGCAAGTCGCCAGATCGCCAAGTGGCCTAGCCGGATATTTCACCGGATCATGGGATAATGGCGAGGTGTTTTGGGAGTGGATTTGAGTATCCGCGCCAAGCCATAGCCGAGTCTATTAGCCCGAAGCGGGGGCGCAAAGATGCCGCAAAACACCTGCCAGCACCCGTGAAGGCCGATGGTACAAACTGGATTTCGGCCTTGGCTGATCAATATCAGTGTTCATACCGCTCTCTATAATTCTCAGGCCGGTTTGGTGAAATATGCGGGCTATAGCAAGCGGAATGCCAGGAGAGCCACAATGGTCGGTGGTATTGCCGCTGTCAGCAGACCTAACGGGTGAATGGTCCCATCCTCGAAATTGCCGCGCAGAATAGTGACCCCGGCGGGATTAGGCGCATTTGCGATGATCGTGAGACCACCTCCTGTAACCGCGCCTGCAACTAGCGCATATTTGAAAGAATCTGACAATCCCTCTACAAGCGAGCCAAGATAGGTAAGCGCGGCATTATCCGTTATCGCGGTCAGCAGCGTGGCACCAAAAAATATAGCCTCACTGCTCATTCCCAGCAATAGCGGCTGCAACCACCACTGCTGTTGTCCGCCCAGCACTACCAGTCCGGCCAGGAAAAATGCCACCAGCAAACCTTCCCGCAGGATAAACCGGTTCTGATGGTTTTGATATGCATGGGCGATACCTAGAAAAAACAGGAAAAGCCCCATAAAAGCGGCAGGATGATGAGCAAATGCCACTATCCCGATCAGGAAGATGAGGTGCACAGCTACAAGATGGCCCGGCACTTTCTCTCCTCGATCAAACAAATTCTGCCCGGATCCAGCCTGGGACAATTCATGGCGGAACAGCAAAGTGGCGCTCCCCGCATTGATTATAACGGCGATAACTGCTTTCCAGCCGAAAGTCAAGATCATGAACCAGATGTCCCACCCCCATTTCCCTGCCACCATAAGCACGGGGGGCGCAGCGAATGGCGTTAAGGTGCCGCCGATGGATACATTGACGAACAGAACTCCGAGCGTCGTGTACTTGAGCTTGAGCGAAATCGCACGGGAGAAATAATTGTCTCGAAGAATCAGGGCAGCAAGCGTCATGGCCGCCGGCTCGGTGATGAAGGAACCGAGCAGTGGAACGAGGGAGAGCGTGGTAAAGTAGAAAATGATCGCCTGCGGCAGTGGAATGAACTGAGCCACGGTGCGCACCGAGAGCATGGCAAGCTGGAGGATCGGCTTTGTTCCCGCAACGACCATGATCGCAAAGACGAACATGGGTTCTGTAAAGTTACGCGAATCCAGGTAATGGATTGCGCTGTCGCGGCCTTCTACCGTAAACATGAACAGAATGAGAATCATGGCCCAGAAGCCGAAGACAACTTCTACTTCACCCAATAAATGCCATAACCCTGCGTGGGTGGGACGCGCGCTCGCCAATCGTTCAAAAAATTTGGTGGAAAACGTATGCAGGATTGCGATCGCGAATAGCGCTGCACTGATTATCTGAATTGTTGAAGGTGTCACCAACTCCCTTTATGGGTGAGTATTTGAGGGCGGGATCGCGGTATTCGATAATCTCCCCTCGGATAGGCATTTCCCTATGGGATGAAACTTCGTACCGGACGAAGGGTACCGGAGGCTGGCTCGAACGCACGGACACAAGCGGTTAGCAACATCTCATGATAAGCGTGACGACGCTTTCTCATCTCATGGAGATGTCAGATTCTCGAATAAAACGGCGAGGCTCTTATTTCATTGCATCCAGGTTTGCCTGCGCGTCGGCATTGCCCTGGGCCGCCGCTTTCCTGAACCATTCTTTTGCCTTGGCCTCATCCCTGGGTACGCCTTCACCTGAGTAATACATCACACCCACGTTATTTTGCGCGTCGACATTGCCCTGTTCGGCCGCTTTTTGAAATAGCTCGAACGCCTTGGCGGAATCTTTGGGAACGCCTTCGCCGTTGGCATACAGCAACCCCAGGTTGAATTGCGCATCCGCATAGCCCTGCTCAGCCGCGCGATGAAACCAGGCCGCGGCGGTAGCGGGATCGGTACTAAGGATTTTGCCCGAAGCATCCTTGGATATCGCTTCACCCGTATAGTACATAACGCCGAGGCCGGTCTGTGCTTTGGGATCGCCAGCCTCTGCATCCTTCCTCAACTGCAGGAATTTTTCTTCGGGAGTTGATTCACCCTCTGACCCTGCCGGCATGATTTCTTTCAAAATCGTCGATTTCTCTTCCGGTGTCAGGCCTTCTTCCAGTACTGACGGCATTTGTTTTTCGGAAGTGAACTCATCCGGCAGTTTCGTCTGCTGCTCGGCGGTTTTTTCCGCATCCTTCGCTGCTTTCTGGCCGCAACCGGCAAACATGAGCATCGGCAGCGCGAGCAATGTAACAAAAAGAATTTTCATCAGATATTATGTCCTGAGCAATGAAACCGCATTGGCGGTCCGAGCGTGAGAAACGGCATTCACAAGCTGTAGTACATATCGAATTCCACCGGATGCGTCGTCATCCGGAAGCGCGTAACTTCTTCCATCTTGAGCTCAATGTAAGCATCTATCATATCATTCGAAAACACCCCGCCGCGAGTCAGGAAATTGCGGTCCTTGTCCAGACTGTCCAGTGCTTCATCCAGGGAAGCGCAAGGATTGGGAATCCTGGCGGCTTCCTCGGGTGGAAGGTCATAGAGATTCTTATCCATGGGATCGCCCGGGTGAATCTTGTTCTGGATTCCATCCAGTCCAGCCATCAGCATGGCAGTAAATGCAAGGTAAGGGTTCGCGGTAGGGTCAGGGAAACGCACTTCGATCCGTCGGCCTTTGGGGTTATTGGCATAAGGAATGCGGACCGCCGCCGAACGGTTACTGACGGAATATGCCAAATTGATGGGCGCTTCAAAGCCTGGAACAAGGCGCTTGTACGAGTTGGTCCCCGGGTTAGT
>DATEEZ010000214.1:0-24960 GCA_035280905.1 Nitrosospira sp.
AAGGCGGAGGGCTCTCTTGCTGTGTTTCTTCGCCAGGCTGAGGCAGTACCGCCACCACGGGATTTCGTCGGCGCGCTTCGCAAGAAGCTTGCCTTGGGATTACCGGCCGTCATCGCAGAAATAAAGAAGGCCAGTCCCAGCAAGGGAGTGTTGCGCGAGCAGTTCGATCCGGCAGCTATCGCCGTGAACTATGCGCAGCATGGCGCAGCCTGCCTGTCGGTTCTGACCGACCGGCAATATTTCCGGGGCAGCGCGGAATATTTGAAGCAGGCCAGAAGTGCCTGTGATCTGCCGGTCCTGCGCAAGGATTTTATGCTGGATGAATATCAGGTCGCCGAGGCCCGTATCATGGGAGCAGACTGCATCCTCATCATTGTCGCCGCCTTCCGCGATCCTTTTATTTCAACCGGAAGCCGCGACCGGCAGGACGGGGAAGCAGTAGTGGAAATGCGCAGGCTGGAATCGTTGGCTCATGGGCTCGGGATGGCTGTTCTGGTCGAGGTCCATGATGGCACCGAACTGGAGCTCGCGCTGGAGTTGGCGTCGCCCCTGATCGGTATCAATAACCGCAACCTGCATACGTTCGAAACGCGCCTGGACACGACCCTGCACTTGCTCGATCGCATTTCGCCAGACCGTTTGCCGATCACCGAAAGCGGTGTACTCACACCCGACGATGTTGCGCTGATGCGCGAGCACGGGGTAAGCATCTTCCTCGTAGGCGAGGCCTTCATGCGCGCTCCTGATCCCGGGGCTGAACTGACGAGATTGTTCGGGTAGCGTAATTTGTCAACCGTCGGGTTGTATCCAAGTCCCCATGAGTTACGATGGTTGCGAATGCTTTTGTTGCAAAAAAGCAACACATATCCTCATCCAGTTCCCAAACTCTCTTTATTTCCTTGCTAGGCGTTGTTACGTTAGGCACAATTTCTCAACCCTCTCATTCCGGGAGGTCCAAGCAGCGGGAATAAACTCCCACCGAAATAGGGTCGGTGCGAGGCCCCACCGTTTCAACTTTAAAGGAGATTTTCCACATGAAAAAGAAACTGATTGCGCTGGCCGTCGCCGGTGCACTCGCGGCCCCGGTGGTTGCATCCGCTCAGGGGACAAACGTCACGCTTTTTGGTCGGGCACAAGCTGAATACAGCCTCGTTGATTTCTCTAATCAGCCCAGCCAGGGGGCGCTCCAGGATAACTCCCGCTCTTCCCGCTGGGGTCTGCAGGTCACGGAAGATCTGGGCAATGGCCTGAAAGCAAGTGCCCGCCTGGAATTCGGGCTTAACACCGGTTCCGGTTCGGCCACCACCCCTCGCGAGCAGTGGGTGGGCCTCTCCCACAACCATTGGGGTGACGTCAGGTTTGGCCGTCTCCAGTCTCCCTTCAAGGATTTCGCTGGCGGTATGACTATTGACCCGTTCGCCTACACCACTTTGCAAGCCAATGGCGCCGGCGGTACCATGTCCGGTGCTGCCAACGGTCTAGGTTCAGGCGCGAATACTTTTGTAAACAGCGCCATTCGTTACGATTCAGCAAGCATTGAAGGATTCACCTTTGCCGGTATATTGATGCCTGGCGATGCAAACTCCCTCAATCCTCTCCAGAACGGCAGCCTCATCTCAGGTTTCCTCCCTAGCGGCTTGGGTAGCAACGGCAACACGGGGGGACAGAACGGCGAGTTCGACGGACAGGCGGCAGCCAAGTACCATGCGGATTTCGCGGGCATGGGTATGGATATCTTCGGCGGCTATTCACGGGACAATGCCAGCTCCATCCAGAAGAGCATGGGCCTGAGAACTGAGGAAATATGGCGTGTGGGTGCTTCCTGGGCTTGGGAGAACTTCAAGCTCAGCGGCCAGTATGAAGACGTCAACAATGCGCTCGGAGCCGCCACCTGCAGCACTGCCGCCTCCCTGACCGCGAATCCGCTCGACTCCGGCCTGGTTTCCGGTCAGTGCAACTCCGCCATGAACTGGGGTGGCGATGGTAACCTCTGGCACGCAAGCGCCCAATACCGCTGGGGCAACACTACGCTGGTGGCCCAAGGCGGTATGACCAAAGCGAACGCTGGTGGCGTGAATGCTGCGGCGTCACGCAAGGCCGACAGCTTTACCGTTGGTGCGATTCACAACCTGAGCAAGCGTACCAGCCTGTTCGGTGGCTATCAGCATGTGTACCTGGATAACCCGAACGCCCCCGCGGTAAATGACCTGATCACCGCTCCCGGTGCGACGACCAACTTTGTTGCGCCGGGTTATGTAAATGGGGGTGCCAACCGCAGCACTTTCTCGGTCGGTCTTCGCCACAACTTCTGATTGCTGTTCGACAGCAAAAAGGGGCGCTTCGGCGCCCCTTTTTTTCCATCTTCGATTAAATGTCAATTGCATTAAACCGCGATTCGCGGGGAGACTGTTGACCCGCCACTGGACCCGTCTTGTCGAAGGGCGGTGGCTTCTGGCCGTGCAGCAAAGCAAGTCACAAAATTCGCCCACCCGGTTCTTAACCCTGGGCGAGTTGTGAGTTTAGTTTGGGAAATATACGTGTTAACATGCTTATGCGACAAGATGTTATGGCAATCAGGCCGAGAAGAATGACAGAGTAAGCAGTCGGATTGAATAGCAGGACAGTAGAAGGGAGAGCATAGGCAGTTTGATTCCGACAGGTCATCCTGTCACCATTTGGTGGACGAAACTGCATTATTCCTTTTATCAGATGGCGCGAAAACGAATAAGGATTGAAGTGTCAGAAGATAGTCTCAGGACAACCTCGGGATAACCTCAGGACAATCTCAGCCCGGCAAAACAACAGGAAGAAATCAGGGTAGTCCAACCTGGATATTAATCAGTTTTACGGAAGTTTTTTGGAGGATTCATACATGGGAGTTCCTTTACGTCAACAGATAGCTGTCGGCACTTATCTGCTCAAGCAGAAGTTGAAAGGAGTAAAAAAATATCCTATGGTTTTAATGCTGGAGCCCCTGTTCCGGTGCAATCTGGCCTGTGCCGGCTGCGGCAAGATCGATTATCCCGACCACATCCTGGACAAGCGGATGTCATATGAGGAGTGCATGCAGGCGGTCGATGAGTGCGGGGCGCCCATGGTTTCCATCCCGGGCGGGGAGCCGCTGATACATAAGGAAATGCCGGAGATTGTCAGGGGCATCATCGCGCGCAGGAAATATGTTTATCTGTGTACCAATGCGCTTTTGTTAAAAAAGAAGATTGACGACTATACTCCATCTCCTTATTTGACCTTTTCCATCCATCTGGATGGCCTGAAGGAAAGGCATGATGCTTCCGTCTGTCAGGACGGCGTGTTCGACCGTGCGGTTGAGGCCATAAAACTGGCAGTTGCAAAGGGATTCAGGGTTACCGTCAATTGCACTCTGTTTCAGGGCGAAACGCCGGAAGACGTTGCGGAGTTCCTCGACTATGCGATGGATCTGGGGGTCGAAGGCGCGACCATCGCACCCGGATTCAGTTATGAGCGCGCTCCAAGGCAGGATATCTTCATTAAGGGGAAGGATACCAAGAACCTGTTCCGGGGTATTTTCAAGATCGGCAAGACCCGTAAATGGAAGCTCAACCATTCATCGCTTTATCTCGATTTTCTGGCGGGCAATCAGAACTATCAATGCACCCCTTGGGGTAATCCGACACGCAACATTTTTGGTTGGCAAAAGCCGTGTTATCTGCTTCCGGATGAAGGGTATGCATCAAGTTTCCAGGAACTGCTGGACGATACTCCATGGGATAAATATGGCAACAGCAGCAACCCAAAGTGCGCGCAATGCATGGCACATTGCGGCTATGAGGCCACGGCAGTGGAAGATATGCTGCAGCATCCGCTGAAAGCGCTGATCACATCCATCAGGGGACCAAAAACAACGGGACCGATGGTGGCGGAACCCGCACCGAAATGGGCGCGAGAGGAACTGAAAACCCCGGCGACGCTTGCTGGAATTCCAGTCAAGATAGAGCGATAGCGTTGCCGAGCGGCGACACAGCGTGATCAGCAGCCGTAAAAGCCAATGCGGGCTGGATTGGTTGAGATAACTTTACCGGAGGAACAAGTCCGATCGGATCAAGACTGGATCGTCCAGTCCTGTCAAATACTCAGACGCAAGCGGCAAAACCGGTGAAGCGGTTTCGGGAAGTAATTATAGAAGTGTCACGATGGGGATATCTGATTTCCAAAGTGTAGAAACTATCAGCCCACTCGACGCAGGGCCTGCGTAGCCAGATATCGCAACGAATATTGCCTGGACGCGACGCCCTGACAAACCGCGTGCATGAATAAACTGCTATAAAGATTATAAACATGAAGATCCTGAGTGCACTGAAGTCCCTGCTGCAACTTCAAATAATTGCCGTGATGCTTCTGGCGGCATCTCCCTCCTGGAGCGAAACCCAGGAGTCGGGGACGCCGGAGCAAGTCGTCAAACAGTTGCAGGAAGCACTCATCAAGGCGATGCGCGAGGGCGCAAAGCTCGGCTATGAGGGACGCCAAGAATTGCTGGCTCCCGTCATCAATCAGACACATGATCTTGATTTTATCGCGCGCACCTCGCTGGGAGCGAACTGGACGCAATTGAGTGCTGAACAGCAGCGTACCTTTACAGATACTTTTCGCAAGCTGAGCATAGCTACTTATGCAAGTCAGTTTAAGGAATATGACGGCGAGCGGTTTGAGTTTCTTGAGCGTCAATCCATGCCCCGGGAGCAGGTAATGATACGCAGCAAATTGATTCAATCCGGCGGCGAACCGGTGCGCTTCGACTACATGTTGCGGCAAGGAAAGGATGGGTGGCGTATCGTGAATATTCTGGCCGACGGTGTCAGCGATCTGGCACTGAAACGTGTCGAGTATAGGGCGATTCTCCAGCGGGATGGTTTTGCAAAGCTCGTCGATATGCTTCAGAAGAAAATCGAGCAGGCAGGAAAAGACTGAACGCTGTATACCTCTGTATACCTTTGAATCAGTTTTCCGATCAAACCAAACCGCCCGTCCGGCCGGATCTGGAATTCGTTATGATGCTGGAAACCCAGCGCATATCGACGAGCAGATGTCTTCGCTGCTTGTTTTGACTCTGGCTATATTGGGAAACATCGTAAATAACAATGGCTTTTCCGTCGGCTTGAGGTGTCGCGTCAGATTCTCCTTTTTGTATCCGCTTGGCCAGTAACATAGGGTCACCATTACCTCGCCGGTACCTCTGAAACCATCCTCTGAGCACGGATCGATTCTCCGAAATTGCGTCCCAGGCATGACCACGACAAACAAAGAATTGGAAAGTCGCACCCACCGTATTTTTGCGGCTTGGGCCACTGTTTGTTATCGTCATAGCGGATGGGTTCTTCTTATAGCGCTGCTGGTTTCTGCTGCCTGCAGTGTCTACGTTTCGCGCAATCTCGGCATGAATACCGACACCACCGACATGCTCTCCAGGGATCTGCCGTTTCGCATCAATATCACCCACTATAACAAAACATTTCCGCAGGATGCCGACACACTTCTGGTAGTGCTGGAAGCACCGACACCCGAGCAGGTCCATCAGGCCACTGAGCGCCTTGCCACACGCTTGAAGGAAGATACCTTCAATTTCGAGGACGTCTACTCTCCGACGGCGGGTGATTTCTTCACGCGCAACGGTCTGCTCTATGAAAGCATTCCAGAATTGCAGCAGGTAACTGACCGCGTCGCGGCAGCGCAGCCTTTGATGGCTCGTATTGCCGGAGACCCCACCCTCTCGGCTTTTGCCGAGGTGCTGAAGGAAGCGGTAGAGGAATTGCAGAAAGGCCGCACCATGGAGCTCAGCCCCGTGCTAGGCGCAGTGAGCGACACCCTGCGGGCGAGACTGGAGGGCTTACCGCGGGCATTGTCGTGGCAGGCCCTTTTTAGCGACGAAACGCAAAAAAGCAAATACCAGGAACTGATCATAGCCAAGCCGAAGCTCAATTATGATCAGCTGTTTCCTGGCGAGCAAGCGATCGGGGCGCTGTCCGCTGCGGCAGGGGAAGTCGGAATCACGGACGACGGAGCGGTTCGTTTACGTATTACCGGGGAGGTAGCGTTATCGCACGACGAACTGAGCAGTTCGCTGCTCGGCATGCAATATGCGGGAATAATCACCTTCATCCTGGTTGTCGTGGTTCTTTATTTCGCGATGCGAGCAGCCGGACTGATCATCAATGTCCTGGTCTGCCTCGCCATGGGTCTGGTTCTTACAGCGACATTTGCTACAGCCGTGGTGGGTCACCTCAACCTGATCTCCATTGCGTTTGCCGTGTTGTACATTGGTCTGGGTGCCGACTTTGCAATCCACTTTCTGCTGCGCTATCGCGAAATGCTGGAAGGCACTCGCTCGCCTGCCCAAGCACTGCATGTTTCGGGAGGTGATGCCGGCACGGCGCTTACCGCCTGCACGATCACGAATGCAATCGGTTTCTATGCATTTATTCCCACTGATTACAGCGGTGTCGCGGAACTGGGCCTCATCTCCGGCACCGGCATGATTATCAGCCTTCTGGTAACCCTTACAATTGCACCAGCCCTGCTGCGCTACCTTCCGAAACGTCAGCAAGCCGTGCCAGATACCCCTCCGAAAGCTTCGGTTGGCAAAGTGCTGGAGTTGTCCCTCAAATGGCACAAGGTAACTTATGCCGTCACGTTTGCCGCTTCAGTTGGCGCTCTTTTTTTGCTGCCTCAGGTACGGTTTGACTACAATCTCCTGAATCTGCAGGATCAGAAAGGCAAAGCGATACAGGCTTTTCGTGAACTCCTTGGGCAACCCGATCTTTCACCCTGGCATTCCGTTGTCCTCGCAAAAGATCGGCAGGAAGCAGGACGCCTGGCGCTCGCGTTGAGCGAGCTTCCCGAGGTGGATAAGGTGGTTAGTCTCCTCGACTTCGTGCCGGCGGATCAGGAAGAAAAGCTGCAACTCATCGAGGAAATGGCGTTGACCGTGGGACCGATCGAGATGGCGGCGCAGGATCGCCGCATGGACAGCTCCCTTCGGAAACAGCGGGAGGCGCTCGATGCATTGGCCGCAGCATTGGACAGTTTTATTGCCGCGCGTCCGGAACATGCGGCAGCGCCAGCCGCACGCAAGCTCAGGTCATCCCTCGCTTCCCTGTTTGAACAGCTCGGCACAGCCGGTCCAGCCGAGCAGAGCACCTTGCTGCGCTCCTTGGAAGGAGATTTGCTGACTACATTACCTGTCGCACTGCAGAACCTGCGTATTTCGACGGAAGCCAATTTGTTTGGCGAGCAGGATCTGCCAGCATCGTTGAGCAGCCGCTGGTACGCCCAGTCAGGCGAATATCGTCTGGCAATTTACCCGGCAGAAGACCTGAACGACAATGATGCATTGCGGCGCTTTGTGCGAAGCGTGCAGAAAGTGGCGCCCAAGGCTACGGGAGCGCCAGTAGTAACCCTTGAAGCAGGTGAGGCAGTGGTCTACGCATTCGCTCAGGCATTTTTGCTTGCGCTCGTTGGAATTATCGTCGCTCTGCTGGTATTGTTGCGCAGTGTAAAGTACACGCTGCTGGTCCTGCTTCCGCTATTGTTGTCCAGTCTGTTTACCGCTACGTTCACAGTCCTCCTGGATGTTCCTTTCAATTTTGCCAATATCATCGCGCTGCCGCTATTGCTCGGCTTGGGGATCGATAGCAGCCTGCACATGGTGCACCGCAGCCTGAATAACGAACTGGTAAGCGAGATCCTGATCCATACCAGCACTGCGCGCGCGATCTTCTATAGCGCGCTCACTGCACTGGTAGATTTTGCAAGCTTGATGTTTTCATCGCACAGGGGCACAGCAAGTATGGGAATAATGCTTACTGTGGGGTTGGCTTTTACACTTATCTGTACGCTGGTGATACTGCCGGCGTTGCTGCGCGTGCCAACCACAAGGGAAAAGGCTCAGCTTGTGCGCTAACCCGGCAATAAATGTATACTTCGCACCTTTAGCGGTTGGTGGGCATTTCATGCAGATTCTGACAGACAGATTAACAGGGACATAGCCTTCCCTTTACGGATCTTGGCAAATATGCGAACTTCCTTCCTGTTGTTAGCATGCATATCGCTGTTTACCGGCTGCACGACGCTGCATAAGAACGATGCGGGTACAGATCCGATCGATCCGAATGAAAAAACCAATCGCCAGTTTTACAATTTCACGGACACTGTGGACCGCGCTGTTCTGGCGCCGGTTGCGGATGCCTACATAAAGCATGTACCGGCCCCCATGCAGCGTTCGATCGGCAATTTCTATGACAACCTTGCGTACCCCAACGTTATTCTGAATGATTTCCTGCAAGGTAAAGTACGGCAGGGATTCCAGGACACCCTTCGCTTTACGGTCAATTCGACGATCGGTCTGGGTGGACTCTTCGACATGGCGGGCCCCATGGGGTTACCACAGCATGATGAAGACTTTGGGCAAACACTCGGTGTCTGGGGTGTTGATACTGGCTCGTACCTTTTTGTCCCCCTGATCGGTCCCAGCAGCTATCGCGATGCACCCGGCATTCCGGTGAGTGTTTTCAGTAATATCTTAACTTATGCAGGTATCGTTGCCAGCAGTGCAGTTGTAGCCCCAATCACGGTTTTAGGTATTATTGACAGGCGAGCACGGTTGTCCGGTCCCATGCGTGTTCGGGACCAGGCCGCGCTGGACCCTTATCTTTTTGTTCGCGAAGGTTTCTTACAACAGCGCAAGCATTTGATCTATGATGGCGCCCCGCCCGCGGGGGGTCTGGACGAATTCGCAGATGAGGATTTCGTACAGAGCGAGGCGACGCCGGAGCCATCTCGATGAGATCTTGATCAATCCCCCGGCTGCTGCTTTCGCCATCTGTCCAGCAAAGCGCTGTTCCTGCAATAAACATTGCCATGTGAACATCGACGGTGGCGCCGATTTCATGATTGAATCGAGTAAAATCATGCTTCTATTGGTTTTTATAGTTAGACTCACACCCGTGATGTGTGATTCTCTGAAACTTTATAAAGAGGTGTTAGGTAAAAATAGATGAAAAGATTCGGAGGTATGGCAAGAACTTCGTTACAAGCTCAATCCCCGAGCTCAAACAATACTCCCGCAATGGACGAAGAAATGCTGAAAGCGGGACTGAAAGCGGCACGCGACGCGCTGTTGGCCCAGCAGAAGGAAGATGGCCACTGGTGCTTCCCATTGGAGGCCGATTGCACGATTCCGGCTGAGTATATACTGATGATGCATTTCATGGATGAGGTGGATCTGGACCTGGAGGTCAGGATTGCCCGCTTTATTCGTGAAAAGCAGGATCCCGCGCACGGAGGCTGGCCGCTCTACTACGGCGGCGAGTTCGACTTGAGTTGCTCGGTCAAAGCCTATTACGCCTTGAAGATTGCGGGTGACTCCCCGGATGCGCCTCACATGGTGCGTGCGCGTGCAGCGATTCTGAAGCATGGTGGCGCAGCCAGGGCAAACGTATTCACACGCCTGCTGCTTGCCATGTATGGTCAGCTTCCCTGGCGAGGCGTGCCATTTGTGCCGGTGGAAATCATACTGTTCCCAAAGTGGTTCCCATTTCATACCAGCAAGGTTGCGTACTGGTCGCGTACAGTAATGATCCCGCTGTCTATCCTGTGCAGTCTGAGGGCGCGCGCGGCGAATCCGCGCAATGTCGCTATTCGTGAATTGTTCACGGTACCCCCGGAGGAGGAGCGAAACTATTTTCCGGTACGTACTGCCCTCAATCGCGTGTTTCTATTGATCGAGCGCACTCTCTCCTTGCTCGAACCATTCATACCGAAAGGGGTGCGCAGGTTGGCGCTGCGTCGAGCAGAAAGTTGGATAATCGAAAGGCTAAACGGAGACTCGGGCCTGGGAGCGATCTTCCCTGCAATGGTGAATGCCAGCGAAGCCTTGGCATTGCTTGGATACCCATACGATCATCCCGCACGGGTGCAATGCCGCGAAGCGCTGCGGCTGCTGCTGGTGGATGAGGGAGAGCGTGTATGGTGCCAACCCTGTGTCTCCCCGGTATGGGATACTGTCCTGACCTGCCTTGCTTTTCAGGAGGATACAGAGGTCGATCAGAAGCCCATCCGGAAAGCGCTCGACTGGTTGGTTCCCTATCAGGTGCTCGATGGGCCGGCGGACTGGCAGGAAGATCATCCCGGATTGCCGGGCGGCGGCTGGGCTTTCCAGTACACGAATCCCCACTATCCTGATCTCGACGACACGGCTGCGGTGGCCTGGGCGTTGCACCAGGCCGATCCCAAGGCTTATCAGGAGAGCATCAGTCGGGCTGCCGACTGGCTGGCCGGAATGCAATCCAGTAATGGCGGGTTCGCGGCTTTTGACAGCGACAATACGTATTACTATCTCAATGAAATTCCTTTTGCCGATCATGGTGCACTCCTTGATCCTCCGACCAGCGATGTTTCCGCGCGGTGCGCGGGTTTTCTCGCCCTGTACGGCCAGTCCAGGCATAAACAGGCGCTGGAACGGGGCCTGGCATACCTGTTCAATGAACAGGAGGCCAGTGGCGCCTGGTTCGGCCGCTGGGGCAGCAATTACATCTATGGAACGTGGTCGGTGCTGGAGGCCTTCCGTCTGGCAGGGATAGATACCGGCCATCCTGCCATTCGGCGCGCGGTGCACTGGCTCAAATCCGTGCAGCGGGAGGATGGCGGGTGGGGAGAAAGTAACGACAGCTATCTTTCTCCTCAGCAGGCAGGTCAATTTCATACCAGCACTTCTTTCCATACTGCGTGGGCGCTGCTTGCACTGATGGGGGCCGGTGAAGAGCGCAGTCATGAGGTCCGCCGGGGAATCGCCTACCTGTTGCGGGAACAGGACAGCGACGGGCTTTGGAATGAGCCGTGGTTCACCGCTCCCGGATTCCCGCGGGTTTTCTATCTCAGGTACTACGGCTATACCAAGTATTTCCCGGTGTGGGCATTGACCCGATTTCATGCATTGAATCGGAAAATTTCCGCGTGAGGCGAGTCGGCATTGTCGTTGCCATGCGAGTGGAGGCGCGTTGCATGACACCGCTGCGCCTCTCCTTTAATCAAAGGACGAGCTTGGGAAATGGCGTATCCATCTGGCTTTGTGGTGTGGGAGCTGAGGCGGCCGGTGCAGCCGCAACCGGACTGAGGGACGCAGGGGCTGCTGCGCTGATGAGTTTCGGCTTTGCTGGCGCATTGCATTCCGGCCTGAATCCAGGAGCCTTGGTGCTGCCTGAATCGATCCATACTGGCGGACCTCTACTGCCAGTTGACTTGAATTGGCACGCCCGCTTGAAGCGGTGCCTGCCCGATCACCTGAATGTTACAGGTGGAGTCCTGGCTACCAGCAGCACGGTGCTTACCTCCACTTCCGCCAAACGCGACCTGGCCAAAGCCACTGGCGCCAACTCGGTAGACATGGAAAGCGGCGCGGTCGCCGAAGTTGCCGCCATTGCCGGATTGCCATTCATGGCGGTACGCGCTATTTCAGATCCCCTAGAATTCTCGCCCCCCGGTGTTCTGCTTGAGGCGGTACGGCCGGACGGAAGTCCCCACCTGGTTCGCGTGCTGTGGCTGTTACTGACGCGGTCCCTGACTCTGGGCACATTGCTGCGTCTGGCATCGGGCGCAAGTGCCGCGCGCTCTACCTTGTCGGCGGTAGTCCGATGTGCCGATGCGGAAATGTGTGCTATCCGTTCGCCTGCGGCCTCGCTTGACGGATATATCGGCAGGTAGCAAGGGGTTGGACCTGACCGCTCTCGAGGCGTGATCGGCGGATAAACTTCTCGCAGCGGGTTTGCTACAATTGCCCTGAAGTCCAGGAAATCCAATAATGTCTTGAGAATTCACCCTGTTAAAGAGTAAAATGTCGCCCTTTCGCATCAGGCGTAATGGAGAATAGCATGGCAGTCACAACCGATCAAAAAGCGCAGGTCGTGCGCGATTATCAACGGGCCGCGGGAGACACGGGTTCTCCCGAAGTGCAGGTGGCGCTACTGACAGCCCGTATCAACGATCTGACCGATCATTTCAAAGCACATGTCAAGGATCATCACTCCCGGCGCGGTTTGCTGCGGATGGTAAGCCGTCGGCGCAAGCTGCTCGATTATTTGAAGCAGAACAGTGCTGAGAGCTACCGGACGCTGATAGAACGGCTTGGCCTGCGTAAATAAAAGTAAATCCCCGCTTGAGATAGCAGCGGAATAACCCTATTGCCTCTTTAGCACCGGAATGGATTCCGCTTGTATCGGTTACGCGACTGCGGCTATAGTGCCCGGAAGCGAAACCGGAATGATTTAATCGAAAAGGGCAGTTAATTGAAAATCAAGAAAAGTGTTACGTACGGGTCTCATCAACTAACATTTGAAACCGGAGAAATAGCAAGGCAGGCGCATGCCGCAATAATGGTCAGCATGGGCGATACCGTCGTCCTGGTTACCGTGGTAGGTGCAAAAAATGCCAAGCAGGGACAGGATTTCTTTCCCCTGACGGTGGACTATCAGGAAAGGAGCTACGCAGCCGGCCGAATACCCGGCAGTTTTTTCAAACGTGAAGGCCGCCCCTCCGAGAAGGAAGTTCTAACCTCCCGTCTGATCGATCGTCCCATCCGTCCCCTTTTTCCCGAAAATTTCTACAACGAAGTGCAGGTGGTAGCCACCGTCCTGTCTTCCGATAACGAAGTAGATGCGGATATTCCTGCTATGCTGGGCGCGTCTGCCGCGCTGGTGCTCTCAGGCATTCCCTTTGGCGGGCCCATCGGCGCTGCGCGGGTAGGTTACATCAATGGCGAATATGTATTGAATCCCGATACCAGCACACTGAAGCAGACGCAATTGAATCTGGTCGTGGCTGGCACGCAGGAGGCTGTGCTGATGGTGGAATCCGATGCGATAGAGTTGTCGGAAGATATCATGCTGGGCGCCATCGTTTACGGCCATCAGCAAATGCAGGTTGCCATCGATGCCATCAATGAACTGGCCGATGAGGCGGGAGTGACTGCTTGGGATTGGGAGCCGCCTGCAAGAGACCCTGCACTGGCCGTAAAAATCGCGGAGCTGGCGGAGAATGATTTACGTGCCGCCTTCCGCCAGAAGCAGAAGCAGGTAAGGTCTGAAACTATCGACAATATCTGGACAAGAGTTTTTACCGAACTTGGCGTCGAGGAGGAGGAAGGTCCTGACGCGCAGGCGGTGAAGGAGGCCTGTTTTGCACTGGAATCGCAAATCGTGCGCTCGCAGATTCTGGACGGCGAACCGCGCATAGATGGACGCGATACCCGCACTGTTCGGCCAATAACGATCCGTACCGGCCTCCTGCCGCGGACCCACGGTTCAGCATTGTTTACCCGCGGAGAAACCCAGGCTCTGGTAGTTGCAACGCTGGGAACCGGTCGCGACGAGCAGAAAATCGATGCTCTCCAAGGAGATTACTCCGAGCGTTTCATGCTTCACTACAATATGCCTCCTTATGCTACCGGGGAGACAGGACGGGTCGGAACACCCAAACGGCGTGAAATCGGGCACGGACGCTTGGCAAAGCGGGCTCTGATTGCAGTTTTGCCTTCCCCGGAAGAATTTGGCTATTCGCTTCGCGTAGTTTCTGAAATTACCGAATCCAATGGCTCCAGTTCCATGGCATCCGTTTGCGGCGGCTGCCTTGCATTGATGGATGCCGGCGTACCCTTGAAAGGGCACGTGGCGGGTATTGCGATGGGGCTCATCAAGGAAGGCAACAGATTTGCCGTGCTCAGCGATATTCTGGGTGATGAAGATCACTTGGGCGACATGGATTTCAAGGTGGCAGGTACCGAGAATGGTATTACCGCCTTACAAATGGATATCAAGATTCAGGGTATTACTAAAGAAATTCTGCATGCTGCCCTGATACAGGCAAGGGAAGGTCGAATGCATATTCTTGGGATCATGAAGCAGGCGTTGCCGGCGCGACGCGAGGATATCTCCGAACATGCCCCCCGTATCATCAAGATCAAAATCAACCCTGAGAAAATCCGTGATGTCATAGGGAAGGGGGGTGCCGTGATACGTGCGCTTACTGAAGAGACGGGCACCACCATCGATATTACGGACGATGGCACCGTCATGATTGCATGTGTCAACGCGGAGGGTGGTGAGCTGGCGAGAAAGCGCATCGAAGATATTACGGCCGAGGTTGAAGTGGGGCGAGTATACGACGGAACAGTGCTGAAGCTTCTGGATTTTGGTGCCATTGTCAGCGTACTGCCAGGGAAGGACGGCCTGCTGCATATCTCGCAAATCGCCAATGAGCGGGTCAACAATGTCGCCGATCACCTCAACGAAGGACAAGTGGTTCGAGTGAAGGTCCTGGAAGCTGACGACAAAGGAAGACTCCGTCTCAGCATGAAAGCAGTTGCTGCTGACGTGACGGACAACGCCGCCACTTGATGGAGGAACAGAGAGAAGAATTTCTCACAAGAGGCAGAGCCACGGTATTTCCTGATGCGGTTCCCGCCTCTTATCCCTGCCTTCTTATTTTTTTGAAGCCAACTCAATTGGCTGGCTTCCAATAATAAAAGCCCCACCAAGATGGGGCTTTTATTATTGAAGATAATGAGGCGCTTCGTTATTCTGCAGAAACGAAGTGAAAAGCGCAGGTGTCTATTTCGCGACTTGCTTTTCCCTTATTTCATCCAGGGTCTTGCAGTCGATGCAGAGCGTGGCGGTGGGGCGGGCTTCAAGACGCTTTAAACCGATTTCTATACCGCAGCTTTCGCAATAGCCATAATCTCCAGTATCTATTTTTGCGATCGTTTCATCTATCTTTTTAATCAACTTGCGTTCGCGGTCACGATTTCTTAATTCAAGTGCCATGTCCGACTCCTGGCTGGCACGATCGTTAGGATCAGCAAATATTGTAGCCTCGTCCTGCATGGTGTGAACCGTGCGATCGATATCCTGTCCCAATTCAAACTTGATGCCTTCCAGAATATTGCGGAAATGCATAAGCTGCTGGGAACTCATGTAGCCTTCTCCCTTGGAGGGTATGTACGGAGCGGCTTGTTTATACATTTCTTGCGGCATAGTCAGTATTTCCTTTCCATTGCGGGGTGACGTGTAACAACGCAACTGCTATTTAAAAACAATCTATTATACAGATAACTCATCTCCGTTCGGTTGATGCGCCCCGAGAGCAAGTGGGCTGGCAGAATCTTGAAGGTCTGGCCAGGAACGGAAATTCTACAGTTTAGCTTAAGAACGGGGCTAATTCATCCTCCTGTTCAGAGCAAAACTGCAGTCTCTTCGCGTTCAGCTCGCTGCGGGGGCAATGGGGCAGCACGAATTCTTGCAGAATTTTCAGTCCTTGAATACCCCCGCAAGAAATAAATACGTTATTTTGCTGCAAGCCACTAGGGGAGAGTTTTTGATGGACAATTGTTCTCGATTCGCTGCAGGATCTGCGGGAATCGGCTCCTGTTCCTGTCAAACTGTGACATAATATTTTTTCCAGATTCAAGGAGAACCAACTGTGTACAACACAAAATCCAGAATTTCGGCTGTCATAGGGTCGGTCCTTGCTACCGGTCTCAGCGCTTCTCCCATTGTTTTCGCGGGCGACAGTGAGGCGGACAGCAAGACAGGCAATCCCTTCGTCATGCAGTCGTTAAACGAGCGTTATGTAGTGGCCTACGCTGACAGGGTGGATCCCAGCAAATACGGGGCAGGCGCAAAACCGGCAGAGGGAAATTGCGGCATGTCGCTGGCGGACAAGAACAAAGACAATAAAGTGACCAGGGAAGAATTTATCAAGCATCACGAAGGCATCTTCGACAAGATTGATGCAAATAAGGATGGAGCCGTCGACCCGGCGGAAGCGGACAATTTTGCAAAAAGCAGATCCGGTGGCGGAACAGCAACGCCTCAGGGTCAGATGAAGAAATAACTGGATATGCAGTGGTTCCCACGCCTCGCCCGCGTGGGGTTGGGCTTCCGACGGGAGCTCATTCCTGCGCTGAAAAGGGGTGTCCCCGACGCCATCGATTTTTTCGAGATCGCTCCCGAGAATTGGATCGACCTTGGCGGAGGTGCGGCACGGGATCTACGTTTTTTTACCGAGCGCTACCCTTTTGTCTGCCACGGCCTTTCCCTTTCAATCGGCAGTCCTGCTCCGCTGGATGAAATGCTGCTGCAGAAAATTCACCGGTTCCTCAATCAGCACCAGATACTCCTTTATACGGAACATCTTTCCTACTGCTCTGACGACGGCTACCTGTACGACCTCCTTCCGATCCCTTTCACGGGCGAAGCGGTGAAATATGTCGCTGAACGCGTTCGCCGTACCCAGGATATTCTCGAGCGGCGTATCGCATTGGAAAATGCATCGTTTTACGTCGCTTCGCCTATCACCGATATGAGGGAAGTGGACTTTATCCGGGCTGTGTTGCTGGAGGCGGACTGTGATCTTCATCTCGATGTGAATAACGTTTACGTCAACAGCATTAACCATGGATATGATCCGATGGAATTCATCCGTGCCTTGCCTTCCGATCGGATCGTGTATATGCATATGGCCGGGCATCATAAGGAGGCGGAAAATCTGATCATCGATACTCACGGCGCCGAGGTGATCGATCCGGTATGGTCGCTGCTGGATCAAACCTACGGTATGCACGGTGTTGCGCCGACCCTGCTTGAGCGTGACTTCAACATTCCTCCGCTCGACCGGTTGATGCGGGAAGTGCAACGCATTGCGCTGATCCAGGCGCAACACACACAATCAGGCGATGTCTGTTCAGCTTCCTGAATTTCAGCGTTTCCAGTACGCCTTTACTGCGCACATTCGCAATCCTAAGGCAAAGCCTGTTCCACCTGGAATCGACGCACGGCGAATGCGTATATACAGGAGACTGGTTTACGAGAATCTCGAAGGCTTTCTTCTCAGATGCTTTCCAGTGACCCGAGGTGTGCTGGGGTCGCGTCGATGGTCGAGGCTGGTGCGGGCCTTTCTCATTGCGCACCGCAGCCGTTCTCCCCTTTTTCATCAGATAGCCGGTGAGTTTATTGAATTCCTGGGCAGTAAAGACGCCATCCCTGAAAACTATCCGGTGTTCCTCCTGGAACTCGCACACTATGAGTGGGTGGAACTGGCATTGTCCACGTCAACGGGCATGCCCGATTGGAAAACAATCGATACAGGCGGGAACCTGCTCGAGGGGCGACCTCTTTTGAATCCGGTGCTTGCCAATCTTTGTTATAACTGGCCCGTCTATCGCATCCGTCCGCGCGCTCGAATCGCCCCGGCAAAAACTTACCTGCTCCTGTTTCGTGACGCGGACGACGAGGTTCAATTTTCCGAAATCAACGCTTTTACTGCTCGTCTGATAGATCTGCTTGCGCTGGACGAGCATACGGGGCGTGCCGCTCTTGAAATCATCACGGCCGAAAGCAGACACCCCTTACCGGAAGTCGTGACCCAAGGCGGCTTGGAGATCATGACTGATCTTCAGGCTCGCGGCGCACTGCTGGGCGTTGCCAGAGAGTAAGTGCTTTTCGTTCGGCTCAGGCAAACAGGTAGAATGTCCGCCCGATTTTTACCCTATTTGTGTTAGTTATCGTGAAAGCCGATCCCTTGGACCTCCGGAAACTTACCCGTCTTACACTGAACAGTTACAACGAAAGAGCCGAGGCGTTCTGGGAGGGTACGAAAGACCATGATGTCTGTCAAAATATTGCCGTGTTGCTCCGCCATATCGAAAGTCCTCCGCCTTGCAGGATACTGGATCTGGGGTGCGGCCCAGGACGCGACCTGAAGTCTTTTACCGATCTCGGTCATGTGGCGATCGGGCTGGAAGGAGCAACGCGGTTTGTCGAAATGGCACGCGACTATAGTGGCTGTGAGATATGGCAACAGGACTTCCTCCGGCTCGATCTGCCGAAGGAATACTTTGACGGCATATTCGCGAATGCCTCCCTGTTCCACGTGCCGAGCGGTGAATTGCCGCGCATACTGAGAGAACTGCGGGCAACGCTGAAACCGGGCGGCGTGCTGTTCAGCTCCAATCCTCGCGGGAATAACGAAGAGGGCTGGAATCACGGGCGTTATTGCGTATATCACGATCTAGACGGCTGGAGGCGCTATATGTCCCGCGCGGGTTTCGTCGAGCTTGCCCATTACTATCGGCCGGCAGGTCTTCCACGCGAGCAGCAGCTCTGGCTGGCCAGCGTATGGCGTAAGATTGCAACAGAATGCGAGTAAAACGGCCCAGTCTGCTTCCCCGCACGCATCGCAATTGAAGAAAGACGTTGTCGTGATCGGCGCAGGCGCAGCCGGCATGATGTGCGCAATGGAAGCGGGAAAGCGTGGACGTAGTGTGCTGCTGTTGGATCATGCCAGCAAGCTGGCAGAAAAAATCCGTATCTCGGGAGGTGGCAGGTGTAATTTCACGAATCGCCACACCGCTCCCGAAAATTTTCTGTCGCAGAATCCGCATTTCTGCCGATCCGCGCTCGCACGCTTTACGCCCCGGCACTTTGTAGAGCTGGTGGAAAAGCATCGCATCCGTTATCACGAAAAAAAGCTGGGACAGCTATTCTGCGACGGAGCTTCGCGGCAAATTATTGATATGCTGCGCAATGAATGCGATGCCGCTGGGGTCATCTTTCAAATGTCCTGCGAGGTAAGCCGCATAGACCGGGGTTTCGGCGGTGCTGGATTCGTATTGGAAACCAGCCGTGGCAAGGTGACTACAGATGCGCTGGTAATCGCGACCGGAGGTCTCTCCATTCCTCAAATCGGCGCCAGTCCTTTCGGCTATCGCGTTGCGGAGCAGTTCGGCATAAACGTTACGCCGCTACGTCCCGCCCTGGTACCACTGACCTTTACGCCGGAACAGGTGTGTGTTTTTTCCGGGCTCTCGGGAATTGCGCTCGACACGATAGTGAGCTGTAACGGGGCGCATTTTCGAGAAAATCTGCTGATCACGCACCGCGGTTTGAGCGGCCCTGCGACATTGCAGATTTCCTCATACTGGCGACCGGGAGATTCGATCCACATTAACCTGTTACCTGAGCTGGATGCAGGCCGTTGGTTGTTCGACCGGAGGCACAGCGGCGCGCTGCTATCCAATCTGTTAGCGCAGCATTTGCCCCGACGGTTTGCAGAAACGTGGCTGAGCGCAATGATGAGTACGCTCTCAGAGACACCTCTAAACCAGTATGGCAACAAGAGCTTGAAGCAACTAGCCGCTCAATTGCATGACTGGCAAGTTATCCCGAGCGGCACCGCAGGCTACAAAAAGGCGGAAGTCACCCTGGGAGGCATCGATACTGCCGAGCTTTCTTCCAAAACGATGGAGTCGAAAAAAGTGCCCGGACTTTATTTCGTAGGTGAAGTCGTCGATGTCACGGGCCAACTGGGCGGTTTCAATTTCCAGTGGGCCTGGTCATCGGGTTATGTCGCCGGACAGTCGGTGTAACCGCAGCTTCTATCGGTGTAGATAGGTATATAGCGTCTGTTATCGCGTGAAATACCTTTATGAGAACAGATTGTCCCAAGAATGGGGAAGCCTTGAGCGTTTTTTAGAGGTTCCTTAAAGCACATAGCGGGCCAGGTCCTCGCTCTGCGCCAGGTCGCCGAGTCGTTTATTCACATAGGCGGCATCAATGACAACTGCGTCTCCATGGTGTTTTTCCGCACTGAACGAAACATCCTCCAGCAGTTTTTCCATGGCAGTATAAAGACGCCGTGCTCCAATATTCTCTGTTTTTTCGTTGACTGCAAAGGCGATCTCCGCCAGACGCTTGACCGCATCAGGGGTAAATTCCAGCCTGACCCCTTCAGTTTCAAGCAGCGCCTCATATTGACGCGTCAAACAGGCATCCGTGTTGGTGAGGATTTGTACAAAATCGTCGGCGCTGAGGCTTGTGAGCTCAACCCGAATTGGAAACCGGCCCTGTAGCTCGGGAATCAGATCGGAAGGTTTGGCGAGGTGAAATGCCCCACTGGCGATAAACAGAATATGATCAGTCTTGATCATGCCATATTTGGTGGAAATCGTGGTGCCCTCCACCAAAGGGAGCAGGTCCCGCTGCACCCCCTGGCGCGATACGTCCGCCCCCGAAGTTTCGGAACGGCTCGTGATCTTGTCGATTTCATCCAGAAACACGATACCGTTCTGCTCGACATTCTGCACTGCCCGCAGCTTCAATTCCTCATCATTAACCAGCTTCGAGGCTTCTTCATCGATAAGAAGCTTCATTGCTTCGCGGATTTTGAGCTTCCGCGTCCTTTTTCTTTCCGCACCCAGATTCTGGAACATGCCTTGAATCTGCGTCGTCAGCTCTTCCATTCCAGGGGGAGCGAAGATTTCCATGTGGGTATGCGGTGTCGCCAGCTCGATTTCGATCTCCTTATCGTTGAGCTCTCCCTCGCGCAGCTTCTTTCGAAATTTCTGGCGGGTAGCGCTTTCCGCCTCGATGGATTCCATCTGCAGACCCGTTTCTCTTGCAACTGGCAATAGCACGTCGAGTATCCGTTCCTCGGCATGGTCTTCTGCGCGTACACGCATCTTTTGTGTTTCACGCTCCCGGGATTGCTTGACTGCGGCTTCCACCAGGTCGCGGATGATAGAATCCACATCGCGCCCCACATAACCTACTTCGGTAAATTTGGTTGCTTCGACCTTGATGAACGGCGCATCCGCAAGTTTTGCCAGCCGACGCGCTATTTCCGTCTTACCAACACCTGTCGGACCTATCATCAAGATATTCTTGGGCGTAATCTCCTGGCGCAGCGGATCCTGCACCTGCTGCCTGCGCCAGCGATTCCTGAGCGCGATGGCAACCGAGCGTTTGGCGGCATCCTGACCTATGATGTGCTTGTCAAGCTCGTGGACGATTTCCCGTGGAGTCAGTTGAGACATGGTCAGGTCAGCGATAAAGGCAAGAAGTGAAAGAAATTAAAGCAGCAGTACAAAGTACAAGGTCGAAACAGGCAATGCTGGAATAAATGCAGCAGCCCCTATCTTGTCCGTGTTCATTTTCTTTGACTGCTACTCCAGAACCTCGATGACGTGGTTCTGGTTCGTGTAGATACACAGATCCCCGGCAATGGTAAGTGACTTCTTGACAATTTCCGGGGGCGTCAGATCGGTGTTTTCCAGAAGCGCGCGTGCAGCAGAATGTGCGTAGGAGCCCCCGCTACCGATTGCTGCAAGCCCGAACTCGGGCTCTATTACATCTCCCGCACCGGTAATAATGAGGGTGGCGGCCGGGTCGGCAACGACGAGCATGGCTTCCAGCCTGCGCAGAATCCGGTCGGTGCGCCAGTCTTTTGCGAGTTCCACCGCCGAGCGCATGAGGTGTCCCTGATGCTTTTCCAGCTTGCCTTCAAACCGTTCAAATAAAGTAAAGGCATCCGCCGTTCCTCCGGCAAATCCGGCCAGGATCCTGTCATGGTACAGGCGCCGCACCTTGCGCGCACTGGCCTTCGCCACCACTGCTCCCAGCGTCACCTGGCCGTCGCCCCCAAGCGCGATATGGGTCCCGCGCCGGGCGGAAAGTATGGTTGTGCCGTGGTATTCTGCCATGTGTCACTCGATAATTGGAGAGCGAAGATTATAACGCCGATTCGCGAGAAGAATGTAAACAGAGTTTGCGCCGGCCTGCTATCCTGCCCATCCCTGTGTTCAAGGCTCATTCTTCTTTCGGGCGCGCGGGTGCGTGGCATCGTAGACCTTCGATAGATGCTGGAAATCAAGATGGGTATATACCTGCGTCGTGCTGATGCTGGCATGCCCCAGCATCTCCTGCACTGCTCTCAAGTCGCCGCTGGATTGCAGCACATGCGATGCAAATGAATGCCGCAACACGTGCGGGTGGATGCGTCCCTCGATTCCTTGCTTCAGCGCCTGAACTTTCAGGCGCTGATCAATGGACCGACGGCTGATGCTCCTCCCATGCCGGGACAGGAATAGCGCCTTTTCTCCCGGCTTGGCGAGCGCGTCGCGTTGTTTTATCCATTCACTCACTATCTGTACGGCCTTGCTTCCTACCGGCACATCCCGGGTTTTATTCCCCTTGCCGGTGACGCGCACCGTGCCGTCCGCCAGATTCAAATCCTCGGGTTTCAGGCCTGCGAGTTCCGCCAGCCGCAACCCGGAAGAATAGCAGAGCTCGAACATGGCCTTGTCACGCAAGGCCATCAGATCGGAAGTATTGAATTCCAGCAGCTTCGAGGCCTCGTCAGGCGACAGGGTGCGAGGCAGGATTTTGGCTGATTTGGGTGCGCGCACTCCTGCGCAGGGGTTACATGCATAACCATGATGTCGCGCCAGGTAATTGTAGAAGCCGCGCCATGCTGAGAGCATTCTCCCCAGACTCCTGCCGGAAAATCTATTTGCGTGCAATTGAGCAAGAAAGCGCCGGATATGGTGGACCTGCAAATGCTCCAGCGCTGTTCCCCGGGAAAGATTCATCAGTATCTCGATATCGCGAGCATAACTTTCGCAGGTCAGTGGCGACAATCGCCGCGCCACGGCGAGATAAGTGAGGTACGCGGAGGCAAGCTCAGCCTGGCCCTTTCCGGGCATTTCGCGGGAGCCGTTCAGGTCCGTCATGAATGCCGGAAATTGCCTCTCTCCCATTTCTCAGGCGGTGCGAAAACGGCTTAATGCCGCGCTGACAAGTTCACCGAGCCGGGTAAGGTAAATTGTTCCCATTTCCGGATAGAACCGCTGCGATTCTTCACTGCTCATTATCAATAATCCGATGGTTCGATCCTCATGCAATGCTGTCACCGCAAACGAACGCAAATGCTCGCCCTGTTCTCCGAACCAGCTTCTGATCTCATCCGGAACATGGGGTCCGCAATAGGGGTGCAGCAGATTTTCCGCCATTGCATGAACCTCGCCACTGACGAGCTGAAATTCCGACGAAGGGGGTTCGTCAACGCCAATATTCCAGATACGGAGCGCGGTATGAGGCACGGAGAAGTTCTCACGCAGCGCAGAAGTGAGCCCATCCAGAAGGTCGGGCAACCGTCTGAAAGTGAGGAGCGAGACTGCTAAACGGTGCATTTTTTCCGTGATAGCATCATTCTCCTTGCCGAACAGGATCAATTCCTCCAGCTTATCCTGCAAAATCTGGTTTTTATCCCGCAACGCCAGGATTTGACGCTCACTTAAGGGAATCGCCCTCCCGTCATGAGGATTGGGTACCTGAATATCTGCCAGCATGCCGGCATATTCTTCAAAGAACTCCGGATGCGCGCGCAGATACTCTGCTATCTCTTCGAAACTTGATTTCATATCTTTTCTGTTTTTTAAAACTGCAACTCGATTTCTCCGTCAAAAACGGCGACCGCAGGACCGGTCATCCAGACCGGTTGATTTTCCCCTTCCCACCGTATGAACAGATCTCCAGTGAAAAAGCTCACCTTGACCGGCGATTCGAGCACTCCTCGTTGAATTCCCGCAACCGCCGCTGCACAGGCGCCCGTGCCGCAGGCCAAGGTTTCACCCGCGCCCCGCTCGTAGACTCTCAGACGGATATGATGAGGGTCGATAATTTCCATATACCCGGCATTCACCCGTTGCGGAAAGCGTGAATGCTTTTCGATAAGTGGACCCTCCGTCAGAACCGGAGCGTTATCCAGATCCGATACCACCCGGACAGCGTGAGGATTGCCCATCGACACAACGCTGATTTCCACCTGCTTATCATCCAGGCGGAGTGGATAAGTGGGCGCTCGCTGTTGGGCGATAAAAGGAATCTCGCGTGGCTCGAATTTCGGCACACCCATGTTGACCGTTACTTCCCCATCTTCTTCAAGCTTCGGAATGACCACCCCACTTAGCGTTTCAATCCGGACCTCCTTTTTGTCTGTCATACCACGGTCATGCACGTAGCGAACGAAGCAGCGTGCGCCATTGCCGCATTGTTCTACTTCTCCCCCGTCGGCATTAAAAATGCGATAGCGGAAGTCACCATCGCCTTCCGCTTTTTCGATCAGCAGAATCTGGTCGCAACCTACTCCCAGGTGACGGTCGGCAAGCCGCCGCAATTGTTCCGGTGAGAGGGAAACCTGCTGATTCACCGCGTCAATGACAACGAAATCGTTGCCAAGACCATGCATTTTCGTGAACTTGAGTTTCATCCATCAAGAGGTGCAAGAACAAGAATTACAACACGAGGTATGGAAATATCGACAGGCCATGTCATATTGTATTATTCATCTTCTTAATAAGCGCGTAATTTGGTATTCTACAGACCTTTTACGACTAAGCGGGCTGGACAAAATGAGCGAATATCTTTTTACCTCCGAATCCGTGTCTGAAGGTCATCCCGATAAGGTGGCTGATCAAATTTCCGATTCCATCCTTGATGCCATCCTGACTCAGGATCCCAATGCGCGAGTAGCCTGCGAAACGTTGTGCAGTACCGGTCTGATTGTCATGTCGGGTGAAATCACCACTCACGCCAATGTGGACTACATGCAAGTCGCGCGCGCAGCAGTCAAGCGTATTGGTTACAACAGTTCCGATATTGGCTTTGACTATAATACCTGCGCAGTGCTGACTGCTTTCAACAAACAATCCCCTGATATCGCGCGCGGGGTCAACCGCACCAAGGAAGAGGAAATGGACCAGGGGGCGGGTGACCAGGGTCTCATGTTCGGCTACGCCTGCGACGAGACGCCGCAATTAATGCCAATGCCGATCTACTACGCCCACCGGCTGATGGAGCGGCAAGCGGAGCTGCGAAAAGACGGACGCCTGCCGTGGCTGCGCCCCGATGCGAAGTCACAGGTTTCGGTACGCTATCTGAATGGCAGGCCGCAGCGAATCGAAACTGTTGTCATATCCACACAGCACCACCCGGATATCAGTCACAAGGATTTGAGTGAAGCCATTATTGAGGAAGTCATCAAGCCCGTGCTTCCGAAGAAAATGCTGAATGGCGAGACCCGGTACCTGATCAATCCTACAGG
>DATEEZ010000215.1:0-28092 GCA_035280905.1 Nitrosospira sp.
GGTATTAACCAGCCGCAACAACGACAGGCAGAGCGATACTTCCTTCTTGATGCGCTGTTCGATTTCTGCGTTGTCAGCGTCCCGGGCTATCAGTGTCATCAGCTCCATGATGGCCAGTTGCGAAGTTGCAAGCTTTTTGCCGGATAGAAGAGCTGGTTTTGCAAAGTAATAACCCTGGTAATAGTCAAACCCGAGTTCAAGGCAGTTCTGATACTGCTCGATTGTCTCTACCTTGTCAGCGAGAAGCACCTTGTGTGCCTGTTTGAACTGGCGAACGAGCATGGCCAGATCGGCGCATGTCATGACGGAGGTGTCGATCTTGACGATCTCAACGAATGGTAGTAACGGTTTTATGTATTCGGATAGAGTGATGACGTCATCTAGTGCAAACCGATATCCTGCATCTGCCAATTCGGCAACACGCCGGACGAGTTCGGGAGTGATCTTGTCCGTTTGAGGAAACTCGAACACAACTTTTTCGGGCGGTAGAAAATTTACAAGGCCCCCCATCAACAACGTGGAATTCACGTTGAAGAAGCCCAGCGCGCTCCCGGTCACATTCTCAATACCCAGTTCAGATGCATGTGCAATGATGGAGGCGGCGCCGCGCGTATCCTCGGCAGTAATCGGCGCCCTGATTCCGGTGCGTCGGAATAATAACTCGTAAGCGATCAGATTCTGGTTACGATCCAGGATGGGTTGACGCCCAAGGAAAAATTCCTTTACTTGCTGAATTGAAGAAATATATTGAGCCGTATCCAGGATCATCTTCCGGTCTCAATTCGATTGAAAATCCGGGTCTCGGGTAGGGCTGACACCGCATGGAAAAATTGTAGTCAGACAATGCACTTCCGCTGCGATAACCTGGAGCGCCTTAATTCGCCACAAAATATTCTCCCCGACGGAAGAATAGGCGCCTAAAATTCTTCCGTTCGTCATCAGCGTATATAGTCAAACAGGGACAAGCTTTGCACTTTCAGAAACGCCTTCTGTGTGGCCTCCAGATAGATCCGCTGCTGAGTCAGGTCACTGATGGCGCTGGCATAGTCCACATCCCGCAATTCCGACAACTGCTGTTTATACAGGATATTCAAATCTTCGCCGCGTTCATTCAACGCATCGATTTCCTTCATCCGTGTTCCTACCGATGCCCGCGCCTTAAGCACGTTGTCGAGCGCGTTGGACAGGTTCGTTTGCGCCTCGTTCAGGCCGCTGCCCAAGGCTGCTTTGCTCGCCGGATCAGTCACCGGTGTTTCAAGTAAATCGGCCAGATCTGAGAGTGTCTTGAACAGGCTCTGGTAGCCTCCTCCAGCTGCGGGAATGCGCTCGAACACCTCTCGCCCTGACTCATTTACTGCAAGCTGCCGGGATGAGCTGGCTTGTATCATGCGCAAGCCTTCATCACCGGCATATTGCACCCCGCTTCCGGTATCCTCAAATGGCTGGATTGAGCCCTGGTAACCGGAAAAAAGATACTGCCCGTTAACATCCTTCCGATTGGACAAACCCAGAAGTTCATCCAAACTCGTGCGCAGCTCGGTTGCAATGGTTTCGCGTCCGGCGTCATTCAGCGCACCGTTTCCCGCAGCCACGGCAAGCTCCTGTGCCCTTTGCAACAGAGCTGTAACGCCGCCAAGAGTACCTTCCAGCATGCTGAGACTAGCTATGCCATTTTGCCGGTTCAACGCGTATTGGCTGTTGGCGGAGTCTGCCTCGGCAACATCGAGCGCCCGAACGTATGCTGCCGGACTGTCAGACGGCGTGAGCACGCTGCGCCCGGTGCTTATCTGCTCGAAGGTCCTCATCTGAGCCGATTGCTGGCGGTGGATTGCTGTAAGTCCTGCCTCGTAACTGGTATTACTGCTGACGCGCATTTTGATTCCTTTTTTTATTTCTATCCCATACTGATCATATTTCTGTCATGGTCGCCACACTTCACCGGTGACACGACAGGGGCTGTCAGGATATTCCTTGGTGTGCATGACATTTTTCACAGGAAGCCCACGCTCTTACCTGGTTATCTCGAGCAGGGCGTCGAACATCTGGTTAGCCGTTTGTATCACTTTGCTCGCCGCCTGGTACGCCTGCTGATAGCGCAGTAAATTTGCCGCTTCCTCGTCAAGATTAATACCTGCTTCCGACTGCTGTAGAGCCTTGGTTTGAGTAAGCAGGGCTGCCTGCGCTTCGGCCGTGACCTCCAGCTCTCGAGTCTTATTACCCATCAGACTGACCAATTGCCCATATGCGCCCTGATAACTCGCTCCGCCAGCGGCCAATGTATTGCTTGACTGCAATGCTCCCAACAGCAAGGCATTGCGATTATCAGCCCCTCCATCCGTATTCGGGCCGACACTGAACGTATCGCCTGGCTGAGGCGTGCCCGTAATCTGAACAGTCCAGCCGTTGAACGTAATTCGGGCGCCGGGAGTAAAGGGAACGCCGGCCGGATTTCCTGTACCGATACCGCTTACATCAAAAGTGGTATCGCTGGTAAAAGTAAGCGTGACCTGCTGTTGCAAGTTGGGATCGGTGGGAGGTGGTGCGTTCACCGTGCCTGCACTGATGCGCCCCGTACCGGTATTTGTAGCCGGTGCGCTTGTCCGGATCGGTGCCGCCGCTGCGATCTTGCCGGTATCCTGAATCGCGACCGCGAGTTGGCCGGCGGCATTGGCCGTCGGACGAATGAGAAACTCATCCCCTGCCGCAACTGTACCGGAAGCGAGGTTCAGGCGAACGCCATCCACTGTCTGGGGAAAGGCAGCAAAGGTTTGTGCATTCCCTTCTACTCCATTTCTGATGGGTTTCAGGGTGTAGTTAGCGCCATCAAAACTCAGATGGTAATCGCTGACGTCCAGGTCTCGATAACTGACGACTTCGGCATCAATGACTGCGCTGCCGGTATTTTCTGCTGACGCCACCACGACCGGACGCGGCGTGGTAAAAAAATCGCCCCCCAGATTGCCCTGGACGTCTTGTCCCAGCCGGTGCTGTTCGTTAAAGGTTCCCGCCAAACCGATTGCCACCCGGCCCAGTCCGTTGCGTACCGTATCAATGATCTCTTTGCGAAATTGCAGCAATCCGCCGAGCTTGCCTCCATCCAGGCTTGCCTCCTTGAGCGGAATACTGCTGCTGCCAAGAACCTGGGCAACTTCGAGGCGGTTCGCATCAATTGCGGATGGCCTGGCAGCAAGCTGAAACGCCTGCGAACCCATCACCAAGGACTGGCCCGCCCCCACGAAAACACTATACGCACCGTCACTTTGCACGACCACCGTGGCGCGAACCTCGTCGTTAAGCTGCGCCACCAAGTCGTCGCGCTGGTCCCGCAGGTCGTTTGCCGGCTGCCCGTTTGCGGAACTCTCCGCCATGCTGATGGTTTCATTCAATTTCGCGATTCGGGCTGCCACGGTGTTGATAAGCGAAATGCTGTTCTCGATTTGCCTGTTTACCCCTTCCTGGATTTCATCCAGTTGACCGTTCATTGAATGAAACTGCCGTACCAGCACTTCTGCGTTTGACAACATGGATTGGCGCGATGCCACTTCCGAGGGATTTGTCGCGACCTCCTGGAGGCTGCCAAAGAATTCCTGCAAGGCAGGCGAGAGTCCGGAACCGCCGATGGAATCGGTCAGCAGTCTATCGATCTGCTTCATTTGGGAAAAGTATGTTTCCAGTTGGCTGGATTCGGTTCCAGCCTGCGCAACCTGTCTGGAGAGAAACTGGTTATAGGTCCGCTTTACCGTATCGATCTCCACACCCTGGCCAATAAACCCACTCCCGGTAGCCCTGGCGTCACTCGTTGATTGAATAACCTGCTGTCGGGTGTAGCCTGGAGTTGCGGTGTTGCTGATGTTATGGCCAGTAACGAGGAGCCCGCGCTGCGCGGCGTTGAGCGCGCTCAGTCCGATGCCGAAAATACCATTACCCATGGTTATACCCTGCCTCTGCCAGTAGCTTGATCTGAATGTCGTGCATATATTGACGGCATCGGGTTGAAAATATTTAGGGGGGTAGTGAAAATCCTCCGAGGGATTTGTCGGGGATTCTCACCACTTATGGTTCAGGACCAAGGGCCGTTTTAATAATTCGGCCTAACTTGTCTCCATAGGCGGGATCTGTAGCATAGCCAGCCCGCTGCAGGGCCTGGGCAAATCCTTCGGCATCGAGCCTCTGCACCGCTTGCCTGAGTACTTCCGTATAGCGCGGATTGCTGCTCAAAAGGTGGGCGTAGTCATGGAAAGCTTCGGCGTAGGATGGATAAGCGCGAAACTTCTCGATCGTCTTATGTGCAATGCCATTGATATACTCTGTTGTAACCGCTTCCACCACAGGACCCTTCCAGCCGGCGCCCGCTTTTATGCCAAACAGATTGTGGCTGGGAGTTCCATCCGCCGCGCGTAGCTCGCGTTTTCCCCATCCGCTTTCCAGTGCTGCCTGCCCGAGCATAAACTGAGCTGGGATGCCCGTCGCCTGGCTCACTTCCTGTGCATATGCACCCACCCTTGCCTTAAACTCGGATACATGCGCAGGTACTCCACTCACTCGCAAGCCCTCCTGTTGAAACGCGGGCAACTCCGACTGACCCGCTCCAGACCGACCTGTTTGCTCCAGGTTATGGTTTTGTGGGACCTGCGCCTTTTCCGCCGGAATAGGCGACCCGCCATGACGCAACTGGCGCACCATGATCTCGGCAAGACCGATGCCACGTGCAGCCATGGTCTGCGAGAACTGTTGGTCCAGCATCGAGAGATACAGGCGACTCTGTTCACTCTCTATCAGATCGTCTTTAGGAGTTGCATCGCGCATGCTCTTCATCAGCATGTTCAGAAAGAGAGCTTCGAATTGCCTGGCTGCCGCTTCAAGACCAGCCTCGCCGGGTTTTTTCGCCTCAACACGCAGCCCGTTTACCGCCTGGACATCGAGAGCGAAGCGCGTGGATAAATCGGCCGGAGCAACCATCAGATGATCTCCAGCTCAGCCCGTAGCGCTCCCGCAGACTTCATTGCCTGCAAAATTGCCAGCAGATCCTGCGGTGTCGCACCGATTGCATTCAACGCCTTCACCACCTCAGCCAGCGAAGCGCCTTCAACCATCGTCAACATACCGGACTCCTGCTTGATTTCGATAGTCGAGCGCTGCGCCTGCACCGTTCGCCCCGACGAAAACGGTCCGGGCTGACTGATCACAGGTTCCGTGCTGATAACGACCGTCAGGTTTCCGTGTGCTATCGCGCACTGATCGACGGTTGCCGCCTGATTCATGACTACCGAACCGGTACGGCTATTGACAATCACTCGGGCTGGTGTCTGTGCGGGATTGATGTTCAGGCTTTCCATCTCCGCCAGAAACGCCACCCTTTGATCGCTTTCCGTCGGGGTCCGCACCTGGATCGAGCGGCCATCCAGTGCGGCCGCGGTACCTCCGCCGAAGCGTGTGTTGACCGCGTCCACCATCCGTTTCGCTGTGGAGAAATCGGTGGCATTGAGTTCAAGCCGGATCATGTCGCCCTGCCCCAGTGCTACCGGTACCGCGCGCTCGACTGTCGCCCCACCGGGAATACGGCCGGCGTTCAGATGATTGACTTGCACTTTACTTCCGCTGGCCGCGGCGCCTATTCCACCGACCAATAAATTACCCTGAGCCACCCCGTAAACCTGGCCGTCGATTCCCTTGAGCGGAGTCATCAATAAGGTGCCCCCGCGCAAGCTCCTGGCATTGCCCATGCTGGATACCGTGACGTCGATCACCTGGCCGGGCTGGGCAAGCGGCGGAAGCGCTGCAGTGACCATTACCGCTGCCACATTCCTCAACCGCATGTTGGTACCTGGCGGCACATTCACGCCCAGTTGCATCAGCATGTTGTTAAGACTCTGAATGGTGAACGGCGTCTGAACAGTCTGGTCGCCGGTTCCATCCAGTCCCACCACCAGCCCGTAGCCGACGAGCTGGTTGGTGCGGACGCCCTGAATCGATGCGAGATCCTTGATGCGCTCTGCCTGAACAGGCATGGAAAGAACACATAAGCCGACCCACAGGCAGAGGAAACGACTCCACGCCGAGCCGGCCATTTCTGTCGAAATGTGGGATATCATGAAATTCTCTTCCCGTATGGGCATTTCAAAACGGCGCAACAGTCAGGAAAAAGCGCGAAAGCCAGCCCATTGTTTGCGCCTCGTCGATATACCCATTCGCCTTATACTCGATTCGCGCATCTGCCACCTGAATCGATGATACGGTATTGCTGATCACCGTTTCCGGGCGCACGACGCCGGAGAAACGGATATACTCCGAGCCCTGAGTCATTGCCAGCTGCTTTTCACCGCTTACTAACAGATAGCCGTTGGGCAGCACATCGATCACGGTAACGGTAATCGTGCCATTAAAATTGTTGGCGGAAGCTGCCTCGCCTCTACCCGCAAAATCGTTGGACGAAGAGGCCTCGAAATCGAATCTTTTTGTGATGGGCACACCAAACACGATTGGCGGAATGCCGACACTCAGATCGCCATTCTTGTTGGCGCTGCTGTTGGAACGCTTGCTTGCGTTGGTTCGCTCGTTGAGCAAAATCACCAACGTATCACCGATCTGGCGTGCACGTCGGTCGATGAACAAGGAGTGGTATTGATGAGCGGCCTGATAAACCGATCCGTTGCCAGGCGGAGGCACAGGCGGTGCCGCGCGCGCAGACATTGGCTGGTAAATGATTGGCGCCGGAGCCGGGAGGCTGGCACAACCCGAGAGCACGAGCGGGGCGACTGTCATGAATCCGGCCAACCACCCATGGTGCTTCACTGAAGGAGTCGAAACCATTTCGTACCGATATGACTTCTGTTGATTGCCGCCTAACGCCTCAACCCTGGACATTTGAACCTAGAAACTGTAGTTGGACGGGGTGGAGCGACATGCGATATACCTCGTAGCGGCCTAACCATTCCAGTAAATGAGAAAATTCGGACAATGCCTCTATGTCCCATGGGCTTAGCTCTAATTAAGCGGTCAACTGCGGTTTCCAGGTTGACTGTTCGACACCTTGCTGCCGATCTATAGCTGCGTCAGGCGCTGCAACATCTGATCCGACGTTTGCACCGACTTGCTGTTGATTTCGTACGCCCGCTGGGTCTGGATCATATTGACGAGTTCTTCCACCACGTTGACATTGGATGTTTCCACATATCCCTGGTTGAGCAACCCCGCCCCATCGGTGCCGGGGTTGGTAACGTTCGGGGTGCCGCTCGATGCTGTTTCCACATAGAGATTTTCGCCCACGCTCTGCAAGCCGGCAGGATTGATGAATGTGGCAAGCTGCAGGTTGCCTACCTGAACCGGAACAGCGGAGTCCGGCGTGGTTACGGAAACCACTCCATCACGGCCTACAGTGATGCTCTGGGCATTCGGCGGAATGGTGATTGCGGGTTGAACATAATAGCCGCTGGATGTCACCAATTGACCCTCGAAATCGGTCTGGAATGAGCCGTCCCGTGTGTAGGCTGTGGATCCGTCGGGCCGCAGCACCTGGAAAAATCCTTGACCCTGAATGGCAACATCCTTGGAATTTCCAGTCTGCTGCAAGTTGCCCTGGGTAAATATTCGCTCGGTGGCAACAGGCCTGACGCCAGTCCCAAGTTGCAGGCCGGAGGGTAACTGCGTTTGCTGGGAAGATTGCGCGCCCGGCTGTCGCAGTGTCTGGTACAGCAGGTCTTCAAAAACGGCGCGCGAGCGCTTGAAACCGTTCGTGCTGACGTTTGCCAGGTTATTGGCGATTACGTCCATCTGCGTCTGTTGCGCATCAAGCCCTGTCTTGGAAATCCAAAGTGATCGAATCACGTCAACTCCAATAAAAATTCTTGTTTATCGATTTCTTAAAATCACAAATTAAAGTGATGGATCAAAATTTTCGGACGCAACTCCCCTGCCTCAGGCACTGACTGACAGGAGTTGGCTTGCCCGTTGGGCGTTGCCTTCCGCATTCTGCAGCAGCTTCATATGCGTCTCGAACTGGCGGGAAAGGGAAATCATGTCCACCATCGCCTCCACGACATTGACGTTGCTCCCCTCCAGACCACCGCTGCTCACGGTAACGTTTCCATCCGCCTCTGCTTCGCCACCGCCGCTGAGCCGGAACAGCCCATCGGGGCCACGCACGAGTTGCGCTTCGGGCGGATTCACCAGCTTGATCCGGCCCACAGCAACAGCCAGATTGGGCTCGCTCGTTCCCGACCCGGCCGGCACCGTGGAAACTGTGCCGTCGGTGCCTATGGTAACTTTCGCATTGGGCTGGATAGAAATCAGCCCGGTATCGCCCAGCACATTCAACCCGTCGCGGGTCTGCAATACCCCATTGACACTCACATGAAGATCGCCATTGCGGGTATAAGCCTCGCTACCGTCCGCCAATTGCACCGCGATCCACCCGTCCCCCTGTATTGCTACGTCAAGTTCACGTCCCGTGTTCTGCACGGTGCCTGGACGGAAATCCGCCCCGACACTTGAATCCACCACAAATGCCCTTGTAGCGAGGGTATCGCTGAACACCGGCACGGCGCGCAGGGCATTTATTTCGGCGCGGTATCCGGGAGTGTTCGCGTTCGCCAGATTGTGGGATACCGCAGCGTGCTGTCCCAGCGTGTGCTTGGCACCCGTCATGGCAACATAAATCATGCGATCCATATTTACTCCAGTAATTGCCTGCTAATCCGGTTACTTCAGGTTCACCACTGTCTGAAGTATCTGATCTTGGGTCTTGATAGTCTGGGCATTGGCCTGATAAACACGCTGTGCCGTAATCATATTGACGAGTTCGGAGGTAAGCTCCACGTTCGAATCCTCAACTGCGCCCGCCTGTAGCACACCCAGGCCGCCGGTATTCGGCGCGGCTACCAGCGCCGCACCTGAAGCGGAACTTTCTTTCCAGGTATTATTGCCAGCTACTTGCAAGCCCTGAGGGTTGGCGAAATTGGCCAGCGCGATCTGCCCCATGGAGAGAAACTTGCCGTTCGAATAACTGCCGCGCACGACCCCATCCTCGCCTATAGAGAAACCGGTAAGCTGGCCGGGCGCGTATCCGTCCTGTGATAACGCATTGACACCAAAACTGGAACCAAATTGAGTCGTGCTTGCGAAATCGATATCGAAAGCGAGGGGATTAGCCCCGGTAGTGACGGGAGCCGTCACACTGAAGCTACTGGGGCTCAAGGGATCAAGGTTGCCGTTGGACAGGAAATTCAATGAGCCAATCGCCAACCCGCCATTGACGAGAGTGCCATCGTTGGCGGCGAATACATCCCAGCTATTTGCTGCGGTCTTTACAAAATACGTGGACAATGGAGTCGAATTGCCCAAACTGTCATAGACCGAAAGCGACGTTGAACTGTGATAAGTCGCCGGATCCGTCAGATCGAAGGCGGCTGCACTCAGCGGCGTTTCGCGCGAATCGAGATTGACCAATGCGTTCACCTGCGTCGTGGTAGCGGGTGGCAGGTCCGCAGTGGAAAGCCTTAAATCGGTGGGCGTGCCGGAATTGATCTGTCCGGCTGAGTTGGCCATATAGCCGGTAAGACGGAGACCGCTGCTGTTGACGATGTAACCATCCTTGTCCGGATGAAATTGACCGTTGCGCGAATAGCTGATCGTGCCCTGGTCGCTTAAACGGTAGAAACCCGCACCGCTGATTGCGATATCGAACGGATTGTTGGATACCGTAATACTTCCCTGGCTGAACTGCTGAGCAATTCCGGCCAGCTTGACACCTATGCCGGCCTGCGTGCCACCACCGCCTGACAGCGAATTGGCGAACATATCCGCAAACTGTGCCTGTGACTGCTTGAAGCCGACAGTATTCGTATTAGCCACATTATTACCGATGACATCGAGGTTTTTCGATGCCGCATTCAAACCACTTAAACCCTGCTGAAAACTCATGTTTTTCGCTCCCCTGCCTGCTCGTTAGTACTGAATACCGCGATAAATGCCAAATGCCCAGACCCTGAAAATAGCTTTCGGCTGTCTTCCTTATCTTTCCCGATTCTTGAACAACTAAAAAATCTGCCGGATGTCGGCCAATCCGACCATTCCCAACGGGCCGACGTCCAGTTGCACGCCTTGATTTCCCTGGGACACACCTTGGACGGTTGCCGCAGCCAATGCCTGTACTTCCACCTTCTGGTCGCCACGCTGCGCGGCAACGCTTATGCTGTAGTTCCCGTCCGCCGCCTGGCTGCCATCACTCGTCTTGCCATCCCATATTAGCTCGAGGGAGCCCGCTGCCTGGGGGCCGAGATTCATGACTTGAATCTCGCGGCCGGTCGCGTCATGTATTCTTACCTTCACCTCATCCACCGGCTGTGTCAGCTCGACGCCAAACCGCGCCGCCCCACCGGCCAGCTGCAAGGTGGAGCCGGGCACAAGCACTTCTCTTCCGATCATGCCGGCGGCTTGCAGGGATTGGCCGGCCGCAAAGCTGTCGGAAATGGCTCGAAGGGCTGAATTAAGTCTCTCGACACCGTTCACGGTACTGATTTGGGCAAGCTGTGTGGTGACTTGTGCGTTGTCGAGAGGATTGAGCGGATCCTGGTTTTTCATTTGGGTAACCAGCAGCTTGAGAAACCGGTCCTGCAGGTCCTCTCCTGCCGGTTTGGCAGCGCTTCTGGTTCCATAAGCGGCAAATGGATTATTTGCCGACTGTGCAGATTGTGTATTCTGAATTGTGCTCATGGAGGTTTCCCTATTGTCCGATCGTGAGAGTTTTCAGCAGTAATGTCTTCGCGGTATTCATCATGTCCACATTGTTCTGGTAGGAGCGCGAAGCGGAAATCATGTCGACCATCTCTTCCACCACATTGACGTTCGGCATGGTGACAAACCCTTCCGGATTCGCCATCGGATGCGAAGGTTCGTACACCATCTTCATGGGAGATTGATCCTCGATTACCGCCGACACCCTCACGCCGTGGGTACCGTTGGAGATGCCGTTATCCCCTGTAGGCGAAGTGCTCATGAACACGACTTGCTTTGCCTTATACGGCTGTCCATTGGAACTCGCTGCGCTGTCCGCGTTTGCCAGATTGCTCGCTACCACGTTGAGGCGCTGGTTCTGTGCTGTCATGGCTGACCCGGCCACGGTAAAGATATTGAAAAGAGACATATTCCGCTTTCTCCCTAACCCTGGATGGCAGTTCGCATCTGCCTGATCTGATCGCCAATGAATGTGAGATTGGCCTCATAGTGAATGGCGTTATCGGCAAACTGGTTGCGCTCCACATCCATATCGACCGTGTTCCCGTCCACGCTGCCTTGTACGGCGGTCCGGTACAACAATTGCTGCCCCGCCGCCACCCCTGTTCCTGTTGGAGAAGCAATATGCTTCGGCGCACTGGTGACGAGGATGACGCCGCGCTTTCCGGTCAATGCGCCTTCCATGGCATCCTTGAAATTGATGTCGCGCGCCTTGTATTGGGGTGTATCTGCATTCGCGATGTTTGAAGCAATCAATTGCTGCCTGTGGGCCCGAAGATTGGCCGCGTCCTGATAAAATCGAAATGCATGGTCAAGCTTATCGATCACGGAAATCTCCCCTCGATCAAATCGTGCCAGTAGTGGATAAATGAAAACATCTTATTAGGCGCGGATGCCGACCAAAAGCCGGATCAAAGGGAAATAAATCCCTTATCTTCAACTTTGAAATCAGAACTGCAGCCTTTGCAGATTCTGGACCTCCCGCTTTTCCGATTGCATACCCGGTTTATTGCAGCAGCAATCAGGCAGGGGAGCAGACAATCGCACGGCGATATCGTATCCGGACACCTGTTCCCGATAATGCCCGGAATAGGGGAAAAAACTCCTCTCATTTCCACCGTTGCTCGGGATTCGTGCGCACTAGAATCCCCGTAATCCCACTGGAAGCATTTTTTCGAGAGCCCATATGCCTGCCATCCATCTTCGGCTACTGCCCGGATTACTGTCCCGCACTCAGAATCTGCTCATTCTTCTACCCTTGATTCTCCTACCCCTGCCCGTCTCGGCAACAGCCTCTGCTCCGGCAATTGCAAAGCAGGCTCCGCATGCTGTTCAGCAGGCGGTCTTGAGTTTCCTGCAGACGCAGTCGATCGGTCTTCCCGGCGAGGTGGAAATCACGCCGGGGCCGGTCGATGCGCGGGTCGCGCTGCCGGCTTGCACGGCGCTTGAACCCACCTTGCCGCCAGGCACCCGCCCTTGGGGGAATACCACGGTCATGGTGCAGTGTACTGCCCCGCAATCCTGGACCATTTATGTCCGTGCTACTGTAAAAGTCGTGGCCGACTATCTAGTAAGCGCCAAACCGCTGAGGCAGGGCCATGTAATTACCGCTTCAGATTTGACCAGCCGGAAAGGTGATCTCACCCAGCTTCCACCGGGTATCGTCACCGACTGGAATGAGGCAATCGGCAGAACACTGGCAGGCAGCCTGCCCTTCGGGAGCCCCCTGCGCCAGGACATGCTGCGTGCCCAGGCAGCCGTAATACAGAATCAGGCGGTGAAGCTTGTTTCCAGCGGACGCGGATTCAGCGTGAGCGCGGAAGGTAGAGCGCTCAACAGTGCAACGGAGGGCCAACCAGTAAAGGTTCGAAGTCCCTCAGGCACGGTTGTAAACGGTATCGCCCGGGCGGGTGCAATCGTGGAAGTGAGCTACTGATTGCAAGGAATCATGCATGAATCCGGGACAATGGGGTTTGTGTGCAGGGAACAAAAAGCGTGTTGATTCGCCTGCCGTTTTGCGGTCATGCAAGAATTAGTAAATTGAGCTGATCAATCTCAAGTTTTCCGCAGGTTCTCCGTTAAACTGTCTACGGTCAACCTGCAGGAGACAAACAATTGAAAATAGAGAACTCAATCAAAACAGAGTCTGCCAAACCGGTTAACGAGGGACAGCCGTCCCCTGGCAAATCGGGACAGCGCGCTGCAACAAATGTTGTCACCTCGGGTGCAAGTGGTGCGAGTAGTGCAAAAAGCATAAGCACTAATATTCAACTGAGCGTGCAACTGCAAAATATCGAGAAAAACCTGACGAAGGAAGAAGTTTTTGATGCTGCACGGGTAGCAGAAATCAAGCAGGCCATCAGTGAAGGTCGTTTCGCGGTTAATGCGGGCAAAGTGGCTGACGGGCTACTTGAGACTGTTCGCGACCTGATTCGCAGCAGGCAGGGATAACTTGGGCAAGGCTGTTTTCGATCCCGTTGCCGGTATTGCGAAGGAGCGCGATGCTGTACGGGTGTTCATCGATGTGCTGCACAGGGAGCAGCATGCCTTGCAGCAGGCGGATGTGTCTGTGCTCTTACCGCTCGCGGCAGAAAAAGCGAATCACGCTCAACAGCTTGCCGAGCTTACCCAGGCACGCAAGCAGTGGCTAGCAGTACCTGACTCCCTCGAGGATCAGGGTGACATGAAAGGCAGGTTGGCGGATTATCCCACCGCGGCGGAGGCATGGCGGGAGCTGGTCCAGTTGGCTGAGATCGCTCACCAGATAAACGAAGTCAACGGCGTTCTCGTGAACCAGCGCCTCCGTTATAACCAGCAAAAACTTTCTGCATTGCAGGCTGCTGCGCACGGCATCCATAATAATGGTCTTTATGGCTCCGACGGCCAGCCAAGAACCTTTTCCGGCGGACGCCGGCTTGGCGAAATCTAAAAAAAGGAAAACAAGATATAGACCGCGATTTTCCTCATACCCTCCCCCATATACCCCCCTATCGAGAGCTATCCAGGCGTGCCGGGATCGGGCGGGTTGGAGTGAGATAAGGATCTCCGACATTTCCTGTATTGGAATAAACCTTGGTGCTCCTTTCGTCTCTCCCGCACAGCCTACCCTGCGGAACCTCTTTGTCCCTGTTCACCCTGAACCCTTCTCCCCGTTGGTCCTGAGTCTTCGTCCCCTGTTTCACCTGAGTCCTTAATGCCCGTTCGTCCTGAGCTGTCGAAGACGCTAACGGGGGCTCAGGACAGCCTGTGCGATTACTGCGGAAGTAACGAGCGCAGCACCATACCGCCTAGACCGCATCCCAGAATGACCGGAATGACGCCGCTATTGAAGCGAAACAAAGCAATCAGTGAGAGACCAGCCAGTGCAACGGAAATCCAGTCTACGGGACCATCGATTCCGGAGATCCAGAAAACGTGATAGGCAAAGAAAAGAGCTAGATTAAGAATAATACCGACTACCGCAGCGGTAATTCCGGTGAGCGGGGCTGTGAGTTTCAGATTCCCGTGTGTGGTTTCGATGAATGGACCGCCTAACAGGATAAAAATGAAGCTTGGCAGAAAGGTAAAGAAAGTGGCGATGGCTGAGGTGATAAAGGCCGATGCAAAGAGCGCATCTGAACCCAGTACTGCTTTGCCCCATCCACTTACAAAACCGACGAAAGTAACCACCATGATAAGAGGACCTGGGGTCGTTTCCCCCAGAGCAAGCCCATCGATCATCTGGATAGGCGTCAGCCACTGGTAATGTTCTACGGCGCCCTGATAAATATAGGGCAAAACGGCATACGCTCCCCCGAAAGTAAGCAAGGCAGCTTTGGTGAAGAACCAGCCGGCTTGTGTAAATGTGCTGTTCCAACCAAAGCCGAGATAAAGAGCGCCCATGACAGTTGCCCAGATGACAAGGCCTGCGGCTGTTGTACGAACAAACTTTGCCCCGCTGAACAACGCATGCGGTGGTATGGGCGTATGATCATCAATCCAGGCGCTTTCGGATCCCGTTCTGTCAGTGCCATGTGCACTCGCGGTCCTGAAATGGTCAGGTGCAAAATGCCCAGCCAAATATCCAATCAGGCCCGCAACCAGAACAATAAAGGGAAACGGTAGTTCAAAAACAAAGATTGCCAGGAATGCGAGTGCTGCAATGCTCCATGTGATGGGATTTTTCAGGACCCTGGAGCCGATCCGGTAGGCCGCTGATAGAACAATGGCCACTACAGCGGGTTTGAAGCCATAGAGTATGCCCGCAACCGCGGGAGCCGAACCGTATGCCATATATATCCAGGCGAGTCCCACGAGAATGAAGAAAGATGGCAATACGAAAAGCGTACCGGCAACGATGCCCCCCGGAGTGCGGTGCATGAGCCAGCCAATATAGGTCGCGAGCTGCTGCGCTTCGGGACCGGGCAGGAGGATACAATAGTTCAATGCATGCAAAAAACGGCTTTCCGAAATCCACCGTTTTTTCTCGACGAGATCGTGATGCATGATCGCGATCTGCCCGGCGGGTCCGCCAAAACTGATGAATCCGAGCTTCAGCCAATATAAAGTGGCTTCGGCGAAAGTAACAGGAGGGGATGTATCTGAATCCGGTACGTTAGTACCTTTGCTTGAAGCGTCCACGCATTCTCCTCTACAGGGAATTCAACCCCCATAAGCTTGGAGCAGGCCTTGGACGCAGGCGTCTCGAATGGGGAGGCTGCTAAATCCCCGCAGGAAAATTTATGCTAATTTTTCTCGCCGAAAAAGGCAAGCGGTTTCCTGAGAATTCGCTCCCATCGCTGGCTCATTTTCCTGTGATGCTTCCTCGAGGTTGTCGGACAACAGATTGTGTTCTGGATTGGAGAGGATCATGACGGTAACGCGCCGATTACGCATGCGGCCCTCTTCGGTATCGTTCGAATCCACGGGCCGGTTCTCACCATAGCCCACCGCTGTCAGCCGTGCCGCCCCGACTCCACTGCCGATAAGCAATCGAACTACGCTGCTGGCGCGCACCGCTGATAATTCCCAATTGGAAGGAAATTTATCGGTAACAATCGGAATGCTGTCCGTATGGCCTTCCACCTGAACGGGATAGTCGTTATCTTTCAGCACTTGCGCCACCGCTTCAAGAACCCGGGCGGAGTTTTGTTCCAGAACTGCCTGCCCAGGCGCAAATAATACCTTGGCATTGATTTCCACGGCCAGCCCCCGATTGCTCGGAATCATCCTCACCTGCCCGTTCTCGATGAGAGAGCTGAATGGCTGAAAGGCCGCGACGACATCCCTGGCGATAACCTCCATCGCTTCCTGCTGCCGGCGCTGCGCCTCCGCCAAACGGCGCACCTTTTTTATCGCCCGACCCTCCTCTTCTGAAGGTTCCCGCACAGGTGACGAGGGGGCGGGTTCAGACACAATAGGTTCATTGGTGTGGCGGTCTGACTCCGCTCCGACTGCGGTTACAAGCGCACCTGCCACTCGTCTATATTTGCCTTCATTTAACTGTGAAACCGCATACATCACGGCAAACAGCGCAAGCAACAGGGTGATAAAGTCGGCGTAGGATACGAGCCACCGATCGTGATTTTCACGCTCTTCCAGTTTGCGTTTGCGCGTCATATCAATTGCCGATCTGGCTACCCAAAAAGTCGGGTTTCCGTTTTATTCCTCTATTCATAACTGGTCTTTTTCTTCATACCTCTTTATCACTCGCTCTGCGTCCTCCTTTGCGCCGGTCCGGATTTCTTCTTTCGCTTGCTCCCCGGCTATTGGGATCGCGCCGTTCTACGCCTGCACGTCTTTCCCCCGGCGTCTCTCCACGTACACGCCATCCTTCATCGGTCTTTGCTTGTTATCTCCGGCCATAACCGTTTCGTTGGCTTCGTTTGTGATAGCTGTTTTGTCACTGTTTTTCATCATTTCTCCTGAATGGAAGGGGTTGTCCCCTCCCTTGCCGAACTGATGATTCGAGCGGGAGGTTGCTCGTTATACGACATATCCCTTCAGCCGTTCTGCAATAAGCCGTGGATTCTCGCCTTTTGCAATTCCGACCAGGCCATCGACCAGCATGTCCCGCAGCAATACCTGGCGGGCAATGAGGGTCTTCAGCTTGTTTGCAATAGGCAAAAATGCAAGATTCGCCAGGCCGACACCGTAAATGGTCGCGACGAAGGCAACCGCGATCCCCGCACCAAGGTCGGCTGGATTAGACAGATTCTCCATTACCTGGATTAATCCCATCACCGCTCCAAGGATGCCGATAGTCGGCGCATAGCCTCCGGCTGCT
This sequence comes from Nitrosospira sp., assembly GCA_035280905.1. Taxonomy (GTDB): domain Bacteria; phylum Pseudomonadota; class Gammaproteobacteria; order Burkholderiales; family Nitrosomonadaceae; genus Nitrosospira. The sequence continues at coordinate 16,997 of DATEEZ010000215.1, forward strand.
TCCCACACCTTGGCTCCCTGGTGGTGGAGATCCTCGAAAGTCTCGATCTCCACTTCCAGCACGCGCTGCAACACCTTGGGTTCGGTCCCATCCACCACCATCTGTAGTCCTTTTCTCACGAAAGGATCATCGATGCCCTCAACATGATTATCGAGTGCCAGCAAGCCCTCCTTGCGCGCAGCAGCGCTCCAGGTTGCAATATGCTGCACTACCGCCTCGGGATTGAGCACTGGTGGAACAAATATCCAGCGGCTCATTTTCATGGCGAGTACAAACTGGCGGACCGGGCTTTGCAGCAGGACAGATCCCAGCGTCCCGCCTAGCACGACTACAAGCGAAGTAGCCTGAATGAGCGACGCGTGGTGGCCCCCTTCGAGTGCTTGCCCACCAAAAACAGCAACCAGTGCAATACTGATACCAATTATGCTATTGAAGTCCATGCATATTCCTTGAGTCGCACGCGTAGCCGGGCAACCGCCTGACTGTGCATTTGACATATTCTCGATTCGGATACGCCCAAAACAGCGCCAATTTCCTTGAAATTCAATTCCTGCTCGTAGTACAGCCCCATTAACGTTTTTTCACGTTCGGGCAGGGTCTCTATCGCGTTGATCAAAACCTGGCGCAAATCGCCATCAAGCAGCGCAGCCAGCGGGTCAGCAGTATTGTCAGCACAGTGCCGCTCCAGAAAATCGTCGTCTTCATCATCTGAAAAATCCTCATAATGGATGAGCTGAGTGCCTCTTGCTTCAAACAGCATCTGCTGGTAACTTTCAATCGACACGCCGAGTTCTTCGGCGATCTGTCGCTCCGAAGGCGAGCGCCCCAGGCGCTGCTGCAGCACATTGATAGCACCCTCGATTTGGCGCATGGCCCTTCGGGCCCCTCGTGGAAGCCAATCCAACTGGCGCAATTCGTCGAGCATGGCGCCACGAATGCGCTGCTGCGCATAGGTCTCGAATTGTGCCCCGGGCATCTCCTCATATCGGTTCAACGCCTCCATCAGGCCGATCATTCCGACCTGTACCAGGTCATCTGCTTCCACACTGACAGGCAATCTCGCCATCATGTGATTGGCGATCCTTTTTACAAGTGGAGTAAACTCCGCAATCTGCTGCTGTTTATCGATAGTGCCGGCCGAAGTGTACATGCTGTTCCTCACTATGACTCTGCCGTAACGCCGTTCATTCTGGCACCCTGGCTGACGGGACTGCTTTGCAGCAAACATTGCATGAAGCGTTCGAGGCCCCGCCCTTCATCCTCTTCGAACGGCCAGTGAATCAACGATTCCGCCGCATGCTGGAACGCTTCCCCGAAGGACGCAGCCGAAAGAGACTTGGGCAACGGGTTACTGGGACAAAGCTTGTGCTCGTACGGTATATATCCCAGGAACTCAAGCGAAATCCCCAGATAGCGCCTGGCAGCGCTCTCCATATTGCTGGAAATGGTATTTGCTTCGATTTCTGTAACCGTTTTATTGATCAGAATGTGGTAGCGCCGTTTATTCTGGTAGTTTCCGTTGATATGCTTGATCAGCGCATAGGCCGCAGTAATGGAAGCGGCTTCAGGCGAGGCAACCACAACGATTTCATGACTTGAAAGAGCAAGCGAAAGCGAGCGGCTGGCCCTGCCCGGGGCAGCATCGATCAGGACCACGTCGAATGGAGGCGTTAAATGCGCGAAAGATCCGATCAGGTGGGCCCGGTCACCGGCGTTGAGTTTTTCAAGAGCACGCATACCTTGCCCCGCAGGGAGGATCGAAAATCCGTGGACACTGCTGATAACCACCTCCTGCACGGTTTTGTCGCGTCGAATAACATCCAGCAAGTCGCGGTGCGCGTTCAATCCCAGCAGTCCGCATATATTGCCTGCACCCGAGTTCTCATCGATTACCAGCACACTTTTTCCATTGCGCGCCAGAGCCGCCGCGAGATTGATCACGGCTGTAGTCTTTCCCGCACCCGTACTGCCGGATGTGAGTGTGACAATGCGCAGGAAATTCTGAACCAGCAATCGGCGCAAACCCTCTGCCTGGTCATGAATTGGATCAGCCAAGGAACACCTCGCCCGTATCCGGCCCGGTTCCACCACTCTCGCAACTTGTCCTGGCTATCGAGCATGAATGATCGATAGGGGCAAAAGAGGTGGAACCCTGGGACTGAGGAAAGTGAGCGAACTGCGAGAGATCGTCAAACATGCGGTTTACCAGAGACCCGGCATCTGCGAGTTCGATATCCTCAGGGACCCGCTGGCCATGAGTGACGTAGTAGAGAGGCAGGCTGTGGCGCATCGCTATATCGAGCGCACAGCCCGTTACGACCGCTTCATCGAGCTTGCTGATGATAGCGCCCGCCAGACCATCGCCCCAGTAGGCCTGTGCAACTTCATCCAATGTATGCCAACTCGAGGCTGCGTTGAGCAGCAACAGACGTTTGATTTCACTGCCGCAGCCGCTCAGCATGGCAACCTGTTCGGCCACCATCTGGTCGCGCTGCCCGACGCCAACAGTGTCGATCAGCACCATATGCTTGCCGCGCAATTCATTCAACGCGAGAGTCAAGTCCTGCGTATCCCTCACCGCATGTACGCTGACCCCCAGAATCTTTCCATAAATCCGTAACTGCTCGTGCCCGCCTATGCGGTAGCTGTCGGTCGTCAGCAAGGCGAGCTTGCTTGCCCCATGGCGAACAACACAGCGTGCGGCCAATTTCGCAGTAGTCGTCGTCTTACCCACGCCGGTCGGGCCCACCAGGGCGTAAACACCCCCCTTCTCCAGAATTTCGTTCTCATTCCCAATAGTCTGAAGATTTGCTGTCAGAGCCGTTCTTACCCAGTTCATGGCTGTATTTTCGTCCAGATTTCCTGGCAATTGATCCAGCAGCGCCTGCACGGATTCATCATTGAGTCCTGCCGCCAGCAACTGGCGAAATAATTGCCCACGCACCGGGTCGCGCCTTTCCTGTTCGTTCCGGCTTAGCAGGGCAAGTTGCTGCTCCAATGTGGAATGCATGGACCTGACTTCCTTGAGAACGCTAGCCGTAACTTTGTCCGCGAACTGAAGAGGATTCAGCGCAAACCGACGCTGCCTGGTGGAAACTGTAATTTCCGGATTCGCTGTTGTGCCGCGTGTATTCCCCAACCGTTTCCGCCAACTCCGGAAATCTGACACGCTCGTTTCCTTTACCATGCCGCTCACCTCACGTCGGGTTGTTCCTTTGTTACTTTTCTTCTTCGCCAGCCCTCCTCCGCTGGCTGCGGCCTGTACGCTTCCCTTGGTCGCGGAAGGGCGTTTGCCGGAAACTTGTAGAACAGCTTTCTTGGGAGTCCTGGCAGGGTGACCTGTTCCTTGCGCCTTCTTTCGCGGCGAAGGAGGCGAATCAGGCTGAGGTGAGTCTTCAACGCTTCTTTCAATTTTTGCCGTCTGCTCCGCACCCGCAGCAGGATGTACAGCAGGATTTTCGGGCATACTCTTGGAGCCGGCAGACATCGTTGCCGACACGTCGGGCGAAAGCTCGTTCTTGCGCTCCTCCCGCCGCCTTTGCTGCTGCCCGCCTTCTTCCTGACGCTCCGGTGGCGGTAGCAATGCAGACATATCGTTATTGCTCAAGGCCAATATCTCGACACCATCGTCTACCGCCCGATTCGACAGAATCACTCCGTCGGATCCGAGCTCATCGCGTACCATGCGCAATGCTTCACTGGTTGTTTTGGCGAAAAATCGTTTAATAGTCATGCTCTGGCTCCAAGAATCGAAGTGACTTTAATATTGCTTGAATCGGGTACTTCCGCATGCGACAGTATTTTCAGTTGAGGCACGGCGCGGCGCAGAAAACGCGCCAGCAAGGTTCGAAGCGGCGCCGGCACCAGCAACACGGGAACCAGTCCCACCTGCTCCTGCCGCTGGCTGGCTCCAGCTGCCTCCCGGATGAGGGTATCGGCGAGCCCTGGCTCAATTCCGGCCCCGGTCGGGCTGGCTTGCAAAGCTTGCGTCAGCAACCTTTCCAGTCCGGAATCAAGCGCCATTACCTGCAGTTCGCTGGCTTGCGGCCATATCTGCTGAACGATTGACCGTCCCAACGCAATGCGCACCAGCGCCGTCAGCTCATGCGCATCCTGAACCGCTGAAGCATGCTCGGCCAGGGCTTCGACGATGCTTCGCATGTCGCGTATATGCACATTCTCTTCGAGCAGATTCTGCAGCACCTTCTGCAGGGTGGAGAGCGGGAGCAGTTTCGGAACCAGATCTTCTACCAGCTTGGGAGAATCCTTTGAGAGGCGATCCACCAGTTGCTGCACTTCGGCACGGCCCAGCAATTCGGCAGCGTGGTTGTGCACCAGATGATTAAGATGAGTGGCAACGACAGTACCTGCATCGACCACCGTATACCCGAGCGACTGGGCGCGCTCTCGCTGGCCTGCTTCTATCCAGACAGCAGGCAGCCCGAAGGCGGGATCGGTGGTGGGAAAACCAGGCAAGTTGCCGGAGACGATACCCGGATTAATGGCGAGATACTGCCCCACATTGACTTCACCGGTTCCAATAGTGACGCCCTTGAGGGTTATCCGGTAACCATTGGGTCGCAGTTCCAGATTGTCACGGATATGAACAGTTGGCGGAAGGTATCCGACCTCCTGGGCGAATTTCTTGCGCACGCCTTTGATCCGCCCGAGAAGCTCCCCGTCCTGGGCCTTGTCCACGAGCGAAATCAGCCGATACCCCACCTCCAGTCCCAGTATGTCCACGGGCATTACATCATCCCAGCTCGCGTCTTGCGCCTCCGCCTGGATAACGGGCGCTGTCGGTGCCTGCGATGCAACTCGCTTGCGGCGCTGTTCCATTAAATAGGCACCGCCACCGCACAGTGCAGCCAGCAGCAGAAAAGCAATGTGAGGCATGCCGGGTATCAGGCCCATGAGACCGATGATAGCGGCAGTCAAAGCCAATACCTGGGGCTTCGAGAAAAGCTGTCCCGCCAGTTGAGTACTGATATCCTCATCGGTGCCCACCCGGCTCACCACCAGGCCGGCAGCGGTGGAAATAATAAGCGCGGGAATCTGCGCCACCAGTCCGTCACCGATAGCAAGCAGGGTGTAGTTTTTGGCGGCGGTGGCAAGATCGAGATCATGTTGCAGGACGCCGACTATCAATCCACCGATTACATTAATGAAGAGAATGAGAATTCCCGCTATCGCATCTCCCCTTACGAACTTGCTCGCGCCATCCATGGATCCGTAAAATTCCGCCTCCTGCGCAATGGTGGCGCGCCGCCTGCCGGCCTCCTCCTCGCCGATGAGGCCCGCGTTGAGGTCCGCGTCGATTGCCATCTGCTTGCCGGGCATCGCATCCAGGGTAAAGCGTGCGGAAACTTCCGCTATGCGGCCTGCACCCTTGGTAATGACGATAAAGTTGATCACTACCAGAATAACGAACACTACTATGCCAACTGCATAGTTTCCGCCGACGAGGTAATGGCCGAATGCCTCGATGACCTTTCCTGCTGCATCCGGCCCGGTATGACCTTGCATCAGCACCACGCGGGTAGACGCCACATTGAGTGATAATCGCAGCAATGTCGAAAGGAGCAGCACCGTGGGAAATACGGCGAAATCCAGCGGCTTGTGCGTATGGATGCTGACCAGCAGCACCATGATCGAGAGCGCGATGTTGAAGGTGAACATCATGTCCAGTAAAAATGCGGGCAGTGGCAGCACCATCATGCCCAGGATCATGAATATCAGCAGCGGCCCTGCAAGGCTTCGCGCCCTCGCACCGCTAAACAGGTAAGTCAGTTTTGCCATCGCAGCCATCGTTATTCAGTTTTTCCAGTTCTTCCAGCTTCCTGGAACGCTTTGTTTTCCGGATCCAACTCAGCCGGCACGGTAAGTTCCGGCAGAACAGGCCCCCTGCCGCCAGGTGGGCCATATTGCTGATGACGGCGCAATTGATAGACGTAGGCGAGCACCTCGGCGACGGCGTTATAGAGTGCCTGGGGAATTTCATCTCCCAGCTCAGTATGTTGATAAAGGGCACGGGCCAGCGGCGGCGCTTCCAGCACCGGCACTTTATGTTGATGTCCTATCTCGCGGATTTTCATGGCCAATAGGTGGACACCCTTGGCGACGACGCGGGGAGCGCGCATCTTGCCATCTTCGTATTTGAGCGCCACAGAATAATGGGTGGGGTTTGTGATAATCACGTCGGCCCTGGGAATTTCGGCCATCATGCGCTTTCTTGCCATTTCGCGCTGTTGCGCACGGATACGCCCCTTGATTTGCGGATTACCCTCCGTTTCCTTGTTTTCCTGGCGAACCTCTTCCTTGGTCATCCTGAGCTTACGGTAGTGATCCCACAGCTTGAACGGTACATCCACCGCAGCAATCAATATCATGGTGCCTGCGATGGAAAAAAAACTCAGGGCAACCAGTTCGCCCATATGACTTAACCCAGGGACGAGTGGCAGGGCGATAAGTGACAGCACGGATTCCTTGTAATGCCAGATCGTCCATACCCCTGCTCCACCGATTAACGTGGCTTTGAGGAGAGCTTTCGTCAATTCGATCAGGCTATGCAGTGAGACCATCCGACTCAGGCCACTCAGCGGATTTACCCGCTTGAAATCAGGGTTGAGCGACTTCCAGCTGAAAAGCCATCCGGAAAGCAGCATGGGCGCAGCCAGTGCAACCAGGATCATCAGTATCAGGAAGGGAGTGAAGGTAATCAGCACATGAAAGGATTGATCGAACAAACGCTCGACCAGGCGGGCAGACTCAAATCCGATCTCACGAGGAATATGCATTCCCTCCTTCATCAATCGGGCAAGCTGGCTGCTGAAATGTCCACCCATGAGCCAAAGACCGGCCCCAGCTGTAATAAGGAGGGCAAATGTCGACAGTTCCGTGGAGCGAGGCGCCTGCCCCTCTTCACGAGCCTTTTCCAGACGCCGGGGAGACGCCGGTTCCGTTCGTTCCTGATCGCTCTCTTCGCTCACTGCTGATTCCTGCCAAAACCCAAATGACCGAGGGATTCCACGTCAATTACTGCACGTGGATGATATGCGGCATTATTGAACGGCTCAGGAGAGAGCTATCGGGGAAAAAGAACAGAATTTGCCCCATAATTCTCGCAGCATCGCGTAGGGGATCAACATCAGGGTTTTTTTACACAGTGCGGAGCGGATTTCCCGCGTTCGGGCAGGATCAGTGGAGTGTTTTCCGCCAGGGGGAACTGTTGTGCGATTTCCGGAATGGTGACATCAGTGCTCAACCGGCGCTGCTGCGCAAGGTTTCAGGATTGACCGTGCCATTCGTTTTGACTTCCTTTGTTTCCGCACCTTCCTTGCTTATTGCCTCGGCAGCCTTGCTGCTCATCACAATAATGCTGATACGCCGATTGACCGGATTCGTCGGATCATTCCTGTCAAACAGGACAGCGGAACTCAAGCCAACCACGCGCATGATCTTTTGCTCGTTCATTCCGCCGAGAATGAGCTCGCGACGGGAAGCATTTGCACGATCGGCAGATAACTCCCAGTTACTGTAATTTTTCTCGCCACTCGCGTAGGGAGTTGAATCCGTGTGGCCGGAAAGGCTCAGCTTGTTAGGCATTTCGTTCAGTACGCTGCCCAGTTTTTGCAGAATTTCCCGCGTATGCGGCTCGAGTTCGGCTCTGGCAAGCGCAAACATCGGCCGATTCTTGTCATCTATAATCTGAATGCGCAGCCCTTCCGTCGTAATATCCAGCAGCAACTGTTTCCTGAACTCCCGCATGGTCGGGTTGGATTCGACCAAGCGCTCCAGCCGGCGCTTCAAGTCCTCTAGCCGGCGTGCATCGCGCCGCTCCAGCTCGAGTTGCACTGCCCTGAGACTGAGCGGTTTTTCAGAGCTGTCTATATCCACCTTTTGTACCTGCCCATCTCGACGGATCACATCTTTTCCACCCCCCTGGATCAAACTTGTCCGGTCGCCGCTCCCTGGGCGTCTTTCCGGTATCGATTCCAGCGGCCTCAGAAAATATTCGGAGATACCTTGCAATTGAGCCCGTGTCGATGAACTGAGCAGCCACATAAGCAGAAAGAACGCCATCATCGCAGTTACAAAGTCTGCATAGGCAATCTTCCATTGGCCTCCGTGCCCATGGTTCTGCCTCCTTACTTTCTTTATGACGATGCGATGCTGCGTTTCGGCCACAGTTAACCTCTTCCCTCTTTCTTATTTGTCTTTTGCCCGTCTAACGTGGCTTTCCAGTTCAGCGAAGCTGGGCCGCTCCGTCGAGTAGAGCACCTTCCGTCCAAATTCGACTGCTATTGCAGGGGTGTAGCCATTGATGCTCGCCAGCAAGGTGACCCGGATGCATTGCAGTATCTTTGTCGATTCGTTGAGCCTCTGTTCCAGTATCGAGGCAATGGGACCGATAAATCCATATCCCAGAAGAATACCGAGGAAAGTTCCCACGAGCGCCTGAGCAACAAGCACACCTAGTTCCGAGGGCGGCAGTCCCACGGATGCCATCGTATGAATCACCCCCATTACCGCCGCGACTATCCCGAACGCTGGCATGCTGTCCGCCAACCGGGTTATGCAATGCACGGGGATTTCGCCTTCCTGGTGATGAGTCTCTATTTCGTTGTCCATGAGATTTTCCAGTTCGAATGCGTTGAGGTTGCCTGCGGCCATGAGGCGGAGGTAGTCGGTCAAGAACTCCAGCGCAACGTGCTCAGCGAGAATATCGGGATAATTGGCAAAAATCGCACTTTCATTGGGATAATCGACATCAGGCTCGATCGACATCAATCCTTCCTTGCGAACCTTGACCAGAAGATCATAGAGCAGTGCCATCAGGTCCATATACAAGGCTTTGGTGTACCGGGGGCTCTGCACAACCTTGGGAAGTGATTTGAAGGTGGCCTTGAGGGCTTTTTTCGTATTACCCAGGGTAAATGCGCCGATAGCCGCACCCCCGATTATGAGAAGCTCAACCGGTTGAAACAGCGCAGCCAGGTGGCCGCCAGCCAAAGCAAAACCGCCGAACACCGATGCCAGCACGACGAGAGATCCAATAATGACCAACATCTTTTTCTGATATTTCCTGTATCTACTATTGCATTGCTTGAATAGGTAATTTTAGGAGCACGCCAGTAGTCCAGGAGCGCCCGCGCTCAAGCCGTGCTGCCGCCCCGCCTCATCATGGTTCTTCCACGACAAAACTGCGGTAAGGCAGACAAAATCTTGGATCGTGTCCTCTATAACGGGTCAAACCCGCCGGACTTTAGTCCATCGACACGAGTTCATTGACCCGGAAAGGTAAGTGGAAAAAAGCAAAAGGCAGCCGGAAAGAATTCCGGCTCAGGAGAGAAAGAGATTAAGGGCTGGCGGAGAACAGCGTTCTCCGCACGGAAACCGCAAGGACCTGCGCGGGTATAGGAGTGCTCAGTGCCTACAGAGCTTATATAGCTGCCTCTGCCACCATTGCTGTCCGCGCTTTATTGGTTTTGCCGGCTCGGGAAGGGATATGGCATAGTCCGCAAACGTAGCGGTGATGGAGATCGTTCGCATGCACTACGAAATGCCCGCCGCACTGACTGCACGCCGTAGTCTGCATCAATTTGCTTTCAAAAAAGCGCACCAGCGTCCAGGCCCGGGTCAGGCTCAGTATCGGCTCCATCTCGCTGACCTGGCAGTGTTCCAGATAAAGCTTGTAGCTCTTAATGATGGCGCTGATTCCGCGGCAGTCGCCATGAGTAATCAGATAGCGGTAAATGTCAGCGAATACGGAGGAATGTATATTGGGCTGCCACGTAAGAAACCAATCGGTGGAAAACGGCAGCATTCCCTTTGGTGGAGAAACGCCTTTCAGTTCCTTGTAAAGCTTGATCAGCCGTTCGCGGCTCAGGGTGGTTTCAGACTCCAGCAACTGAAGGCGCGCCCCCAGGCGAATCAACTCAATCGCTGTCTTTATCTCGTTGGCTTCCGACACAATGCTTTTCTTGCGCATAACCGTTCCCCCTATCCTTATTCTTACTCAGGAAGCTCGCTTCCCCGGGAAATTCTCAGAAAATATTTCAGGAAATACTTCAGGAAATTTGTTCAACCGGCTGTCCTGAAAACAGAATTGTCGCATGAGACTGCGCCATTAACTTGTCTTTTGTGTAGTTGGCAAGCATGCCGAAGACCAAGTTGTCGTCGAAACGTATTCGGCACAACATCATGTTAGAATTCGCCAGCTTGAGTATCTGCCCCGGCGTAAGAACTTCCAGGATATCGGCGATGTCCTTGCTTATCCCCAGCCTGAAAATCGCCATATCCTTGTCGGCAATTACCATCTGCTGGGCCAGCATGAGATAAGTCAGATTAAGGTCCTTGATTTCCGCTATCAGTTCGTTGGCTTTCATTTTTACCTCCATCACATTGAATGACTGCATTGTGGAGGTTTGGAAGGAGGGAAAAAACCGGAAATTTTCCGATTTGTGTGTAGAAAATGGCAGCATTTCCGTGTAAGAAATTTTCCTACAGCAGAACGCCCTGGCTCAGTAGGATGCCACTGATCCTGTATAGCCTGATCAAATGATACTTGGGATACGGTCCGAGAACAGGTTTATGCGGATGTTGGTTGATCTACGTCAACCTTTCGTGAAACTTTAGCGGTCAAAACCAGATTTTTTAATAATTCTGCAAAAAAAATCTGATCGAAAAAATCGTTTATTTCCATTGCGCCTCGTATCCCCAGAAACATCTCCCCGAACTTAGCACTCGGACCCGTCAATATCCGCCCAATCTCCCAGATGCTGACACTGATATTTGGTCAGTTTCGTTACTTCGGGTTAAAATTGATAATTTGCCTCATCCTCGCCCGGATGGTGAAATTGGTAGACACAAGGGACTTAAAATCCCTCGGGCTTAACCGCCCGTGCCGGTTCGATTCCGGCTCCGGGCACCATCAAATAGTCCACAGACATCCAGAGAAGTATAAATAATCATATAAAACAACCTCCTCTTATAAAGAGACGTCGCAATATCCTTTTACGTCCATTGACTTCCACTTCCGGGTAAAGAGCCGGGTAAAAACACGGGTAAATAATTTGCCCGGAGAAGTTTTTACC
>DATEEZ010000216.1:0-6541 GCA_035280905.1 Nitrosospira sp.
GGCGCATGCGGTGGCCGGCCCGGATCGGTGAATGCCAGGACGTTCTGTTACATGGCCAACCACCCGAAAGTAAGGGAACAGCTCAAGGAACGAGGAGTCGTTATTCCACCGGCAACACAATTCCTCCCGGGCCTGCACGACACCACGCGTGACGAAGTCGCTTTCTTCGATGAAGATGTTCTCTCCGAGGAAAACGCCGCCAAACACAGGAGGAATACGCTCGTCATCAACGAAGCGCTCGATCTTCACGCGAAGGAAAGATCCCGCAGGTTGGTGTCCATCAACACCAAGGCGAGCCCCAAGGAAATTCACGAGGAAATTCGACGGAGAGCCGTTTCGCTGTTTGAACCCCGACCGGAGCTCAACCACGCCACCAATGCGGTAAGTATTATCGGCAGGCGGAGCATTACGGAAAACCTCTTCCTGGACAGGCGTGCGTCGACAAGCACCTATGACTACCGGACCGATCCTGAAGGTAAGTTCCTCACCATGTCCATGGGCCCAATTGCGTTGGTTATGGGTGGTATTGACCTCGAGTATTTTTTCTCCCGGACCGACAACCATAAGATGGGCGCGGGAACAAAACTGCCGCACAACGTCATGGGCCTGATCGGGGTGGCCAACGGGGCTGACGGCGACTTGAGGACTGGGTTGCCCAGCCAGATGATCGAGATCCACGACCCGGTCCGTCTCCTCGTCATCATCGAACATTATCCCGATGTGGCATTGAAGGTGATCAAGTCGCAGACGGCAAACTATTCGTTTTATGAAAACTACTGGGTGCATTGTTTGGCGCTGCATCCGGATACCGGTGAGCTTTGGCTGTACAAGGACGGTAGTTTCTCGAAGATTTACAAACCCTTGTTGAACAATCTGGAAACCGTATCGGATCTGAGCGGGTTGATGGAACGGGCCAAGAAAGCGGAATCGATCGAAACCCTGGATGCGGTTCAAGAGAATTTACCTGTCTACTTTATCGAGAAGAAGGAGAAGGCGAAAAAATGACAACGCTGCTAACCTCACTGCTTGGGCTATTCATATTCATCCCGTTGATCGGGTTTGCGCTCACAATGCTCGTGCCGAAAAAGAATGAGGATGCCATTTCGTGGATCGCTTACCTTTCAGTCGGTGCGCACATGGTTCTCGCCTGGATTTTCCTGGTGCTGTGGTTGATAGACGGCCATCACACATTCCAGACGATTGAGCTGATCCTCTACGATACGGAGCGTTACAAGTTTTTCATATCGTTCTATTTCGACAAGATCACCGCGGTATATCTGTTTGTCGGGTCATTCCTGACCTTTCTGGTTACCGTCTACTCCAGATGGTACCTTCATCGCGAAAGGGGCTATAAGCGGTTCTTCAACACCATCCTGTTCTTTTACATCGGCTACAACACCATCATTTTCTCCGGTAATTTCGAGACACTCTTCATCGGATGGGAAGTTCTGGGAATCACGTCCTTCCTCCTGATCGGGTTCTACAGGGAGCGGTACCTGCCGGTAAAAAATGCGCTCAAGGTATTCACGGTGTTCCGCGTCGCAGATATGGGGCTGATCCTGGTCATCTGGATGAGCCATCATCTGTGGCACGAAAACATCACGTTCTCCAAGCTCATGCATCCGGAACTGGTTGCACAGACTCTCGAGGGCAATACGACGCTGGGGATTCTGATCGGGTTGATGCTCTTGCTGGCGGCTGCGGTGAAATCGGGTCAACTCCCGTTCTCTTCCTGGGTGCCCAGGGCAATGGAAGGACCGACTCCATCAAGTGCGATCTTCTATGGCTCGCTTTCGGTTCACTTGGGTGTCTTTCTGCTCTTGAGAACGTTCCCATTCTGGGAAAACCAGCCCGTTGTGGTAGCGCTTGTGATTCTTCTTGGCGTGGCGACCGCCATAGTCGCGACCCTTATTTCACGCGTACAGTCCTCGATCAAGACGCAGATTGCCTACTCTTCAGTGGCGCAGATCGGCATCATTTTCGTGGAAGTGGCGTTAGGGTTTTATGATCTTGCCTTGCTCCATTTGGCAGGAAATGCATTCTTGCGGACGTATCAGCTTCTGGTTTCGCCATCCGCTGTGACCTTCCTGCTCCGCGACCAGTTCTACCACTTTGTTCCAAGGGAATACATCGACAAGCACTCCGCATCCAAGCAAATCGAGTACGCGACCTATATGCTGAGCGTGAAGGAGTTCAACCTCGATTCGTTCATGTATTTCTTCTTCTGGGACCCGGTGAAATGGATCGGCAGGAAGCTGAACCTGGTGTTATCCGGAACTGTCGGTTTCGTTATCGCTACCGCACTTTTCCTTGCTGGCCTCGCCTGCCTGTTCTACGAGCAATCTCTACCGGCCGGAGTCCAACAATTCCTGCCGACACTATTTGCCTTCATCGCCCTGATCGTCGTGCTGAAGTCTTTCTCAGAAAGAATGAGTCCCCAGTTGAGTTGGTACTACGTCATCATGAATCATCTCTGGATCGCGCTCGCCATTTCGTTTTACGACGAAGTGACGACTCGGGAGATCGTCATTTATATAAGTGGCATCCTCCTTTCAGGCCTCGTGGGATACGCGTGTCTGGCACAACTGAAGTCACTCGAGCGGGGGGTGGATCTGAAGGAACCTCAAGGTCAGGGTCATGTGTATGAATACCCTGGCCAGGCTTTCATCTTCCTGCTTGCGTGTCTGGGCTTGATGGGCTTTCCTATTACGCCATCATTCCTGGGAATAGACCTGATCTTCACCCATATTCACACAGACCAGGTTGTATTTGCGGTCATTCTCGCACTGAGCTTCATCATCGTCGGTCTCTCCCTGGTGAGAATATATTCACGGATTTATCTTGGACCTCATGTTAAGACTTATCATGCCGTCCCCTTCAAAAACTCGTGAACGTGAGCTCGTGATATGAAAGGGAAAAAACAGAGACAGGTCTGATGGAAATGAAAAGGCGTCGGCTTAAATCCGGGGATTCAAAAGCCATGCGGAGGAGATCAGGAAATAAAGCCGGCGCTTACCTAGAGTTCAGGAAAGGTGTTATCAGGAGATCGGGGGAAGTACAAAGGTAATACGGGAGTGTCTCAGAAGATGTCTCGATTCTTCAGCAGGGGAATAACAGAGAGTAGACAAATCTTTCTAACTAACTTCGGAGCATCGACTACGCGTCATGTGAGGCAAAACGACAATCATGCGGAGCCTCACAATTCAGAGGAAAACAGACGTTGGGGGGTATAGATGGTGAAAAAGGAAAATGCCGGACGGTAATCCGTGCTTTTGCTTTGAGCAACTCCCCTGAAAGGGGATGAAATATGAATTATATCACAAATGTGAAGACGAATATCCCGGAACACGGAAACTTGATTGACATGAACAAGCTCGTGTTTTACGGACGAAAAATACCGCGTATGAGACTCTTCAAACCCTCGGGATAAGCCTGTTGGCTGGATACAGGCGTGCCAGGCGAATGAAAATTAATGGAAATTTGAGACTTTTTTATTCACGACATTTAAAATCCAACTAATGGGAGCTACCACTGATGAGTTCTACTACTGCTTCTACAACTAAATTAACGATACCGAAAGATGGCCTGCCGGGGATGTTGGAGAATTTCCGGTACGATTTCATGGCCGGATTTTTTGTCTTCCTGCTGGCTCTGCCGCTTAGTCTGGGTATAGCCAAAGCTGGCGATTTTCCGCCCGCCATGGGCGTGCTTACGGCCATGATAGGAGGATTGCTGGTTGCATTTTTTGCCGGTTCACAGCTAACCATCAAAGGCCCCGCAGCGGGTTTGATTACGATTGTGGCAGGCTGCGTTGCGGAAGTTGGCGGTGGGCCTGAAGGATGGAAAATGGCCTTGGGCGTCATGGTAGTAGCGGGCGCACTGCAAGTCGTCATCGGTTTCATGAGAGCCGGCTCGCTTAGTGATTTCTTCCCGTTATCCGCGGTACATGGAATGCTGGCTGCCATCGGGCTTATCATTATTTCCAAGCAGGCTCATATCCTGCTGGGAATAGACCCAGCTACATTAGCCGGAATGGGACCAGTGAAGCTATATGCGCAAATCCCCAATTCCATCATGAATCCGAACGTGCCTGTAGCGATAGTCGGGATACTTAGCCTGATCGTTCTATTTGGGTTGCCAAAGATAAAAAGTCCTTTGGTTAAGAAAATCCCAGCTCCAATGGTTGTATTGCTGATAGCCATCCCTGCTGCCATGGTTCTGGATTTCAAGGGCACGCAACCCGCTCATATTCTGGTTCATATAGGCGATTTCTGGAAGGAGATCACTTTCAATGCTGACTTCTCACAAATTGGAACGGGTGCATTCTGGAAATACGTGATTATGTTCCTGCTGGTGGGAAGCCTGGAGTCCTGCCTTACCGTCAAAGCCGTTGACAGCTTGGATCCCTGGAGGCGTCAGTCGAATTTCAATAAGGACCTGATTGCCGTTGGCGCAGGCAATACGGTTGCTGCGGTACTTGGCGGATCCCCAATGATATCGGAAGTGGCGCGCAGCTCCGCGAATGTAGGTTTCGGTGCACGCACCCGCTGGGCCAATTTCTTTCACGGCTTCTGCCTGTTTGTATCGATGCTGTTCCTGATCCCCGTGATCGAGATGATTCCGAATGCTGCACTGGCAGCCATGCTGATCTTCGTCGGCTACCGGTTGGCCTCGCCACATGAGTTCTTCAAGACCTACAAGATTGGCAGCGAGCAGTTGACCATCTTCCTGGTTACGATCGCAGTAACGGTTGCCAGCGACCTGCTGATGGGTATCGGTGCGGGTATTCTCGTCAAGTTTGTTTTCCATATCGTAAACGGTGCTTCATTCGGCAACCTCTTCAAGGCGCGCTATCAACTGAAACAGGCGGGAAATCAGTACTATATGAACGTTCAGGATGCCGCGATATTTTCCAACCTGATCGGCTTCAAGAAGGTACTGGCCCAGTTTGAGCCTAAAAAGGAAGTCGTTCTCGATTTCAGCCAGGCAACGCTGGTCGATCATACCTTCATGGAATTCCTGGAGCATTTCGAGGAGCAATATGTCGAAAACGGTGGTACCGTGACGGTGACAGGTTTCGATCGCTTCGAACCTTTTTCCGCTCATCCGCTCGCAGGAAGAAAGGTCAAGAAGGAAAAAATCGGCGCTACCACGCCTTCGCTTGGCGGCAGCTCCGCTAGGGAGTGATGCCTGACCAGCAGGCTTTGTAATAAAAGCCCGATGGACCATCTCCGGTCCATCGGGCTTTTAGCTTATGAAAAGGGCGATATCGCAGCTTTTATGACGTGCAATGCCTGTTCCCGGACCGCCTGTTCCGATCTGAAGCGTGTCGACCGGAAGCCGCTACTGGATTCTCGTCCGCGAGGGAGAAGACGGATTGCGATCGGTGCACAGCGAGGTGATCAGCTTGTGGTAGAAATCAATGCGGCGTACGCTCACCTTATTCTCCTGCACTGCCCCCGCCAGCGCGCACCCTGGCTCGCTTAAATGTCGGCAGTTATTGAACTTGCATTTGCCGATGTAGGGACGAAACTCCCTGAATCCCCAGGCGATGTCTTCCATGCTCAGGTGTTGCAAACCAAACTGCTGAACTCCGGGAGAGTCTATGATCCGGGTATTTCTGTCGAGATGATAAAGCCGCGCATGGGTTGTCGTGTGGCGGCCGGCGTCGAGTGTGACGGAAATGTCGGCAGTGGCACGCTCAGCGGCAGGAACAAGCGCATTGATAATGGTTGATTTTCCCATACCGGATTGGCCCACCATTACGCTGAGATGGCCTTCCAGATAGGGCAGCAGGGGTTTTACGTCGTTCCTGGCGCTGATGGGGAGCAGGCTATAGCCGAGCTCGCGGTAGAGTGAGAGCTTGTCCAGGGCAGCTCTGCCCGGCTCTAGCAGGTCTGTCTTGTTGAGTACGATCAGAACGCTGAGGTGCTGGCTCTCGGCGGCAACCAGGCAACGATTTATCAGTTCCTCGTTGAAGCTTGGGACTACCGCCAATACAATGATTACCTGGGTCGCATTAGCTGCGATCAGTTTCTCGCGGGAAATATCACTGCGGTATAAAAGCGTGCTACGCGGCAAAACCCTTTCGACAACACCCTGTCCAGGTGCCGTTTGACAGATTTCAACCCGGTCACCACATGCCGCGCCACCCTTTTTTCCCCGTAACACGCATGTCAGCGTCGCATCATCTGCGGTTTTAACGAGGAAATGCCTGCCGAAGGCCGCTACGATTTCTCCAGAGATGGGAGGGGAGGTAAATGATGGGCGGCCAGGCGATCTCAAATCTGAAAAAGCGTGTCAATTTTCGCGGCGCAAATAAAATCATTTTCTGACAATCCACCAATAGCATGGGTTGTATATTCCACTTGGCATTTGTTATAGCCTACAGTAATGTCGGGATGATGGTCCTCCCGGTGTGATATCCATGCTACTGCATTGACGAACGCCATTGTCTGGTAGTAATTCTTGAAACTGAATTCCTTGCGAATCGTTTTTCCAAGATACTCCCAACCGTCAAGCTGCCGCATCAGTTGAGTTA
>DATEEZ010000217.1:0-3510 GCA_035280905.1 Nitrosospira sp.
ATCGTAATTGATCTAGCCGGTGCAGTTAGTACCTCAAACACACTTGCATTGAAGAATTCAAAGAATTCAAAAGTCTCTTCCCCATCGGTGCTGATAGGCGATCCCGATAATATCCAGGTTGGCTCCGCCTTGGGCAGAAACAACTGTACTGCCGTAGAGCTTAATGGAATTCTGACGGTTGATTGGAAATACGAGGGTTGCGCCCAAGCGCGAGGTCTGCTGCAAATCGTCGTTTCTCCTGCCGTCTATCGTCGTGCGGGCACCGGTGAAAAAGGTCGCGTCGAGAGACCCCCAGATGCCAGAGGATCCGAAACTGTAGATTAAATGTCCCCGTGCAGCGTAGAGCGGATCCCGCTCCAGTTTGTCACCTAGGTAAGGCTGATTGTTATCCGTAAAAATATATGCGCTCGCGACAAGCTCAAGTGTGGTCGGTCCAAACGCTTTTGAAAGCCCAATCTCCGGTTTGAAATACCAGCGATTAGTGCCAATATTGACGAGCCTTTGATCGTCGTATTGCCCTCCTGGCGCTGAAACCGCCAGACTTACTCCCAAGATTGTATCCTGTTTGTAACTAGCGAATTCTTTCACTGAGAGAGCTGGGGCTCCGAGAAGATTCACGTAAAGGCGAACAACGGGATCGCGAAACCCCCCCACCACCCTGTTCCGCGGCTCCCCTGCTACTAAAGCGTCACCAGAGAACCAGGCTTGAGGGATGATTATGTCAAACTTACCCGATCGCCCCCAGACATCAAGAGATCTCGCATAGGCGAAGATGGAATTATGAACTTCCAGGTGGGCATCCTTAATCGGTATCGTCGGCGAGAACGTCACGCCGCCGTTCATATACGCATAACTTGCAATAATAAAGTTTTGCCCGACAGGAATATTGGAATAGGCTCTAGGTTCGAGTTCGACCGCACCCGCTTTCGGCGCCATCGCCATGAAAATCGTCGCTATCACTAGTTTACCAAATCGCCTTCGAGCGAATCTTAAGAAGCTGTCGCGCATATTCGAGGCTCGCACTTGATGAAATAATCCAACTCTCTTTCATTCTTCAGTTCTTGCCGTGTAGTTCTAATGCGTACTCATACTATGTTATTAACTACCGTTGGCGTATAAAGTTATGAGGCACAAAGTCACCGGGTTTTACATGCAATGCGCAAACAATAAATGCAATGAGATGATCATAAAATCTCTTAAGGACGGCATACTCCCGCTCCCAGATTTTCTCAATCCGTCTTCATTGCAACTGTGGCAGTGATCGCAACACAGGCGTGATGGCTGGGAGAAACTGCAAATTACACCTGCCGATTTTTCTCCTATAGTGCACACCATGTCATATCTAGCTCTATCCGCCCAGATCAGCTTTCACTTATCAACCCGAACGCTTGGGCGTAGCCAATAATGGTCTCACGCCTTCCGCGGAGTATATGTGGGTACAGCGTTCCAGCACGACTTCCGGCGCCCCCTTGACTAACGCGCGGGCTTCCTTGTTCCGGCGCACCATCGTCATCTGCCCACCCCGTTTCCACATCTGACCCATGCCGAAGCGATGTCGAAATATGGCTCGGACAAGCCTGACATGCGCGTGCCGCTGGTTCTGACGGAACTCACCGATGTGCGTTTGCGCTCAGAATCGAACGGAATAGTTGCCACCCTTGGCATTTCGGCTTCGATCGCAGAACGGGTTATGCCCCTGTTTAGCAGCAGCAACTAGCAAGGCCCTTCGGTCGGATCGCCTACGATATCCGTATTGCCATCTTTGATGATCAACTCAGCTTCGTTACAGGCAACGGCCGCCCACAGCAGGGCGAACAATAATGGATCATCCCGCTGCTCTCGTCCTTCGGAAACAAAAGGCCTGTCGTTGTGTAACCTTCACCAGTAATGCTAAATAAGCGTTCCGCGGTGACCAGCTTACGCGCGGTCATGGCTCCCAGGGTCAAGGTGCCAGTTTTTGTCAGTGCAAATCACTTGTGCACAGCCCAGCGTTTCTACCGCCGGCATATGGCGCACCAACGCGTTGCGCTGTACCATGCGCTGCATGCCAAGGGCCAGGGCCACGGTAACCACCGCGGGCAGCCCTTCAGGAATCGCTGCCACCGCAAGGGTGACTGCGGCTAGGAACAGTTGGAACGGATCTTGAGACTGCAGCAGACCTAAACCGAACACCAGCGCCACCGGACCTAGGCATATCCATAGTAGGCGTTTCCCAACCTGATCCAATCGGACCTGCAATAGCGTTTTGCCAGAACCTGCCGACTGCAGTAAGCGCGCGATATGGCCCACCTCGGTCTCCATGCCTGTAGCCACGACCAGAGCACGTCCAGAGCCGGCCCAGATGCTTGTGCCGAAAAAGACCATGTTAGTGCGATCAGCCAAGGCCGTTTCGTCCGGAAGACTCCCGGCGGATTTATCCACTGGTTGGGATTCCCCAGTGAGTGGCACTGCGACGATGCGCATGGAGGATGCTTTAACCAAACGGGCATCGGCAGCTACCAGGTCGCCTGCTTCCAGCAGCAACACATCCCCCGGCACGATGTCAGCAGCGGCCACCACCGCGGCGTGGCCATCCCGCACTACCCGCGCCCTTGGTTCCGCCAGGAGCGCCAGCGCGGCATTGGCTTTTTCAGCGCGATATTTCTGGAAAAACCGATGAGAGCGTTCAGCACTACGATAGCAAGAATGGCGCTGCCATCAATCAACTCACCCAAGAGGAGGGAAACGATCGCTGCGCCAATCATCACCCAAATGACCACGCTCTTGAACTGGTTCCAAAAAATAGCAAGAGGCGAAATTGGTTCGCCTCTACGCAGTTGGTTTGGCCCATACTTGGCCAGCCGCGAAGCAGCTTCGGCAGCGGTAAGCCCCTGCTCTACATCAACGGCAAGAACGCTTGCAACTTCTTCAAAGGATTGGCTGTGTCCTATAGTTTTCATGGCCGCATTCCCTTCATAAATGGGACTTGCAGCAAGCAGACCCATGTCGTTGCCAAATATTGATGCTTCGGCCATTCAGCTCATCGACGAAGTACAGCTTGTTTGTTCTTGTGCCGGTGGTGTCACTGGACTGGTTACTTCAAACATAGGGCCCTTCGTAATTGATTTGATTACGGCAGGGCTTGTAAAAAAGCAAAATCTGTCTAGAAATAACTATGAGTTGATAAACAGGAGAAATCATGGCCACTGAAAACTTCAAGAGCAATCTAATCACAGGCTTGGTGGCTGGCCTTGCCGCCACGCTGCTCGCGCCAGTGCTGCGTCCGTTCCTGGCCAATGCCTCCCGGTCACTTACCAAAGCGACAATCAAGGGCAGTATCCATCTTTATGAGAAGGGGCGTGAATCATTTGCAGAGTTGGGCGAAACAGTGGATGACCTGATGGCCGAGGTCAAGTCAGAGATGGAGACTGGCGCGCAGGGAGGTGCGGTGGTCGCCTCGGGAACTCAGGCTGCTACTGCGCAGGGGAAAACGGCTCCGCCATCGCCACCGCCCAGGCCGGGCTCTGACAC
>DATEEZ010000218.1:0-3405 GCA_035280905.1 Nitrosospira sp.
TGAGCGACGAATACCTGCGGGAAATGGCAGCATATTTTTCGGGAATCAAGCAATCTTACCCTCCGCCGGAACGGGTGGTATCTTCTCCCACTGAGATCAGGCAGGCCCAGAAACTGATTCAACAGGGTGATGCGACACGGGATATACCTGCCTGCATCGAGTGCCATGGCAAACAGCTCATGGGCACGGCGCCTTTTATTCCCGGGCTCCTGGGACTTCCTCGGGTGTATATCGCCGCTCAATTCGGCGCCTGGAAGAATGGCGGACTGATGCGGGGGCAAGAACGCAATTGCATGTCCGACATCGCCCGCCAGCTCACCGTCGAGGAGGCAAACGTGGTTGCGGCGTGGCTTGCGGCCCAGCCTGTGCCGGAAAATGCAAGGCCCTCGGATGTGTTGCCTCCCGAGATGGCGCAGCGTTGCGGGAGTATTGTTCAAAGGAGCGTTGGGCAATGAAAATTGCTTTCATCGTTGCCGCAGTGGCAGTTTTTGCAGGTATGAGCCTGTCTCCTGAAGTAATCGGTGCGACTCCGCCGAAAAAGGAAGCAAAGTCAGAAAAGAGTGCCACGCCGTCATCTTCAATTCTTGTGAAACAGCGGCAAGCGCGCGGAGCATATCTTGCGCGAGCCGGGAATTGCATAGGATGTCATACAGTTCAAGGTGGGCATGCCTATGCCGGGGGAAGGAAACTCTCAACCCCATTCGGTACGTTTGTCACGTCCAATATCACGCCGGACAAGGTAACCGGAATCGGTGACTGGGATGAAGATGATTTCTGGAAAGCGCTGCACGAGGGTAAATCGCGCGATGGGAGGCTTCTGTACCCCGCATTTCCATATACGGAATATACGAAAATCACTCGTGAAGATTCCGATGCAATTTTTGCTCATCTTCGAGCTCTCGAACCCGTCGTTCAACAGAATCCGCCAAGCCAGGTCGCTTCCCGATACGATTTCCAGCCATTGTTAACCCTCTGGCGTGCAGCGTATTTCAAGCCGGGCGTGTATCAGGCTGATCCCACCAGGAGCACTGAGTGGAACCGGGGTGCATACCTGGTCCAGGGACTCGGCCATTGCAGTGCCTGCCACGCCGAGCGAAATCCGCTGGGCGGCATGATCGGTCTCAAGGGAGATGACAAGCTGGGAGGCGGGCAGATCATGGGCTCGAACTGGTATGCGCCATCGCTGACCTCGAGTCTGGAGGCAAGTACGGCTGGCTGGTCGATCGAAGAAATTGTCCAGTTGTTGACTACCGGGATTTCACCGCGAGCGACGACATCAGGACCGATGGCGGAGGTCGTCAGCCAAAGTCTCCAGCATCTGACAAAAGAGGATGCCCAAGCAATGGCGGTCTATCTGAAATCATTGCCTGAAAGCCAATCGCGTCAAAAGGTAAATCCTCCTGCGCAGACAGAACAGGTGCAGGCCTGGTTGCGGTATGGGGCACGGATATATAAGGAACATTGCCAGGATTGCCACGGCGACTCCGGGCAGGGCGCCCCCGGAATTTACCCGCCACTGGCCGGTAATCGAAGCGTTACCCTCACACCTCCTACAAACGTCATTCGCAGTGTGCTGAATGGAGGTTATCCCCCCTCGACCGCAGGCAACCCCCGGCCTTATGGCATGCCACCATTCGCGCAAGTTTTACGCGACGTGGAAGTTGCACTGGTTCTGTCGTATATCCGAAACGCATGGGGCAATCGCGGCAGCCTGGTGACGACCGATCAAGTCGACAAGAGCCGTGAAGGCATAACGGAACGCTGACGTCGTGCTTAGGGCCTGTTAACACTTATTTCGCGACCGCGTTGCTGCACGAAAAAGCGTAGTGCAAGGCGCGAAGCGCAGGGCATAGTGAACCTATGGTCAAGCTTTGCAATGCAGCATCCGCGTTTTTTCGGGCGCAACCCGAAGGGACGGGACGATTTTATCCAGCCTATCGTTACTCGCCGCTTACAGAGGTTGCTCTGCGGCGCGGCTCACGCCTCGTGCTCAATAAAATCTGTCTCCGTCGCGGATGTGAAATAAGTGTTAACAGGCCCTAATCTGGATGCACCTCCGCGACTCGCTTCCCTTTTATCCTCATTGACTGTAGGACCCGCAAATAAACTACCACATCTATTTGGCCCGGCGCTTAACGGCATAACCATACTGGACAGGCCATTCTGGCTCTATCCCTAACGCATGTTGCGCCTTGAGGGCCCAGTAAGGTTCCCGCAGTAACTCTCGACCGATAAAAACGAGATCGGCCTGGCCGCTGGTGATGATCTCATCGGCGTATTGCGGGTCGGTAATCAGTCCTACCGCGCCCGTGTGAATTTGTGCTTCATCCCGGATCTGTCGGGCAAACGGAACCTGGTAGCCTCTGGCAACCGGAATTCTCGCATCCGGTGTCGCGCCGCCCGACGAGACATCGATCAGATCCACTCCGAGGAGCTTCAGTTCTCTGCAAAGAATAATTGATTGCTCTATATCCCAGCCTCCATCAACCCAGTCGGTTGCCGAGATACGCACGAAGAAAGGCAGTTCGGACGGGATAACATCGCGGAGACGCTTGGCAACCCTTAGCAAAAGCCGCATGCGATTTGCCAGGCTTCCGCCATAATTATCAGTGCGATGGTTGCTTAAAGGCGATAGAAACTCGTGCATCAGGTAGCCATGTGCTGCGTGAAGTTCTATCACTTTGAAGCCCGCGTCCAGCGCACGGCGAGCGGCTGTCCCCCATGCCTCAATGCACCCCTCGATATCTGTCTCCGACATGGCCATTGGGATCGGGTCATCGGTGTGAAACGGCAGGGGACTGGGGCCTGTCACTGGCCAGCCTCCTTCCGCCGGCGTTTTCAAGCTGCTGCCGCCAGTCCAGGGGGCATCGCAACTGGCTTTGCGCCCGGCATGCGCGAGCTGGATACCGGGAATCCCGCCCTGCATCTCCACAAACCGGGCAATGCGAGCCAGTGGTTCAATATGCTCATCTTTCCAGATGCCCATGTCTCCCGGTGAAATGCGTCCCTCGGCCGTGACTGCAGTGGCCTCGACAATCACAAGCCCTACGCCTCCGATTGCCCGGCTACCCAGATGGACGAGATGGAAGTCGTTGGCAAAACCCTCTCGGGCGGAATACATGCACATGGGTGACATTGCGATGCGGTTGCGGAAGGTAACGCCGCGGAGGGTAAGCGGAGACATGAGATCCACTTCCGGGATTTCCCGGTCATGCTCGCTCTGACCGGAGCGGCTGTTGCAACCTTTGTGGCGGGGGTAGCGGCAGGAGTTGCCTTGCTCAGAGGGCCAGGATTTCCGGCTGTATCGTGCTTGTTCTCGTCATAATGGGACATAATTTTTCCTCATTACCTGGTCGGTGTTTGTCCAGCACTTTCCCGGTAGCATGAGCTGCTTCATGACCGCAT
>DATEEZ010000219.1:0-5645 GCA_035280905.1 Nitrosospira sp.
GCACCGCTCGCGCCCTTGCATAACCCCGTCGCGTTGAAATGGATACATGCCGTCAGTGAAGTATTCGGCGCTCATACACCGCAAGTTGCGGTATTCGACACCGCGTTTTTTACCCATCTGCCGGAAGTCGCGCAAACCTACGCAATTCCGCATGAGCTGACCGAAAAGTATACGTTGCGGCGGTACGGCTTTCACGGGCTGGCGCATCAGGCGATGTGGCAGGCGTGGCGCGAGCAACATCCGGACTCTCTGCAAAATGGAAAAATCATTTCGATGCAGCTCGGTGCTGGCTGCTCGATCACGGCGACAGATAACGGATTGCCTCGCGACACTTCAATGGGATTCTCGCCGCTCGAGGGGCTCATGATGGCGACGCGCTCGGGCGACCTGGACCCTGGCTTGATGACGTTTTTACAGCGCCAGGAGAACTTGACGCCCGAGCAGATGGATCGGCTGCTGAATGAGCAATCAGGTTTATCGGGAGTATCAGGCATCAGCGCCGATATACGGAAGCTGTTGAGATCGAAAGGCGGGCACGGAGAGCTGGCAGTCAATCTTTATTGTTACCGGGCGCGTAAATATCTTGGCGCCTATCTTGCTGTGCTGAGCGGGACAAACGCAGTGGTTTTTGGCGGAGGAGTAGGGGAGAACGTTCCAATCGTGCGGGAAAAAATTCTGGCTGGTATGGAATGGTGCGGAATCAGTGTTGACGCTCAAAAGAACAGCGATGTCAACAGCGATGCCAGCGGGATGTCACGCATCAGCAGCGAAACAAGCCGGGTTGAGGTGTGGGTCGTTCCCGTAAATGAGGCGGCAATCCTTGCGCAGGAAGCAGAGGCAGTCATTTCCGGGTAACCCCTGGCGTTTGCCTCGGTCACAGGATTTCCCGGTAACCCACTTCTGGAAAAGGAGGATTCAATATGAACCGTGCTTCGGCTGAAAGGCAAACCGAAAGCAATCCGCTGTCGGCGGACGAGTTGCGAAAGATCGATGCGTATTGGCGTGCAGCCAATTATCTCTCTGTGGGGCAAATCTATCTGCTGGACAACCCGTTGCTCCGGGAACCGCTCACGCTCGCACATATCAAGCCGCGGCTACTCGGCCATTGGGGCACTTGCCCGGGCCTCAATTTCGTTTACGCGCATCTGAACCGTGTGATAAAGAAATTTGATCTGGATACGTTCTACTTGTGCGGGCCGGGACACGGTGGACCGGCGATGGTCGCCAATACATGGCTGGAGGGCAGTTACAGCGAATTCTATCCCCGCATTTCCAGGGATGAGGTGGGAATGAAGAGACTGTTTCGGCAGTTCTCCTTTCCTGGAGGGATTCCAAGTCATGTTGCCCCGGAAACGCCGGGTTCAATAAACGAGGGCGGAGAATTGGGTTACTCGCTTTCGCATGCTTATGGAGCGGCTTTTGATAATCCGGATCTGGTCGTGGCGTGCGTGGTGGGCGATGGGGAAGCGGAAACCGGACCGCTTGCCACCTCCTGGCATTCCAACAAGTTTCTCAATCCCGTGCACGATGGAGCGGTACTGCCTATCCTGCATCTCAACGGCTACAAGATCGCAAACCCGACGATACTCGCGCGCGTCAGCCAAGAGGAACTGGAAAGCCTGTTTGCGGGTTATGGCTACCAGCCCTATTTTGTTGAGGGGTCGAACCCCGAACACATGCATCAGGCCATGGCTGCCGCGGTGGACTCTGCAATCGAGAATATCCGGGGAATACAGCGGGAGGCACGCAGTGGCGGAGCAAATCCAGGGGAGAGCCGCGACGCCATGACCTATCCGCGCTGGCCGCTGATTATTCTGCGCAGCCCCAAGGGCTGGACCGGGCCGGAAGAAGTGGACGGGAAAAAGCTGGAAGATTACTGGCGCTCTCACCAGGTGCCACTCGCTGAACTCGGTTCCAAGCCTGATCACCTGAAGCAACTGGAAGACTGGATGAAGAGCTACAAACCCGAAGAGCTATTCGATGAGAACGGTAGTCTCATGCCGGAACTGGCGGCGCTTGCACCCGAAGGTGATAGGCGCATGGGCGCCAATCCCCATGCCAATGGCGGTTTACTTCTGAAAGAGCTGGAAATGCCGGATTTCCGCAGTTATGCCGTTGACGTACCCGTGCAGGGAACAGAAGTGCGCGAAGCTACACGGGAAATGGGTAAGCTTCTTCGCGACGTCATGAAACTCAATCTGGATAGCCGCAACTTTCGGGTAATGGGTCCGGATGAGACCAGCTCGAACCGACTTGACGCCCTGTTCGACGTAACTTCTCGAACCTGGATGGCCCAGCAGCTGCCTGAGGATGAGCGCCTCTCGCCCGATGGGCGGGTAATGGAGATACTGTCCGAACACGTATGCCAGGGCTGGCTGGAAGGTTACCTGCTTACCGGACGCCACGGGCTTTTTTCCTGCTATGAGGCCTTTATTCATATCGTTGACTCCATGTTTAACCAGCATGCGAAATGGCTCAAGGTCAGCAAGGAAATCCCCTGGCGGCGTCCTATTTCTTCCCTCAATTATTTACTGACATCGCATGTGTGGCGTCAGGACCATAATGGCTTTTCTCATCAGGACCCCGGCTTTATCGACCTCGTCGTCAACAAGAAGGCAAGTATCATCCGCGTTTATCTTCCGCCGGACGCGAATACCCTTCTTTATATTACCGACAAGTGTCTGCGTTCCCGAAATTTCATCAACGTCATCGTCGCGGGAAAACAGCCAGCGCTCCAGTGGCTGGACATGGACGCTGCCATCAAGCACAGCAGCGCGGGTATCGGCATATGGGGTTGGGCAAGCAATGATCAGGAGGGCGAGCCGGACGTGGTCCTGGCATGCGCCGGAGACATCCCCACACTGGAGACATTGGCTGCCGTGGATCTGCTGCGGCGTCATGTCCCGGAGTTGAAGATTCGCGTTGTCAATATCGTCGACCTGATGACTTTGCAGCCCCAATCGGAACATCCGGATGGGCTTTCGGACCGGGATTTCGATACATTATTTACAACCAACAAACCTATCATTTTCGCCTATCACGGCTACCCCTGGCTTATCCATCGCCTGACCTACCGTCGCACCAATCATCCCAATCTCCATGTGCGCGGTTACAAGGAAGAAGGCACGACGACCACGCCGTTCGATATGACAGTGCTAAACGATCTGGACCGGTTTCACCTGGTCATGGATGTAGTCGATCGTGTGCCCAAGCTGAGTTCCAAGGGTGCTTACCTCAAGCAATTGATGCGCGACAAGTTGATCGACCATAAGCGCTATATCACACAGTACGGGGAGGACATGCCCGAAATCCGGGATTGGCATTGGCCTTCATCCAGTTCGTAGCCGCTCGTACTGTTTAAGAAAATTCCACGTTTTCCTGTTAAAAACGTTTTTATCACCGTGCTATATTGAAATGTGTTTCCATATGACAGCGGTTCAAAGGGGCGAATGGCTCCTTGCAGGAAGAGGTGGAAAGCTGCCACAGGCTGCGTTAACGCAAGAAGCTTCTTCCGAACTGCTCCGGATCTTACGAAATTCATACTGAAATTGATTGGAATCGTATAGTCTTCGTTACTCAAAATATCTGGCGGTAGGATCGGATAGGAGCATTGATGATACTGATCATCAATTTCATTGCGCTGTACGCATCGTTTTCACTGAATCACATGCTCGCCATTTACTGGGGCGCGGTGCTGCCGGTGTTATATGCCCTAGTTATTGCGCCGCATGCGTTGATTGGCAGATCGGATATCCCTCGATTGACGATAACCAAAGTGCTCGCGGTGAAGTGGAACAATGCCGAGGAACTGACCTCTTACATTGTGAAATACTGGATGGCTTTGGCATATCCGGCCACTTCGTGGAAAAAGCAGCGCAACAGTATCGTTTTGTCCCTGTCGTCATTTTTCCTTGGCGTGGCTTATATTCTCAAGGAATTGATCGCTGCGGGGGTGGTGATGTTCATAGTCGGGTATGTCCTGTATCAGATGAGCTTACGGGTGGACAGGCCGCAAGCGGTGTATGGTAACTCTGACTTCAGGGATGGCACTGACAATGAATTTGCCAGAAAAGAGTGGGAACTCGCCGCAATGTCGATCATAGCGTTTTCCGAGTTGTATCCCGATGAAAAAGCATTCAAGAAGGCGGCAGATCAGGTGCTGGAAGATAACGATGTGAAATCGATGCTGACGAAATATCGCTATGACTACGGCGCGAGCTGGCTGAACGTTGCGTAGCTCTCACCACAGAGGTATCCCCTTCAGGCGGCTTTGCTTTTAGCGCCCCTTCCTTTCCAGATTCCCGTCGCGAAACAAGTGTTAACAGGCCCTAATTAGCGCCCGAATTTGAAGCGGGCCAACACTATGTCTGTCGCCTAATGTCCTCCAATAGTCCTGACTTGCCGTGCTGATATCCTTTGCGCGAGCGATATAGGATGAACCGTCCTTTCGGAGATGTTCCTTTCAAGGTTTACCGCTTTTTGCCGATAAGGCTTTAGCAACCTCGCATTACCGTCGTTAGCGACCCCTAGCACCAGTTCATGCTTCTCGTGCACGCTCGCCCAAGGCGGCACGAAAATATGCCCTTGCAATCCGGATATTTATTCCTAAAAAATGGAGGTTTATGAGAATAAGTTCTTTTGCCAAACTGTTTACCACTGTTCTGATGCTGCTTCTCCTGGTAATTGGAGCAATAGCTTTCCGGGCGCTGGATATCCAGGATGACATGGTTGTGACCCAGAACTGGACGCAGTCAAAATTGAATGAGGCGTTAGATCACCTGCATCGGAATATGCTGATGATGGTCGCGCTCACTGTTACCACGCTGCTTTCCGTCATAGTTGCTATTGTCTATACACGCCGCACAATCTTGCTTCCACTCGCTCAACTTCATGAAGAGGCGAAAAGTATTGCCCAGGGAGCGTATCAGGCCCGCTGCGACATTGATACAAGCAATGAATTGGCAGAGTTGGGAGCAATGTTCAACTCCATGGCTGGGACAATCGAAAAGGATATCGCTACACGCCGCGCACTTGAAGAATCCATACAGCAGGCCACAGCGATATTTGAAAACAGCAACGAGGCAATGATGATAACCAATGCTGAAAATATCATTGTCAGCGTGAACCCTGCCTTCACGAAGTTGACCGGCTACAGACCCGATGAAGCAGTGGGAAAAAACTGGGACTTGCTGGAAACCAGCGTGAAAGGACAACCTTTCTTTTTAGCAGTTAAAAATTCACTTGACACTACTGGCCGTTGGGAGGGGGAAATGACGAGCTGGCGGAAGAACAAGGAAGCTTATGTTGAATGGCGCAGTGTGAATGCCATTTACAGTGACGAGGGGTCAGTCCATGGATGGATAACCTTGTTCTCGGACATCACTCCAGAAAAGAAATCGGAGGAATTGATCTGGCAGCAGAGCAATTTCGATCCCCTGACGGGTTTGCCCAATCGCCATATGTTTCGCACTCGACTGGAACAGGAAATCAGGAAAGTGGATCGACTCGGATCATCACTGGCATTGATTCTTCTGGACCTCGACAACTTCAAGGAGGTCAACGACACTTACGGACATAACAGCGGGGATGTTTTGCTTAAGGAAGCGGCGTGGCGCCTCAATAGCTGCGTGCGCGGCACTGATGCC
>DATEEZ010000220.1:0-5928 GCA_035280905.1 Nitrosospira sp.
GTCGTAATTCTGGGAATTCTCGCTGTAATGGTGGTGCCGAAAATCATCAGTCGTCCTGATGAAGCGCGTATCATCGCAGCAAAACAGGATGTCGCAAGCCTGATGCAGATGCTCAAGCTGTACCGTCTCGACAACCATCGCTACCCCAAGACTGAACAGGGATTGCAGGCGCTGGTAACGAAGCCGACCGATCCACCGATTCCACCCAATTGGAAAGCGGGAGGATATATCGAGCGTCTTCCGAAGGATCCCTGGGGTAATCCTTATCAATACCTGAACCCTGGTGTTCACGGCGAAATCGACGTTTTCAGTTTCGGGGCAGATGGCGCCCGCGGGGGAGACGGTAACGATGCGGATATCGGCTCCTGGAACCTGTAAGGCCGCCAGGATTCGTGACTGAGATAAGAGCCGAGGGCGGATTCACGCTCATCGAAGTGCTTGTCGCATTGGTGATCATCGGGCTTTTTGCCGGACTCATCAGCAGCATAGTACGGCCGGACGAACGGGCTCTTCTTCGTGTCGAGGCGGAACGGCTAGCGCAACTCCTTGACCTGGCGAGGACTGAGGCGCGTATGTCAGGAAGACCTCTTGCCTGGACAACAGATGGCGCGAGCTATCGGTTCTGGTGGAGTCAACGAGGTGCCGGCTGGTCGGAAATTCGTAACAATGATCTCTTCCGGGAACGGACGTTTCCGCAGGGTATGAAGATTGCGGGCATGCGGATCGAAATGTCGCCAGCAGATGATTTTATGCGGCTGGAGTTCAATCCTCATGGTTCGATGCCATCCTATGCCATAAAGATGTCTTTTGGCACGGAGCGCTATACAGTTGCAGGATCTCCGGTCGGCGATGTGCGGGCATTGCCGGGAGAGGGAAAACCGAATGATGAAATCATATCCACGCAGTCGCGGTAGAGGCCGTGGATTCACGCTGGTTGAGGTTCTGGTCGCACTGGCAATCATTGCGTTTGCTCTCATGGCCGCGCTACGTGCCGCAGGACAGGGCACAATCAATGTCGGCGAGTTGCGCTCGCGGTTGCTGGCAGGATGGGTCGCGGAAAATCTGCTGACAGAGCAGCGTGCCCGCGGCGCATGGCCAGCGCCGGGCACATATCGTGGAACAGCAAAGCAAGGGAATATGGATTTCACCTGGCGGGAGGATATTACCGAGACGACCAATCCCTCATTTCGGCAGGCTAACATTTCGGTATTTGCGCCCGCTGGGGGGTCGCACTTGCTCGCGCATCTAACAGGATATCTTGCTCAACCGGCAGTCCCTGGGAACCCGTGAGCAAGCCTGCCGGGAGACAGCGCGATGGCAGTATAAGGGGGTGGAGGATACGTTGCTCAACTTTTCTATGACTTCTTGCGATCATGTTCTCGACCAAGAAGGTGTTCATAATCCATTTGTATGAAGCCCACTTGTGAGGCCAAGGTCCGGGGATTTACCCTGATTGAACTGCTGGTTGCGCTGACTGTTCTGTCTTTGCTGGCATTGATGTCTTATCGTGGACTTGGGGCGGTACTGGATGCGCGAGAGTATGTCAAGCGGGAAACCGAAAAATGGCGCCGCGTAAATTTATTCCTCACGCGGTTTGAGCGTGATGTTCAACTTGCGATACCGCGCCCGGTTCGAACTGGCTCAGGCGTCTTGCCGTCTTGGTATGGAGTGATTAAAGCAGCGCCTGATGGTGGATTATCGCCCTACCTGGAATTCAGTAGCCTGCGCTCGATCGGAGAAGCGGATGCCGCAGGCCGGATCGCCTATCGGTTGAACGATAAACGGGAAATCGAGCTTTGGTTGTGGCCGGGTCTTGACATCGGTCCCGGGACTGTGGCTGTGCGTTACCCGGTGTTGGCTGAGGTCGTGAAAATGGAGTTGCACTACCTTACCGCAAATCGTGCATGGGTGAATGCGTGGCCAAGTGCCGCGCCTGACTCGCCGGTGCCTGCAATTTCTTCCATTCCCCAAGCCGTGCGCCTGCGCATTGCTCTTGCTTCGGGGGAGGAAATAGAACGTATTTTTCAATGAAACCATGAAAACAGGACAACGCGGTGTAGCAGTCGTGCTTGCTATGGGTGTTGTCGCCCTCGCATCGATAGTCGCAACAGCTATCGTTACCTCTCAGGGTATTTGGGTACGGCAAAGCCAGCTTGCGCATGATTACGTTCAGGCGCAGGCAATGGTCAAGGCGGGGGTGGACTGGGTCCGCGCTGTATTGAACGATGACAGCCGGATGGGCAGCATCGATCACCTGGGCGAACCCTGGGCATTGCAAATGCCGGCCATGCCCATTGAAAATGGCGAGCTCACGGGCCACATCCACGATCAGCAGGGCTTGTTCAATCTGAACAACCTCGCCCCCGATGGAAAAATCAGTGCGATACAGCTTGCTTACTTCAAGCGCTTGCTGGCCTTGCTCGATTTGCCGGATTCGCTTGCCGATACGCTGGTTGACTGGATAGACGTTGACAGCGTACCCCGTCCGCAGCACGGCGCCGAGGATGAATATTACCTTGTGTTGAATCCTTCTTATCTTACTGCCAACAGACCCCTGACGGATGTAGCGGAACTTGCCCACGTTCGCGGTTTTAACAGGGATATTCGCGCACGTTTGCGTCCATTTGTGACCGCCCTGCCGAGCTTTACCACTGTCAATGTGAATACGGCACCGCCCGAAGTGCTTGCTGCCATTGTTGAGGGTTTGGGAATTGGAAATGCGCGCATATTAACTACCCAACGCGAGCGTGCCTATTTTCGTGATCATGCCGATTTTCTCAACCGTCTTCCCGATGGCGTTACGGTAGAGGAAAGCGATATTGGCACCAGTAGCAATTATTTCCTGGCGACACTCAGCGTAGCCATCGGCGAAGCGCAGGCCGGGGGACTAGTCCTACTTAACCGTGAGGAGGCCGGCTGGCCCGCTATTGTCTGGCGTAAATATTCATGAGTCTGCTAAGAATTCGGCGCCATCTTCTGGAGGGCTCATTGAGTTGCCAATGGATATGGATTGGTAATGATGGACTGCCCTTAGCAGGGGAAGGGCCGATAGCTGATCTGCCGAAGAACGCGAATTCCGTCCAATTGATCGTTCCAGCTGCCCAGGTTTTGCTCACGCGCGCCCGTTTACCCAATGCTGCCAAGCGGCGGACTGGATCAATACTGGCTTTTGCTGTGGAAGAAGAGATGGTGCGTGAGGCTGACGCTAATCAGGTGAGCTGGATCGGCTCCGCTGGAGACGAGGGCGTGCTCGCGGTGGTGGATAAAAAAGGGCTGACAGGGTGTCTCGATGCGCTTCAGGCTGCTGCTATCCGGGTGGACGAAGTTTACTGTGAAACACTGCTATTGCCATGGGCGCCAGGAGAATGGAGTCTCGCCTGGGATGGTTGCGAAGGTTTCGTACGCACCGGTGAGTTTGAAGGGGGAGCAACAGATTGCGGGGACCACACGTCTCCTCCGCTGTCATTGAATCTTATGCTCAAAGATGCGGAAAGGCGTGGAGCGAGACCGGCATCCATCGCCCTCTATCCAATTGTGCCTGGAGGCGCAATGGCATTTGAGGGTGGTGTTGGTGGCGTCATGGGGGATACCACGACAGCGCCGGATATCGAGGCGTGGCAACGCGTGCTCGGCATTCCTGTATACATTGCTGGGGCGTGGGACTGGCGCAGGGCATCGCAATCCAGTATTAGCTTGCTGCAGGAACGCAAACGCTCGCCGCTTTTCAGCGGGCTTTTTTCACGTCTGCGGCTGTCGATCTGGATCAGCGCGGCAGCGTTGGCGATCCACTCCCTGGCAGTTGCCGCTGACTGGGCATTGCTTGACAATGAAGAGCGGGCATTGCATCAGCAAATGGAAGCCCGGTTTCGCGCCATATTTCCGGCCGCTGTTGCAGTAGTGGATCCCGCGCTACAGATGCGCCGAAAGCTCGTCGAGGCGCGGCATGCGGCCGGATTGCCTGATACTGCCGATTTCTTGCCCATGCTCAAAACAGTGGGGCCGGCATTGAGCGAATTGGCTGTTGGCAGCTTGCGCGCGGTTTCCTATGATAGCGGGAGAATAACGCTTGAGCTGGCTGCTGACGAGGCACTCGCAAACCGTATTGCCGCCCAATTGCGGGAAACCGGCCTAAGCGTCGATATCAGCCCGCCTTCGTCAGATGCCGGAAGTGGAATCATTTTGCTTGCGGTGAGGGCGCCATGATGGAACGGCTGCGGAAAGCATGGGAATCTCGCTCTCCCCGGGAGCGGCGGCTCATCACAATATTGGCGGTGATTTTAAGCGCAATGCTTTATCTGGGGTTGATCAGTTCGGCGGACAGAGCACGTATCCGATTGCGCTCAAGCATTCCGCAACTACGTGTCCAAGCGGAAGAGTTCGAGCAACAGGCGGCCGAGTACGAGCATATAAAGGTTACCCCGTCCATGCCTCCGTCACCCGGCGACTTGCATGCACTCGTGCAAACCCAAGCCGATGCCCACGGGCTTTCTCGTGCTTTGAACGGCATTGATGCGATGGGTGATGATCAGGTTCAGGTCACGTTTCAGACTGTGCCGTTCGCGGATTGGCTGAAATGGACCGTAGCAATGCAGTTACAGCGTGCGCGTTTTGAAAAGGGCCGGATTGAAGCCTTGCCCGAACCGGGAATAGTGACCGTGACGGGAACATTCGTTCGCGCCACTACAGAGTAGCGCCCGATAACGGCCGGACCTTTCGAGCCCGGTACATATAGAGCTTTGTTTGGCGAAGCTTGTGACCGATAAGCGGTAGTAGTTACGCCAGAAGATATTCCTTACCCGCGACAACCTCATCCGCTGTAGTCATCTCGTCGTTCTTCAACGACATTCACATCCCCTTATTCTCAAGAATTTATTCTTTGGTGACCATTTCTGTGTCGCTGGAAGGCAACGGTCGTAGGGTTCTCATTTTTTCTTAGTAGTTGTTTTATATAGAGAACATTCCTTGGCATAGAAAATGCTTCAAACGGCTCAAGCTCAGCATTTGAAGCTCATGGATAGAAAACGATAGGAAAATATTGAGAAGGGGGACATCCAGGATAGCGATTCAATTTATTTCCCGTGACTTGCTTTGCACATGACGTGGCAGGAAATTTCTTCAGCTAATTTCCGTGCGAGCCGCTAGCTCGACCAGGAATATTCCAGGCAAGGGTCGCGGCCTCGGTTTCGGGTCGGCCTGCTGACGTCCTCGAATTAGCAATTCCGGTGTTACACAGATTTATTTATTTCCAGGTTTTTTACGGAAGGGCGCAGAGAAGCCACTGCAAACGGCTTACGCAAGTTTATTGCTACATGCTTTTTTGAAGCTTGATTTCTAACAATTAGAAAAGGGAGTCGAAAGTGAATACCGACAAGAGGGAAGGAGAGGTCAGTTTATCGGACAGGTCTGCCGGTGTGCTCATATCAGGTGTTGCCTCATCCTGCCGCCACTCCGCAGTGGCTATATTCGCAGTTTTCCTGGGGCTAGCTCCCGTCATTTCCGGCGCTGAGCCTGCGGAGGGCAGGGGGCCTGGAATGAACAAGCCGCTGGGTTGGGCAAAAGGCCGGATTCTGGTCATGCCGCGCGCCGGACTGCCGGAGAAGGATATGGCCCGGATATTAGGCGAACATGGCGGCAAGGGCAGGAAAATCGGCCAGAGCAATCTGTATATCGTGGACTTGCCGGGCAATGCCTCGGAGAAGGCCGTTGCAGCCAGGTTAGCCCATCACCCTGCCTTCAAGTTCGCTGAAATCGACCAGGAAGTCGAGCCTGCCCTCATTCCCAACGACCCCTACTATGGCAGCGCCTGGCACCTACCCAAAATTGGGGCTCCATCAGCTTGGGACAGTTCCCAAGGCAGCGGCGTGACTGTCGCCATCCTGGATTCAGGAGTGGACAGCACTCATCCCGACCTGACGACAAAGCTGGTAT
>DATEEZ010000221.1:0-11393 GCA_035280905.1 Nitrosospira sp.
CGGGCAATGTCTCGGGCAACAACGTGCCAATCAGTGTGAATGCGAGCGACGATAGTAGCGCTTCGGGAATCACTCATATGCTCTACATTGACGGTGTGCTCAAGGCTACCGGCAAAGGAAGTACGCTGGGTTATAACTGGAATATACGCAACGTCGCGGCAGGCGCACATACTGTTCAGGTAGTCGCCAGGGATGCGGCAGGAAATAGCTCATCCTCATCCCTTACGGTAACGGTAGTCAAGTAGCGGGTAGGTAGGGGCTAGCAAAGCCGAGCCGGAAGGAAGGAGGTCCGGCTTTGCTTATCCCGAGCGATGCAAGTGGTTTCCCCGGAGGTCAGCATGATTCCATATGCTCACTGGTGGGCCGCTTCATAAAGCGGCATCACGACTGGCAGCAGCGACTCTATCTGCTGCACCCGGGTGGAATCAGCAGGGTGAGTGCTCAGGAACTCGGGAGGCTGCCCCCCAGTTTTGGCGTTCATCATTTTTTGCCATAAGGTAACGCCGGCGCGAGGGTTGTAGCCGGCGCGGGCGGATAATTCGAGACCGATGCGATCCGCCTCGGCCTCGTCCGTGCGGCTGAAGTGGGTAGCGATGAACGCCTGATATCCAATGCCTGCAAGCTGGGCGGTGGTCTGGCTAAGTCCGAACACTGCGGTTCCCAGTCCTAATGCCGTTTGTGCCGCAATAGCTTGCGACACCTGCTCGCGCGAGTGCTCGCGCAAGGCGTGGGCAATTTCATGCCCCATCACCACAGCGATTTCCTCATCCGTGAGCTTGAGCCGGTTGATCAGTCCGGAATAAAACATGATTTTTCCCCCAGGCATGCAAAAAGCATTAAGCTCGTCACTGTCGATCACATTGACTTCCCAGTTCCAGCCGGGCGCGTCCTTTCGGAATATGCCCGTTTGCGGCTCGATGCGACGGGCAATGGCGCGTACCCGTTGCAGCAGGTTTTCATTCGTGTTCAGGGCACCCTTTTGGGTCGCTTCTGTTTTCAACTGGCTGTAGCCCTGCGCCGCTGTCTGTTCCAGTTGTTCCGAAGATATGAGCAAAAGCTGGGAACGGTTTGCGCCCACCGCGCCGCCTGCTGTGGTGGTGGCGCAACCGGAAAGCATTGCCAGCCAGACACTGATCGATAGCGCGATGAGGAGCCTGAAGTTGGACAGGGTGGACATGATTTCTCCCGATAGAATGATAAGCAAGATAAGACAATCCGTTACGACCGTTTCAGGGCAGGCTTAATCGCAATTTAACCTTTACTCCGTCGAGCAATGGCCATACCGGTGGCAGCAAGGGAGAGCAATGCAAGCGTTCCAGGTTCCGGAATCGCAGTCGAACGGTAATGGAGCGCTTCTACTGCGTCGAGAGTATATGCCTCGGGGAAACCTTGAGCGCTGTTACCCGCAGCGGTGATTCGGAGGTAGCTGAATGCATCCAGCTGGAGCCCCGCAATATCCACGTCGGTAATACAAGGCTTCTCAGGAGAACATTCAAAATACGACAAATCTCCGGCAGAGAAAAAGGCATTCATGAAGTTTGTTCCATCCGCGCTTATCTCCAGGTTGAGCCCGTCCTGGAAGCTGAACGTATCATACAGGCGCAGATCCGCGCCGGACCCATCCACCACATCACCGCCACTGAAGTGCAAAGTTATGGAACCGGGTGTTCCGACTGCACCACCAAGTCCGAGCACCGCTCCATCCAATGCCGTTACTGCACGGGCATCAAAAACGCCTTCTCCCGACAGGCCCGTGTAAATGCCCCCGCTATTGTCTTCCACACCGTAGCCGCTGTCATGGGAACCGTTGTTTCCTGGGGTAAAGCTGACTACGGTGTCTGCAAAAGGGAGAGCATGCAAAGCCGAAGCCGGCAGCCACAGTGCGATCGCAAATCCAAGCGAGAAAAAAGTTTTAGGTGCAGACATGTTCACGATGTTAACAAACGTTACTGAATTACTTCCGCCTTCTCCAGTATCACGTTTTCCACAGGGACATCCTGATGGCCGCTGAGTGTACCCGTTTTAACTTTTTTGATCTTGTCCACTACATCCATGCCTTCTACCACCCTGCCGAACACGCAGTAGCCATAGCCTTGTGCTGTGGACGATTTGTAATTCAGAAAATCGTTATCCTTGACATTGATAAAAAATTGACCGGTTGCTGAATGGGGATCAGATGTGCGCGCCATGGCAATCGTATATTGGTCGTTCTTGAGACCGTTGCCCGCTTCATTTGTAATCGGCGCACGGGTCTTTTTCTGGATCATGCCCGGTTCGAATCCGCCCCCCTGAATCATGAACCCGTCTATCACACGATGAAATATCGTGTTGTCGTAATGTCCACTGTTTACATAATCTATAAAATTCTGGACAGTTATCGGCGCTTTTTCACGGTCGAGTTCAAGCATGATGTCGCCGTAATTTGTATGCAGTCTGATCATATCAATCCCTGTTTTGTGGGTGGAGGGGAGAGGCAAGAGACGGGTTTGCAATAAGTCTCATTTCCTCGATTACTATGGTTTCCTTTGGCACGTCGGTTGGGAATGGTCCCCCGGAACCGGTGGGAACAGCAGCAATCCTGTTGACTACGTCCATTCCTTCAATGACCTTACCGAATACGGTATAGCCATAACCCCGCGGGCTAGGCGAGGTATGATTGAGAAATGTGTTATTGGCTACATTGATAAAAAACTGCGCGGTGGCTGAGTGAGGGTCCGTGGTGCGGGCCATTGCAACCGTTCCAATCTCATTTTTGAGGCCGTTTCCTGCCTCATTCTCGACAGGTGCCCTGGTAGGTTTCTGCTTGAAAGTCTTGTCGAATCCACCACCCTGAATCATGAATCCGGGGATAACACGATGGAATATGGTAT
The DNA here is from genome assembly GCA_035280905.1 of Nitrosospira sp. Classification (GTDB taxonomy): domain Bacteria; phylum Pseudomonadota; class Gammaproteobacteria; order Burkholderiales; family Nitrosomonadaceae; genus Nitrosospira. Next base: position 2,871 of record DATEEZ010000221.1, read on the forward strand.
TGGTATAGTGTCCATCCTTCACATAGCGCAAAAAATTGTCTACAGTTTTTGGCGCCTTGTCGGGGTAGAGTTCAAGCACTACTTTACCCAGACTGGTTTTTATTTCAACTTGCGGGTGGCTTGCCGGGGAATTTGCGGCAAGAGCGTTGAGGCTAAAAGAGAGTGCGAGGGCTGAAAAAACTTTGAAAATATGCATTGGCTGATGGAGTAACAAGAGTGGAAAAATTATGCTTCATGTACCAGGGTAACTCCTGCTCGATCTATCCACGAGCGGTATGGTGTGTGTGTGAAGAACCGGGCAAGCAACCCTTACTTCGTGATTATGCCGCACTTTCGTAAATGATTTTCCAGGATCCGCTTTTATCTTCTTTCATCCAGTATTGGCGTTTTTTCATTTTATTGGAAAGATCATTGCTGGAATATTCCTCGTCAAAGTTGATTACCGCCAGATCGTCCCTTCCCGGATAAAGAAAAATCCCCACATTGCTGATACCCACTTTGGTGGGATTTTTCTCAGTGCTCACCTGCTGTTTGTCTCGCATCCATTCCGCCAGTTTCTGGTCGTCATTGGAAAAATCAGGTCCATAAGTGGCGATATGGGCATCCATATTTCCGCTTTCCCAGCTCTGCCGCCATCTCTCCAGGTGCTGGGTCAGTTTTCTACGCAAGACGCTGGCATCGTGGGGCTTTACCCATTCCATCTGATCGCTGATGATAACGGGGGTGATGCCGACCTGAAGTGTGGACGCCACTGCATTCAGGTCATTATTTGCAAGTACGACGCAACCATCGCTCGCTCGAGGTGGACGGCTGTAGGTATCGGGAGGGGTGCCATGCAGCCAGATGCCGTAACCGCTGCGCCCATGCTTTTTATCCCATTCGTTGGGGTAGTTGATGGGGAATGCCATGCCTCCATAAAAATCAGAAAGCTTCTCACGCGGCAGGTTGTCGGTGACGAAGTAGACACCTATGGGTGTTTTTTTATCTCCCTCCTTCAGCTTTTGAGAGCCGTTCTTGCCGGTGCTGATGTAGTAATCTGCCAGATAGCGCGGGCTTCCATCGACATTCTTATAGAGATACAACCGCGATCTGCCTGTGTCGGCAATGATTGCATATTTCTGCTCAGGGGGCATTTGCAGCAGATACTTGGGTATCATGTCGAGTGGCATCGGTGCGCGGTGGCGTTGAAGCCGCGCCCTTGCCTCCTCGCGCAAATCGTCGATGTGCTGCTGAGTTGCCTTGTCAATTTCGCCCATAGTGTGGATGGGGCGGGCTCGTGCCAGCAGCAGGTCGCCTTTGATCAGATGGGCAAGCCGAAAATTAGGGTTGGTCTTGAGCAGTTGCTCGATTCCGGTTAATGCGGAATCCATGCGGCTCTCAGCGATTTCCTGGAGACTCTTGACGAGTATCGATTCCGGATCGGCTGCGGAAGCAGTGGATAAGCTCGACGCATCCTCCGCCAGTGCACCGGTGATCCAGAGTAAAAGGGCTGCGGCGGTTATGCCGACAAGTGCTGCTATCAATCTTGGGTTGCGCCCAGCGGACGGCATTTGCACATTCATCTCCCGGAGCGCTCCTGCCGGATCTGCCACTTCCCGCCTGCTTTTACCATATCAAGTGTTTTGAACGAATCGTTTTTGAATGCGTCGGAGTGGTAGAGCTGCCTGAAGCTCACCCTCGCACGCGTTGGGTTGATTAAAGTTACCTTGGGGTGGGTAATCTCCACCTGAATGGATTTTGGTTTGATGATGCGATCACGTCGCGTTTTTTCCCATGTTGTACGCTTGGTGCCACGAGGGGTTTGAAAGTCACTTGCGTAGAATGCGAAGTATGCCGTCACGTTCTTATCTGACCATGCCCTGGCCCACGCATTAACCGTTTTGATGATTTCGTCGGATTCATCCGGAACGTCGGATTTCTTTTCCGGTAAATGTGTTTCAACCGCCGCTATCTTCCCCGGTGCTGATTTTTCCGCTTTCTCGGGCTTTTCCGCCTTTTCAGTTTTTTTTTCAGCCAGTTTTTGCGGCATCTTGCTGGGGGGTGTTGCGGAAGCAACGGATGGGACTGCGGGAGTTGCGGAGGCAGCGGATGGCGCTGTGGGAGCAATGGATCGGGTTGCGGATTGAGTCGCAGTTGAAGCAGATGGTGCAGATGCAACGGTGGCCGCAGATACAGTTCTTATCGCGCTAGCTCTGCCTGTGAACAAGTCCTTGATCATTGCAAGCTTGGTCTGGGCACCCGCATTGCTCTGGTCCAGTTGCAGGGCCTTGCCGTATGCCTGGCTGGCCAGTTTTGCATAGATGTCGCCCAGGTTCTCGTGGGCAGTGGAATAACTGGGATGGGTGCGTATGGCTGCCTCCAGTGCGCTCCTCGCTTTGTCATACAGGCCCTGGCTGGCATAGAGTACCGCGAGGTTGTTATATGGCTCAGGTAGATTGGGATAATCCTCTGACAGTGAAGAAAAGACTTTGATTGCATCAGCAATTTTCTGCTGCTCGGTCAGAATCAACCCCTTGTGAAACCGCATTTGCGGGTCCTTGGGTTTGAGGGCGAGATAGGCATTTGCCTGCTCCAGTGCCTTGTCCAGATTGCCCTGCTGGTAGAGTCTGGCGACCTCGTCGTTTTCATCAGCAAAAGCAACCGGGCAACTTGCCAGCAGCACGACCAAGGCAATGCGCGCACTCGTCCGGCGAAAATCCAGCATTTTCATTGTGCTATACTTCTCTGGTTCCGTAAGTAGTGCCCTCAGCGTCCGCAAGATTCTACCAAGAAGCCTGTTCAATTCAAAATCTCCCCAGATGCTCAAAATTTATAATTCTCTTTCCAGAGAAAAACAGGAGTTTATCCCGCTAACGCCGGGTAAGGTCAAAATATATGTTTGCGGAATGACAGTCTACGACTACTGCCATCTCGGGCATGCGCGCGTGATGGTCGTATTCGACATGGTGCAGCGCTGGTTTCGCGCCAACCGTTTTGACGTAACTTATGTGCGTAATATTACCGATATTGACGACAAAATTATCAGGCGCGCGCAGGAAAATAATGAATCTATCGAAGCACTGACCGCACGTTTTATCCAGGCGATGGAGGAGGATGCCGCAGCGCTTGGAGTGGAACCGCCTTTATGGGAGCCGCGTGCCACTCGCCATGTGGAAGACATGATTGCCATGATCCAGGTTCTGGTGGATAAAAAGTTGGCGTACGCCGCCTCCAATGGCGACGTATATTATGCGGTTCACCGATTTCCCGGTTATGGGAAGCTTTCCGGAAAATCTCTTGATGAGCTGCGGGCGGGCGAGCGGGTAATTATTGATCCGCATAAAAAAGACCCGCTGGATTTCGTGTTGTGGAAAGCGGCCAAGCCCCGCGAGCCCCAATGGGATTCACCGTGGGGGCCCGGGCGGCCGGGCTGGCATATCGAATGCTCGGCCATGGGCGAGCATTATCTAGGGGAGCACTTCGACATACATGGCGGTGGCCAGGACTTACAGTTTCCTCACCATGAAAATGAAATTGCACAAAGCGAAGGGGCGCATGGACATCCTTTTGTCAACTACTGGATGCACAACGGTTTCGTCCGGGTCAATGACGAGAAGATGTCCAAGTCGCTCGGCAATTTTTTTACCGTACGCGAAATCCTCGCCCACTTTCAGCCGGAAGTAGTGCGTTTTTTTATCCTGCGCGCTCATTACCGCAGCCCGCTCAACTATTCAGATGTACAACTGGAAGACGCCGGGCGGGCCCTCAATCGGCTGTACACGGCACTCAAGGGAAGCGCAGTAGCCCGCGACGAAGTCGAAATAGACTGGGATAATCCATATGCATCGCGTTTCCGGGAAGCGATGAGCGATGACTTCAACACGCCGGACGCTCTCGCCGTACTTTTCGACCTCGCTACCGAAGTCAACAAAACCCGACTACCACGGGATATGGCATTGATGAAAGCACTGGGCGGCATGCTGGGATTGCTGCAACAGGATCCCCAGCAATACTTCCAGCAGGCGGGGTTTACGGAAGATTTAGCATTTGCGCCCGAAAAAGTGGAGCAGTTGATTCAACAACGTCTGGTTGCGCGTGCCAATAAGGACTATCGGGAGGCGGATCGCATTCGCAAGGAATTGATGGAGGCCAACATCATTCTGGAAGATGGGCCTCATGGCACTACCTGGCGGAGGGCAATAAGCCTGTCAACTCTCTGAGTACTCTGGTTGATGTCAGATCGTAGTCATGACTCACCCTCTTGCCGAATCAAATCCTCTACATCGACTATCCTTTCCAATATATAAATATAAGGGGAATCGAGATGGATCTGCGTGTAAAAAGACTGGAATTTTCCGACGGCAGCACTATAGGTGAGCTGTCGGTCGATGGTCAATTTTGCGTATGACTGGGACCCTCGATGTGAGAGCGGAATCGAATAGTTGAGTAGTTGAAAGCTTTCAACCCCCTTTCGTCGCCGCCGCTTCTGCTGTGTATCATGCTGTGTATCGGTTCATTCCAGCTATAACTGAACTTTTCAGCTATAAATCAAGTAGAGTGAGCGCTGCGGGACGCGCGGGATTGGAGCGGCGCAACCGCCCCATGGTTCACTATAAGCTCACTGTAATTTTTGCCCTGGGTTGAAAAGTGCGGGAGAAGATGGGTCACATCCAATCGGGCAGTTGCACAAAGCCCTGCTCTCCCGTTCATGCCGAATTCCGGGACTTGGAAAGGAGGATAGTGGGGCTGATATTTCAGGCTTTATCGCGGGCATTTCGCGATTTGTTTCAGTTTCAGGTACTGTGGGTCATCGTTTGGCCTATTCTCGCAGCAAGTCTGCTATGGCTAGTGCTGGGCGTGGCCTTCTGGGGGACTTTCTCCGGCTGGATCGCCGAGGCGCTGACGACGATTGGTATTCAGACCTGGCTTGAAGGCGTTGAACCGAGATGGATCGCCTATGGAATCCAGGCGATCGCACATCTGATTCTGTTTGTGCCGCTGGTTTTTGTTACCGCACTCGTTATTACTGCCCTGTTCGCGATGCCTGCCTTGATCGGCCTGGTTGCGCGTCGCGACTATCCGCTACTCAAACGCGAAAAAGGCGGGACGCTTGCTGGCAGTCTGCTCAATGCGCTGATTGCTCTCGGCGTTTTTATTGCCATCTGGCTGGTTACCCTTCCATTATGGCTGGTGGGTGCAGGCGTGATTATTCCGTTCGTTGCTGCTGCCTATCTGAACCAGCGCCTGTTTCGCTACGACGCGCTGGCGGAACATGCCACACAGGAAGAAATGCGAACTATATTTTCCAGGGACCGGCCTCTGTTATGGGGGCTGGGACTGTTCGCGGGTCTGGTGCAATTTGTGCCGATTTTAAATTTGTTTGCCGCTGTGCTGACAGGGCTGGCCTTCATTCATTTTTGCCTGGCCCGCCTGGCCGAACTGCGCCACGAGTTGCGGCTATGAGTTTTGTTTCGAATCCGTGGTTGCTCATGGTTGCTTACAGGAGGCCTACACCTCAGCAGCAAAGTTGATGGCGGATATTCATGGATTCGTCTGTAATGCTTTTGGTGTTTGAGTTTATTTGTTTGTTGTCTTGTTATTGCTACATTTCGGAATACCAATATGGGGTTTCCGAAGTTCGATCAGACGCAGTGGAACCTGTGATAACCGGCTGACAGGGAGAGATCAATGCAAGCGCACGTTCTTCATTTCATTGCCTTGGTAATAATGTTTGTAATGGGAGTCACTTCCATCGCTTTTGCCCAGAATGGGCAAAGCGGCGAGACCGAACCTGCGGAAGACCGCCTAACTCATCGTCATCAGGAACGACCAGGTGAGCGAATGTACGCTGATTACGGTGCTCCCCGGCTGCTGAATCTCGGTTCGCATACGTTTCCCGTCAGCACCAGCAACCAGTTGGCGCAGCAGTATATGAATCAGGGTCTGAATCTCTCCTACGCTTTCAATCATGCGGAAGCGGGACGTGCATTCAGGGAGGCTGCGCGGCTGGATCCTGCTCTCGCCATGGCTTACTGGGGGCAGGCGCTCGTGCTCGGACCCAATATCAATGCGCCTATGGAGGCAAAAAACGAAGCATCAGCGCTGGAACTGGTCAGAAAGGCCGCTTCTCTCGGTTCAGGCACGTCTCACAGGGAACGCGCGTTGATCGGGGCCCTGGAAAAGCGGTACACCGGCAATCCCGAAGATCGAAAGGCCAACGACAAGGCATATGCAAACGCTATGCGAGAGGTACACCAGCGTTTTCCCGGTGATCAGGATATCGCGATGCTTTTTGTCGAATCGGTAATGGATACCAGTCCGTGGGGTTACTGGATGCGCGATGACTACCCGCTGGGAGGGACAAGGGAAATCGTCGCAGTTACCGAGGATGTGCTGCAACGCAATCCTCGGCATCCCGGCGCGACACATATGTATATCCACCTCATGGAACCAACCGACATGCCGGAGCGAGCTGAGCAGGCAGCAGATACGCTGCTTACACTGATGCCCGACGCCGGTCACGTGATACATATGCCGTCGCACATTTACCTGCGCGTGGGGCGCTATGAAGACGCAATAAATGCAAATCAGCGCGCAATCGCGGCCGATGAGAGGTACCTGGTCCGGCAACATGAGCACGGCTTTTATGCAATGGCCTATTTCCCCCACAATATTCACTTCCTCTGGGCTGCTGCGACCGCCGATGGCCAAAGCGAGTTGGCGATCGAATCGGCAAGAAAGGCCGCGAGCACCATCGACGACGCGGTTTTGAAAGAAATGCCCATGACTGGAATATTCCGGGTGGTACCTTATTGGGCGCTTACAAGGTTTGGCAAATGGGACGAAATGCTTCAGGAACCGGAGCCTCCCTCAAGCAACGCGTTTCTGAAAGGTGGATGGCATTATGCCCGCGGCCTTGCCTTTACCGCCAAGCGGCAGTTGTCGCAAGCTGAGCAGGAACTGGCCGCGTTACAGGAGATCATGAAGGATGACTCGCTCAATGGGCGGCTTCTTTCCCTCAACACAGCGCGCTCAGTTTTGAGCATCGGTCGTGCAGTCCTCGCCGGCGAGATTGCTGCTGCGCGCGGACAGTTCAGTTCCGCCATCGCACATCTGGCGCGCGCGGTTCGTCTCGAGGATTCACTAGCTTACACAGAACCGCCGGAATGGCAAGCGCCCCCGCGGTTGACGCTGGGCGCCATATTGCTCGAAGCAGGCCATCCCGCTGAAGCTGAGACGGTATACTGGGAAGACCTGCGGCGCAATCGCAACAGTGGATGGGCGCTTTATGGCTTGCTGCAAGCCCTGCGCGCGCAGGGTAAAAACGAGCCGGCGGCGCTGGTTGAAGAGCGTTTTAACAAAGCGTGGGCACGGGCGGATGTGAAACTCGGCGCCTCCCGCTTCGGGTGTGTTTTTTCGCCTATGACAGTGGCAGGGCAATAGCGATAGCAAGCAATATCACTGGTTCACGCAGATTGTCCGTTCATGGTTAATACAAACCGTGATCTGTCAGTCTCTACCGCAGTTCTGCGCCCATGGAAACTAACGCGAACAGTATGAAAAATTCCCACGGCGCCCAGCCCGTGATATGCACAATCGGCCATTCGACCCATCCGCTTGATGAATTCATCAATCTGTTGAAAACAAACGAAGTTACACACCTGCTCGATGTAAGAACGGTGCCCCGTTCGCGTCATAATCCCCAATTCAATAAGGAAACCCTGCCGGATTCCCTGCGTGCAGTGGACATCAAGTACACGCACCTACCCGGGCTGGGCGGGCTTCGGCACGCGCGTAAGGACTCGATCAATGAGGGTTGGCGCAATGTGTCCTTCCGCGGCTATGCGGACTATATGCAAACTCAGGAATTTGTGGAAAATGTGAACCGGGTTATGGAGCTTGCTGCACATGACCGTTGCGCACTGATGTGCGCAGAGGCCGTTCCCTGGCGATGCCATCGTTCGCTGATTGCAGATGCGCTTATCGTACGAGGCGTGCGGGTGGAAGACATTATCGATAACCACGGACGAAAAGCGCATTCCTTGACTCCATGGGCGCAAACGGATGGCTTGAAAATCTTTTATCCTGCGCAACAAGGGCGGCTGGTATAAACGATGATTGGATTGTTTACGGAAGATATATCCCAGGTGAGATGAGATAACTGACTAGCGATGCGATTTATGCCTTTTGAAGGGGGTAATGGAATATGAACGTGCGTTTTACCCGATTGACCGTGCTGCTCGGTTTTGCGATATTGATCGCACAGCCTGCTGTGGCATTTGACGATAATCCGTGGGGAAAGCCAGGGCCTCAGAAGACTCAGACAAAACAGCGCGGGAAGGAAAGCGGCGAGCCAAAGCCCTGGGAGGTGCGTCCCTGGGCCGCTAATCCACTGGAAACGAAACCTTTGCAGCCGAATCCAAGGGAGTCGCGCCCGTGGGAAGAGGCTTCGGAGGAGGTGAGACCGAAAGAGGTCAGGCCGGGAGAAGAGAGGAATTCCTTCGAGGGCAGGCGCCGGTTGGGCAGGAAGGCGCGGAAGGAGCG
>DATEEZ010000222.1:0-4079 GCA_035280905.1 Nitrosospira sp.
GTGCTCGCGTAGCCAATGTCAGTTTCCTGGGGCTCTCCAATAGTTCGACCACACGTAACGCTGCCCAATACATGAAAGACAAGGGTGGTCTCGTGATTGTGAGTGGCGGCAATACCAGTATCCAGGAAAACTACGCGGCGACCACCACCATGATTCCGGTAGCGGCTACCGATGGCAATGACGTGAGAGCCAGTTGGTCGAGCTACGGTAATTACATCGCTCTCGCGGCTCCCGGCGCGGGAATCTGGAGCACTACCAAGGGTGGGAGCTACGGCGCGGTGTCGGGCACATCTTTTTCCAGCCCGGTAACGGCTGGTGTAGTCGCGCTCATGATGGCGGCAAAACCGTCCCTGCCCAATACGCAGATCGAAAGTCTGCTGTATTCCACAGCGGTAGACCTGGGGGCGGCGGGGCGCGATCCTTATTATGGATACGGACGAGTGAGCGCTGCGCGCGCCGTGCAGGCTGCCGCTGGCGCTGCGCTGGCAGGCGATACGCAGGCCCCAACCGTCTCCATCTCCGCCCCCATCAGCGGAGCGACAGTGACGGGACTGGTGAACGTGAATGTGGCGGCTACAGACAATGTCGCGGTAAGCCGCGTTGAGTTGCGGGTAAATGGTACGACCGTCGCAATCGATACCGCAGCTCCTTTCTCCTTTACCTGGAATTCAGCCGGCTTGGTCAATGGCATGGCCAATCTGGTCGCCTATGCATTCGACGCAGCGGGCAATTCCAAGGCTTCGACCGCCGTTTCGGTGAATGTGGCAAACGGAACGACAACGGTGAGCAAGGATACTACCGCGCCACAGGTGAAAATCGTAAACCCGGTTGCGGGCAATGTCTCGGGCAGCAATGTGGCAGTCAGTGTGAATGCGAGCGACGATAGTAGCGCTTCGGGAATCACCAATATGCTCTACATCGACGGCGTGCTCAAGGCTACAGGAAAAGGAAGTACGCTCGGATACAGTTGGAACACCCGTCCAAGCAATGTTCGGGCTGGAACACACACCATCCGGGCGGTAGCGAAGGATGCGACAGGCAATACTTCCTCTGCCTCGGTGAACGTAACGGTGATCAAGTAGCTAGGTGGAAACTACGAACAGACATTTGTGCAATAAGCCGGGTTGTGTATCCTACATCGCCGGTTTTTGCTGGAGTTTGCCAGTTTGAAATTGCGTCCTTCCTCACGATCTGATTCTGTCGGCAGTGCTTACATTAATCCAGACCAGATACCTTATAAGAAAATTTCACCTGCCAAGAAGTATTGCAGACCCGAGTGCTCCATAAAGATCACAGGGCGATCCGCCTTTCATTTCCTGCACCTGTTGGGGGTAACTCCGCGGCCCCCTGAGCCGAGGAGGTGTACTTCCATCCTCTAGCTGAGGTGCTGAAAATTAGTGAGATGCAACTATTTCCTGATGATAGTGGGTGGTGCAGGTAACAACCTTAGTCAGACAGCAGCAGTTTAAGTGATAACGTCAATTTACGCTGGGAGAAGCCATGCGGGTTTCTTCCGGCACCCTTTTGTCGAATATTTTTACAGCAAGAGAAGATTATCAATGCAGGAAAAGTTAAACCCTCATTGGAATTAAGGATTTGGAATAATTAGATCTCATGGCATGTAAATTGCTTCTAGATTGAAGTAGGCAAACAGCCTTTTATCAAGAGATCTAAAATGAAAAACAAATCTTCTTTTCTTACATCTTCATTCGTATCTTCTTCTGCACTCGCTTTAATTCTCGGACTGTCTCCGCCCGTCGCTCACTCCGCTGCATTTACCGTTAACGGGCTGCTCACCGGAGATATTCGTCTCAACAATCCGGACAACCTGTTCGTTAATGTTACCATTACTGGGGATACAGATTCGAATCAGGCTTTCTGGACTGTTGACATTAATTCGCTGGCACATCCGAACATCAAGCTGCACGAGTTTTATTTCAATATGGATGGCGCTGCCACCGACTACAGCTTCAGTGGTTTCGATCCCTCTGGTTGGGGTTGGGCGCCGGCAACTGTACAAGGAGCAGGTGGTGTCACCTTTATGTTTGAGACCCGGGATCCGCCAGGTCAACCTATTGCGACTGATGTTACCAACAGCCAGAACCTCACCTTTACCATGACAAACTTGACTGGTAACTTCACGCCGGCATTGTTCTTTGATGCACCCCTGAGTACATCCAACAATGCTGGTTCCGGTCAACTGGGAGCCCATCTGCAGAGTCTCACCATCAATGGAAACTGCGGAGGTTCCACCAACTGCTCCGATAGCGGCTTCGCCTTTGGTGGCTACGCAACTCCTCCACAGGAACTTCCTGAACCAGCCACGCTTGCGCTTCTCGGCCTGGGCCTGCTGGGGATCGGTATATCACGCAGACAGAAAAACAAGCTTGCATAACTGAAAGCGTGCATTACGGATAAAAGACTCGCGTCAGCGAGTCTTTTTTGAATGTAACGGCAGGTCGACACAGATACAGAAAGAAAAAGTAAGTATCGGATATTTTTATTCAACGGCAAACCCGCTTTAGCGGGTTTGTTTTTTTGGATACACCCACATAATTAGGAGGCTCTCTAATGTCGTATCGGCCCCTGCGGCTTGATTTTACATCCCTTTTTCATCCCTTCCCGTTAGCACAATAAGTCCCGGCCAAAGCATTTTATAAGCGGGATTTCTCCCCTTTGTTACGGCAATTCCCTCGTTTCTCATTCAATACAATGATCGACGCAAACTAGCGTAATCGTTTTGTATCTGTAACGGCAAACTTCGCGAAAGCGGGGGACGCAAAGTCATCGGTCTACCGGGGAAACCCCAGGACGGCAGGACTGCCAGTTATCGCTACTTTCCCTTCCATATGCTCATGGTCGGGAATCGAGCAGAAGCCTGAAACGCGGATAATTTTCCTCCGTGGATGATTCCGGTTCAGGCCAATTCAGGCAGTTCAGCCTCCGCAGCACGAGGAGGAACTGTACTTGAATACCTACAACCATAATAAAATATCGTCATCTGCCGGCCTTTCCATCAACAGCGCATCATCAGGAAGCAGGACGGATATTTTGTCAGGGCGACGCCAGGTGCGCAACGGGAGAACTGGTTTTCTCCGACGCTTCATAACAATCGGCTTGCTCGCCGGCTTTGCCGGACTAACCTCCACGCTCGTCGGCGCAGAGCCTCCGGAGGGCAGGGGGCCTGGAATGAACAAGCCGCTGGGTTGGGCGAAAGGCCGCATCCTGGTCATGCCGCGCGCCGGGCTGCCGGAAAAGGAACTGGCAAAGATTCTGGGCGAACATGGCGGCAAGGGCAGGAAGATCGGCCAGAGCAATCTGTACATCGTGGATTTGCCGGGCAATGCCTCGGAGAAGGCCGTTGCAGCCAGGTTAGCCCATCACCCTGCCTTCAAGTTCGCCGAAATCGACCAGGAAGTCGAGCCTGCCCTCATTCCCAACGATCCCTACTACGGCAGTGCGTGGCATTTGCCCAAGATCGGTGCATCTTCAGCCTGGGACAGTTCGCAAGGCGCAGGTGTGACCATCGCCATCCTGGATTCAGGAGTGGACAGCACTCATCCCGACCTGACGACAAAGCTGGTATCGGGCTGGAATTTCTACGATAACACCTCAAATACGACAGACGTATATGGGCATGGCACCAAGGTTGCGGGTGCGGCAGCGGCAGCAGGCAATAATGCGCTGGGGGTAGCCTCAGTGGCAGCGCAGTCGAAGATCATGCCGATACGCATCACCGACTTGAGCGGCATGGGTTACTGGAGCATGATCGCGCAAGGACTGGTTTATGCTGCCGATCACGGCGCCCGCGTAGCCAATGTCAGTTTTCTCGGGCTTTCCGACAGCTCCACTATTCGAAATGCAGCGCAATACATGAAGGACAAAGGGGGCCTTGTGATCGTCAGCGGCGGCAACACGGGCGTGCAGCAAAATTACGCAGCAACCACCACCATGATTCCGGTAGCGGCTACCGATGGCAATGACGTGAGAGCCAGTTGGTCGAGCTACGGTAATTACATCGCTCTCGCGGCTCCCGGTGCAGGAATCTGGAGCACCACCAAGGGTGGCGGCTATGGTGC
>DATEEZ010000223.1:0-13964 GCA_035280905.1 Nitrosospira sp.
TAGATGCCCGCCTCCGCCACGAGGTACCGGCCGAGCTCGATGACTACGCGCGCCTGCGGCAGTGCCTGTCTCACTTCCGGCATGAGGCGCCGCAGATTCTCGCCAACCGCCGCTATATCCAATGCTTCGTCCCCGGGAAAATAAGGCGTGCCGAAACCGCCGCCTATGTTCAGCATGCGGACTGGAACGGGAGCATGTTTCGCGAGTGTAATGCCCAACTGGAATGTCTTTTCATGGGCTTCCTGAATAGCCGCAACTTTCAGATTCTGGGAGCCGCTGAAAATATGAAATCCTTCGAAATCGAGTGCCAGTTTTCCCAGTCGGACCAGCATGGCAGGAACGCGTTCGGCATCCACTCCAAACTGCTTGGGACCACCGCCCATTTTCATGCTGGATGATTTAAGTTCAAAATCCGGATTGACACGAACGGCCACTTTTGGGCGAATCTGGAGATAATCACCCAGGGCGGCGATCCGCTCCATCTCCTGCTCGGATTCCATATTGAGGACGATTCCAGCGGCGATGGCGCAGGAAAGTTCACTGTCAGTCTTGCCCGGACCCGCGAAGCTGATTTCCCTGGGTGGAATGGATGTATCGAGCGCAACTCTCATTTCCCCCGCCGAAGCGACGTCTAATCCATCCACCAATCGAGCCATGTGCTGCACAACGGCCGGCATGGGATTGGCTTTCATCGCATAGTGCAAGTGAATCTCTGCAGGCAGATACTGACGCAAAAGCCCCACGCGGTCTGTCAGCCTTTGCCGGTCGTATGCGTAGAACGGTGTCCGACCCACGCGCTGCGCCAGGCGTGTGAGAGACAATCCTCCGAACTGAAGACAATCATCGTTAACGGAAAATTGAATGGGCGCGTGTCGTGGCCGAGGATCTGTCATGTGCCGGGATCCATAAAAATGTCGTGCAACTCCTGAGCGAGATGCTTGCGATCGATCTTACCGTTGGGATTGCGCGGCAAACTGCCCTCTCTGTACTCGATCCGGCTGGGCAGCATGAAGGCGGGAAGATGAGTCTTGCACGCAGCCAGCAACGCATCGTCGTCAGGCCTCAAACCCGGCCTCGGAGTCGCAATCAGGACAATAGCATGCCCCAGCACAGGGTGAGGCACACCCACTGCGGCCACTTCTCCCACCAGCTCCGTACCATAAACGACTTCTTCGACCTCTGTCGGACTGACACGATAACCGGATGTCTTGATCATTTCATCGCGACGGCCGATAAAATAAAGAAAGCCTTCTTCATCCATGCGAACCGTATCTCCCGACCATACCGCCAGTTCGGGAATAGTCAAACCCGGCTCCCGGCAAGGAGCAGGTTTGAATCGCTCAGCGGTTTTTTCCTTGTCATTCCAATACCCCATTGAAACGAGAGGTCCTCTATGCACCAGTTCGCCCGGTTCGCCGGGCGCGCAAGCCGACCCGTCCTCCCGCACCACCAGCACTTCAGCGTTAGGGATGGCCTTGCCGATGGAGTCCGGACGGGTATCGACTTCTTCTGGCGGAAGAAAAGTGGAACGAAAGGCTTCGGTAAGCCCATACATAAGGAACACTGCGGTATTAGGTAAAGCGCTGCGCAACAGGTCGAGTGTCGCCCCCGGCATCGCGCCACCGGAATTGGTGATATACCGTAACGGAATGTCCTTTGGCCAGTTTAATTGCGCCAGTTGAATCCACAAAGGTGGAACCGCCGCCAGGCCAGTAATCTTTTCTTCCTTCAACGCATCGATGATATCGCGTGGGAGCAGATAGTTCATCAGAACGCCAGTCGCGCCGACGCGAAACGCAGTAGTAAGCTGACTCAGTCCGTAATCGAAGCTGAGCGGCAACACAGAAAGAATACGGTCGTCCGGACTGTTCTTCAGATATTGAGATACGCTCACCGCGCCTGCTACGAGATTGCGGTGGGAAAGAACAACTCCTTTCGGCTTCCCCGTGCTTCCCGAGGTATAGAGTATGGCGGCCATGTCAGTGTCGGTGACAGGGGATACACGTTCGGGTTTACAGGTAGTCCCGGCGTCCTTCCAGGATACGACAGTCAGACCGGGAACAGACAGGGGGCCCTCTGCCCCATCGGTTACGATCACCGCATGGAGATCGTGACACTGAGGTAGCACCTCGACAAGTAACTTCAATCGCTCGGCTGAAGTCACGAGAATTCTTACGTTACAGTCCCGCAGGATATAGGCCACCTGTTCCGGTTTCAGAAGAGGATTGACTGGCACGAAGACGCCTCGCGCGGCGGCTGCACCAAACAGACTCGTCACTGCCTCTATGCGTTTCTCCAGATAAACCGCGACACGCTCGCCTCGATCCAGTCCCAAAGCCAGCAGGCTCTTTCGCACCGAGTCGATCTCAACCGCAAGATCAGCGTAGCTCAGCCTGTTTCGCTGGTAAACCAGCGCTTCCTTATCTGGAAAACGATTGGCAGATTCGAAAACGAGATCCTGGATAAGGTGCGTCATTGGAAGCAAGCCTGTTGACTGTAATTTTGGTGAGGAATGCGCATCTGCATGGTATTACTTCAAGCCGTGACGATTCATCAGATCATAAATAGTAGGGCGGCTGACGCCCAGTAATTCAGCCGCCTTCACTACGTTTCCATCCACTCTCGCCAAAGCTTTCATCAGCGCGTCACACTCTGCCTTGTCCCGTATTTGGCGAAGATTGATAGGCTCAGCCGCGCTTGTGCTGTATAGGCCGAGATCATCTGCGCCGATCACCGACCCATCCGCCATGATGACCGCGCGCTTGATGCAGTTCTCCATTTCACGCACGTTGCCCGGCCACGAATGACTTTCAATGGCAGCGAGCGCCTCCTGGCTGAAATTCAGAGAGGGACGTTTCTCCTGCATGCAAAACTTGTTCTTGAAATGATGGGCAAGCAGCGCAGCATCCCCCACCCGCTGCCGCAAAGGCGGAATGGTTATCACAATTTCGCTCAAGCGGTAGTACAAATCTTCGCGAAAACGTCCATCTTCTATCAGTTTCTTCAGATTCTGATGAGTGGCGCATACCACTCGCACGTCTACCGGTATTTCCTTGCGCCCACCTATTCGCTCGATTACCCTCTCCTGCAAAAAACGGAGAAGCTTTGCCTGCAAGGGCATGGGTAGATCGCCCACTTCGTCCAGGAAAAAAGTGCCTTCGTGCGCGAGCTCGATTTTTCCTGGCGTCTGCTTGACGGCTCCCGTATAAGCACCCTTTTCATAGCCGAACAACTCACTTTCCAGCAACGACTCAGGAATGGCCGCGCAATTAATGGCCATGAAGCGCTTCTCCCGCCTGGCGCTCAACTGATGCAGCGCCCGTGCCAGAATCTCCTTGCCGGTACCGCTCTCGCCCAGCAGTATAACCGTAGCGTCTGAGGGCGCGACTTTTTCTATGTTGCGGCATACCTTGCTTAGAACGGGATCGCGGGTTATGAGGCCACTGATGGGAGAATTCATCTGAGCTTGCAAAAGCTTGCGATTCTCCTGCTGCAGGGCATAGAGATAGTATGCCCGTTCTATCACCAGGCTCAGGATATTGGGATCAAAAGGCTTTTGATGAAAATCATAAGCCCCCGCAGCGATGGCCTTGAGCGCATTTCCATGATCCTGATTCCCGGTGAGGACAATCACCTTCGTGTCCGGCGCGAGCTCGAGTATCTGTTCCAATGTGGCCAAGCCTTCCGAAGCGCCATCCGGATCAGGAGGAAGCCCCAGGTCCATGGTAACAACGGCTGACTCATGCCGCCTGACCAGGGCAAGCGCACTTTCGCGATCGCTTGCCACCAACACTTCATATTCATCGAAACTCCAGCGCAATTGACGTTGCAATCCCGGATCATCCTCGATTACTAACAGACTCTTCTTATCCTGACTCATCCAGCCCTCTTATTACCGGGATTACAGATCCCTCGAATTCATTAAATCAGCTTGCCTTCTGGACGTGGGCAGTCCGCACTCTATAAATGGGCAGAATGACCCGGAAAATCGTACCATTCGAGGCGCTGCTGCTGACTTCCACCTCTCCGCCCAGTTCGGAAACGTACTCCCTGCTTTCAAAAACACCTATTCCCATGCCTGCCGACTTGGTGGATTCAAAAGGCTTGAACAGTTTTTCACGAATGAATTTCTCGCTCATGCCATGTCCTGTGTCTTTTATTTCTATTACGGCAAAATCGTTCTTTCGCATTAGCCGGACCCACACTTGTCCATTGCGCGCAGTAGCTTCGATTGCGTTCTGAATGAGATGACCGACCACGCGTTCCAGGCGAGCGGCGTTTGCATACACGGAAAGATCGGGATCCAGTATCTCAAGAACAGGTTTGGGTTCAATAACCGACTTGCTTTTCACCGCATCCTGTAGCAACTCGGCAATAACAAGGGGAGCGGGCTTCTCCGGCGAGTCGCCACTACTCAATTTTTCCAGGAGGCGTTTCATCTTCTGCACCGAGAGATATACGGTTTCTATCATGTCCTGCTGAAAATCGGGATTTTTCCTGTGCTTCTCGGCATTCGAGAGCAAGAGTGACAACTGCGAAACCAGATTCTTCAGATCATGTACGACAAAAGTCGACATCCGGTTGAAAGACTCGAATTGGCGGGCGACCATCAGGGCGTTCGCAGCCTCGTGCTGCGCCAGATAGCTTGCTGCCTGCTTCCCAGCGACCTTGAGCAGATCGCTTACTTCCCAGTTCAACTTGATCCTGCTCCGCGGCTGCGCCAGTACTACAAAACCGAACAATTTTCGATGTTGAATCAGCGGAACGACCAGCCATGCTCTGGAAATGGCGAGCAGCCATTGGGGCAGAGGAATAGCGTACTTCTCGGGGCTTGCCGCGTATTCTTCCAGATCAATTACCCACTCCCTGTTTTCAAGAAATTGACAGAAGGGACTGTTGGATGGTTCTGTTCCGCCCACGGAAGGCATATTCAAATGTGTTACAGATTCACAAGTCCCCGATTCCCGTCGTATCCACAAGCCTCCACCCGGGCTTTCAACCAGTTGCGCCAAGGCCTGAACCACGCGCTCTTCCAGCCCATGTTCGCCTTCAGCGAGAGTGCGGGTAAAATGCAACCATTCTTCCCGATAGTCATAGTTGTAGCTGAAAAAATGCTTGCTGATGAAAACTCTGAGCCAGGAGCGCAGCGTTCCCGAGAATAGCACCGCCAGAAGAAGAACAATCGCGCCAAACAGGAAACTGACCTGCATGACGGTACCCCAGCTTCCGCCGAAAAATCGAAGATAGTAGCCGGCCGCAGCCATTGCCAGCAAATAGGCAGCGGCACCGAACAGCGCCGCCGAATAGAAAAGAATTCGGCGCGAAACGGCGATTCCCAGTGACCAGTTGGGATTACGCGCAGCAGAAACTGCGATAAGCGGAACGATCAGGGCATTGACTATTCCGCGTGCTGCCCAGATCTCGGGATTGATCTGCTTGAGAAGCAAAGCGTCGCTATAGAGATAAAAATCGTAGGCAAAGATGCCGCCGATGCCAAGACACGCAAACTTTATACCCCACCGCTGTCTCACGGGAGTGTTACGGTAAACCTGCTCGACGAGAATCATGCCCAGTATGGCCATTGCCAGACTTCCGATAATATTGCTCGTGAAGTCACTCGTTGCATGGGATGCGAAGTCATCTTCCCCATGCGAGTACGCGGCTACAAAAAGACAACCGATGTATAGCAACGCAATGGCCGTGACAGCCGGAGAAGCCCTCGCAGTTGAGGAATTTTTTTCCTGCTGGTGAAGACCCAGCAGCACGATCAGAAAACCCGTCCATCCAGCATTTCTCAGAATTTCCAGCACGTCCGCTGAAAGGGAAAGAGGAGCGTTCTGGTCTGCCTGATACGCAAAGAAGACGGACCACAATACCGAAAGCAGGCATGCGACAGAGAGCATCATGCCATGCAGTCGCCCTCGCCAGCTTGTAAGCAGGAGCACAGCTAAAACAAGATGCGCCACTCCAGCCATTGCATAGCTGGCGGCGGCTACGCTTGTCAGCATCTCGGACTACAGTCCCTCAAAATCATCTTCCACCCTTGCCTAACAGGACAACCTCGATGGTTTCTATCAGGATAAGGGCATCAAGGAACAAACTGTGGTTCTTCACATAGTAGAGATCGTACTGGAGCTTTTCGATGGCATCTTCCACTGAGGCTCCGTATCGATAGCGAACTTGTGCCCATCCCGTTATTCCCGGTTTTACGCTGTGTCTGACGTTGTAATAGGGAACTTCCGCGGTCAACTGATTCACAAAATAAGGTCTTTCCGGACGCGGTCCGACGAAGCTCATGTCCCCATTCAGGACGTTGAAGATCTGCGGAAGCTCATCAATCCTCAGTTTGCGGATAATTCTACCGACGCGTGTCACTCGCGGATCATTTGTCAGCGCCCATTGCGGCTTTCCTCCCTTCTCGGCATCGTTCCGCATGCTGCGAAATTTGACGACCATAAAGGTCTTGCCGCCCTTTCCAACCCTTTCCTGCCGGTAAAAAACCGGACTGCCGTCCTCAAGAAGAATACAGAGGGCAGTAACAATCATGACGGGTAACGTAACAATCAACAGCACGGTGCTCGCGACCACATCGAAAACACGCTTGATAGCGGTCCGGAGGAGACTCTGATCGAATCCTCCGCCATAAACCAGCCAACTGGGATAAAGGGAATTGACGCGAATCTTGCCTTGTTCGCGCTCGAAAAAAGCGGCTGAGTCAGTAACCTTGATGCCGTTCAGCTTGCATTCCAGCAAATCCTGTATGGGAAAGCATCCCCCTCGCCGTTCCTGGATAGCGATGATGATCTCCCTCACCTTGAGACTGTTCACGAGGGACATCAGGGAATCCGCCCTGGGCAATACCGAGGAGGCCGGAACTTGCAGTTCTTCATCGGGCAGGGGAACGAAGCCGACGATCTTTAGGCCCCGGTAACCGGAACCATCTTTCATCCGATCGACGAACTCTCTCGCCCTTCCGCCTATTCCCAGCACAATGGCCTGGGACTCGAGAAGCCCCAGGCTCGACCATTTAAGAAAAGCCGCGCGGGTCAGGAGAATGCCGGAAAAGGCAAGGAGCATTACCAGTCCCAGTATACCGCGGCCGAGATAGAGATCGGGCACCAGATAGAATATCAGGGTCATGATCCCGAATCCGGCCAGCATCGATGGCATAAGGCGGAATAAAGTATCCTTCATATCCAGCCGCGAATCGATCTGATACAGCCCCATCGACGCCATGCACAGAATCATGACAAAAGCAAAAGTGCCGGCTTCCGGAAGCAGGGAAGAAAAAGAAAATGGTTCAACGTAGTTAAAAAAACGAATACCCGTTCCGAAATACACTACGAACATCAGCAGGAACACTTCCGCACCGATGAGCAGAACTACTGTTCTTGATATGTAATGATTAGAAATACGAAACAATTTTCATCCCTCATCACTGCCCCGTAATGAGTAAGGCAAGTTGTGCCATCTCTTTCCTTTTGTCGAACCGAAGATCAGGTGGAGGCTTCATGTCTAAAAAATCATCTGTCGGTTAAACGCTTGCGGCTCCCCGCTCAAATTTCCGATCTGTTAGCCGCATATAACAGTAGGATATTCTCATAAGTGTTTAATTTATTGTGCATTATATATGAGACGATTCTTCAAATGAGTAGCTATTTTCCGGATTGGGTTCGGTACATCATATCAATTTCTACCGCAGGGACAATTGGACTTTGGTACATCCGGAACCAACGATACCCTCAGGATGCTACTCGGTCATTTTGCATCCAAACGCCGCGGAAACATGGAAAGGAGAAGGTGGGACAGAGACCGGAAGTGAAAGGAATTTGGGGCCAAAGTTTTGGACCGTCTGCAAACGCGAAATTGTTGCTGAAAGCTTGATGAGACTTCCAGGCTTCGGAGTGGAGAAACTGGGTGAAGAGCCCGTGGGGCCCAGCCGCAGATGTTAAAGCACTCAATGGCTCATTTTCGAGGAGTCCACGTGGGAGATGGACCCTTTGACGATCAAAGCCAGCTTGAGCCGATCGGCAATATCCAGTTTGCGAAAGACTTCCGTCAGGTGAGCTTTAACTGTTCGCTCCGTGATGGCCAGCCTCCGGGCAATCTGCTTGTTCGTTTCACCGTTTCCCACAAGCGTTGCAATTTCATATTCACGTTGAGTCAGATTGGCAAGCAACTCCCCAACCGCCTGTTTGATTTTGGTCTTTTCCTGCGTGATCGTAACAAGCTCATTCAGCAGATGCCAGCTAAGCGTTCTTCGAATCCAGAGTTCGCCGCGCTGTACCGCCGTTACCACACTTTGTAGCTGCTCTCCGTCGATATCGCGCCGACAAACTCCCCTGACTCCAGTCCTGAACAACGCCCACTCGGCCTCGTCAGAAAGGGAATGGCTCAAGACGATGACCTTAGCCTCCGGATGCAATTTTATAAGGGCTGAAATTCCATTTGGACCGTTCAATTGCGGCAAGTCGTGATCCAGCAGCAAGACTGAAGGCTTTAAACGAACCAGCTCGATCTTGAGAGACTCAAGATTGGTCGAGCAGAATACCGGAGACAGGGTGCGCACGCCCTGCTCCCAACGATACAGATCGTCTTGAGAAGCGCTAGCCAGCAGGATCAAGGATTTCTCCCGGGAAAAAACCTGCCATCAGTGTAGTACCCTATCCATTATCTTGCCCAGCATCCCCCGTGTAACCCAGATCTCGCCGCGGTCCACGACACGAACAGCCTTCAAAAAATAAAATGGATCGGCCTCGTGGCTCAGACAACCGCGCGCCCCATTAGCCAGGCCCCGGATGATCTGCTCCTCCTGAACTGATTTATCGGTTAGCAGTAAGACGAGCGTTTCGGGGCATGTCCGATGTAAAGCTTCCAGCAAGGCACATTCCCTTTCGATGGATAGATCGAGATTGACAAAAAGAATACGCGGCCTGAGTTGAGTAATTCTCGCGATCACGTCTTCACTTGATACGGGGGTTTTATGAGGTTCAGGCTCATTGCCTGCAGAAATATGGTCCCGATGGGACATCACATCTGTCAAAACCTGAATACCCGGCCCCCCCTGCAAAAACTGTTCCAGTTTCGTGCGCCTGCCGGGATCGGTATCCGCTATTGCCACGGTAACGGTTTGCATTGTCTCTCCTTCCACTTATTTCTCAATTATCCACGAATCAGTCGATATTGCAGTCTGAGCAGATTTCCAACCACTGTCTTTACTCCGGTTCGGTGCGTCGCAGCAATTCATGGATATAGGTCACAGGAATAGCATACGTTATACCGCTCGGATTGCTGAGCGCCGCCTCCTTCTTCCCTTTTACGAATACCATGTTGATTACGCCATAAACCACTCCGGACTCGGGATCATAAAGCGGACTCCCGCTGTTGCCCGGATAGGCAGTGCCGTCGAGCTGAAAAACCGCATAAGTCGGCTTTTGTAACTGGCTGATCATCTTCGCGTCGAGCTGCCGCGAATTGTGCGCGGGCAAAATAATCGGCGTGATGGATGAAACCATGGCACGATGAGTAACCGGGTAAAACCCAAGAATCATCCCGATCGGGAAGCCGGTGAAAACCAGATTCTGCCCTTCGCGCACCTTGCGCGCGTCTCCGAGCTCCATGGCTGGCAAGGCCGCTCCGGAAATTTTGAGTAACGCGAGATCGTGCTCCTTGTCGATGGCTGCAATAGTGGCAGACCTGAGTTCACCCTGTTTTCCATTGCCGGTGATAACAGTATACGACTCGTTATTGGCGACGTTCAGAACCTCTGGTACAACATGAGCATTGGTAATAACGTGAAGGCCGTCATTCAGCACAAAACCGGTTCCGAGGAAATTCAGAGCGGGCGAACGTGTTTTCTGAAAAGTTCCCACGCCCACGATCGAGGGCTTGACACGCTCGATGGTTTTGACAAGCTCGCTACCCCAGAGCGGGGTAACGAATATGATGCCCAAAACGCGGAGGCATTGAACAGGGCTGACACGGAGGATCAGTAAGACTTTGCGGATGCGTATCATCCTTCTTCATTTACAACTTCAACCGATCCCCTGATACCTCTTCCAATTTCTTCCTGGATTGTCCGCACGGCGGCTCGCAGACTCACCTGCATCCTTCCATCTTGTAGATGAAGTAACCGTCCTTGTTGATTGCCTCCTCGACATTGGAAGGCGCTTTTTCGCTGTGGCAGAACCTGCACTCCCTGCTGGTAACCGCTGCGTCACCTTCACCGATAGAAGTCAACCACTGCTTCGCATATTCGATCGCTTTCTTGTCGTCTCTTGTGTTTGTGAACACGTCAAAGTGCATCGTGCGGCCATCCTTGGCTTTCACCCAGGTGTCATATACATGCATTTCCATAAAATTTCCTCTTCGATAGTTTCAAGTCTTACCGGAATTGGTAATTCAATAGCAGCACATAGACTATCACGGCAAAAGAAAAAGTGGAATGCAGCGCATTCCGGGACACTGTTTTTTTATGTCACTTCATTATATTGCCCCTGCCTGTGGTCGCTTCCAGCTCAAAATGACGCGTAGTTGACATGGCGTCAAACACTTTTCAGGGGCTCCGGTTCTGCCCCGAAATCATCATGTTTGTCATAAAACTGTGACAAAACTGCAATAAAACGGACATCTGCCGGAAGTATTCTCCCTTGGGTTTTATTAAACATCCGAGAAGAGAATAAACCGATGAAATTACGCAGGCTTACACTGGCGTTAACCACCGCCCTGGGTTCAGGCTTATCGTTCGCAGCTTTCGCCCTTGATCTTTATGTCGATACTAAAACAGAGCAAATCTACGCGAAACCGGGACCTGGACGCGTGCATATCGGTTCTTTCGTGAGAGAAGGGGATTCTCCGTCTAAAACTGTGGACAAAGCTGATAAAACCGTTGAAGCATCAAAGGACCGATCAGATGGCCGGATAGTGGAGAGGGAAGCCGGAAAAGCTGATGTGACAGAATTGAGTGAGATGCGCAAGGACATGGAATTAAAGGCCAAAATGCGGGAAGCACGTCTTGTCAGCGATATGGCCTCGCTGGAAGAACGAGTCAAGGAAAGCGAAAAAACCAAGCTCAAGTATGGGCCTGGATTGCATTTCGAGAGCAAGGACGGAAACTTTACCGCCTCGATCGATGGGCGACTGCAGGCAGACACGCAATATAATATTACAAATGACGTTCAGCCGCCTGCCCCAAATGACCGGCCTTATGAATTGAATAGCGGCGCCAACATACGGCGCGCCCGTCTTGGTGTTGAAGGCACGATTTTCAAAAAGTGGGATTATAAGTTCGAGTACGACTTCAGCCGTGGTAACGGCGCGGTGACATCCGGAATTACAGATGCTTTTATCCGCTATAACTTCGATAATCCCTCATCAATAAAGGTAGGCTCGTTCAAGGAACCGTTCAGCCTGGAGGAAGCCACCAGTAACCGCTTTCTGACGTTCATCGAACGGAACATGGCTGTGAATACCTTTGTTGACAATCCCAATGTCTACAAGACTGGTATAGGCGCTAACTATGCCGTTCCCCGCTGGCAAACCGGAATTTCCTTTCAAACCGAGCCGGTGGGCAGTTGGTCGACTGCTTCCACGTCAGTCAATCCCAATGGCAATAATAGCCGTAATAACGGCTCGGGAGACACCAGTTGGGAAGGGGTAGGCCGAATTTCCGGCAGGCCCTGGATGGAAAGCGAGACAAAATTCTGGCATATAGGGGGATCAGCAGCGTACACCAGGGTCAATACCCAGTACGAAGGAGATGGCGACTTCGCCAACGGCGGGATGAGTTTCGGCGCTTTCCCCGCTTCCAACGTGGACCGAACCAACGTGCTGAACACCAGTAACCTGAGCATCGGCAACAAGAACGATCCAAACTCGCGCCGAGTGGAAAGCTACAATCGCTGGGGGGCGGAAACCGCCCTGGTCTACGGGCCATTCTCGGCGCAGGGGGAGTATCTGCGAACCGATGTAAATGGTCATGGTTATAGCGGGGAATCACTATTCGGCTTTTACGGGTATCTAAGCTACTTTCTGACCGGCGAATCGCGCGTTTACCATGTAAAGAATGGCGCATGGAACAGAATAAAGCCCTTCCAGGCTTTTCAGCTCAATGGCCCGGGTTGGGGAGCGTGGGAAGTTGCGGCGGGGTACGATTATTTGAATTTGAACGACGGAGTCATCAGGGGCGGCAAGGCCGATCTCATCAAGTTCGGTCTGAACTGGTATCCTCACTCACATGTTCGCGTCATGACCAATTATGTTCATGTCCTCGATGTAAACACGGCGGGAGTCGCGGACCGGCGCAGTGCCGGGTTCAACAATGCAAACCTGGATATGTGGCTGACACGGTTTCAAGTCGATTTTTAAGGCCACCGGGAGATACAGTGGCTTAAAAGCGTACGGGCAGCCAAGCAACACTTCCGTCACTGACGAGGGCGGAAATGTTCGCTGCTGCCGAGCAACACTTACCGGAGCGAGAACTCCACGCGGTTACCCGACTTCTCGCGATTCGTTCCCGCCTCAACTTCCGGTGCAAGCACGAAGACTCGGGAATCGGCAATGCCGCCATGCTCGATCAGCCAATCGCGCGCGCTCGTTGCCCGGCTTTCGCCAAGCTGCTGCATTTCTGCGTCCCCCGCATCGATGTTGGCAAGCATCAGCTTCTCCATCTCTTCTACAGGTAAACTTTTTGTCAGCCCGATCAGGTTTTTTGGCTTCTCGAACTTGGCATCCTTGTAAACCCGCTCCAGGTATTTTTCATATTCCTCGGGCGTCAAGGTTACGTCATCCAGAGAACCGTAGGACTTCCCTTTTTTGATATCTGCTGCCAGTTTTTCCGCCTTGATTTTGCGTTCAAGCATGCGCCGCTTCAAAGGCTCTGGATCAGTCGAAGCATCAGCATGACCGGTGATTTCGAGATCGAGCGCGGGACGATCGGTTAGTGCCTCGGCCAGCTTACGCAGTCTTTCTTCTGCCTCAGGTGTAATCTTCGCCTCGCCAGCAGCAAAATTGATTTCGGATAATTCTTCTCCTCCGAAAAGCGATCCGAGCATTGTGAAAGGCGCCGTAGCTGCTTTGGTCAGCAAATTGAGGATTGCTTTGATAATAATACCGCCAAGACTGAATTCTGGGTCGTTGATGGAACCTCTTATGGGGAGGCGGACATCTATTTCCCCGCGCTGGTTTTTTAGCAGCGCCAATGCGAATTTGACCGGAATCGCGAGCGCGTCAGGACTTTCAATTTTCTCTCCGAAAGTCAATTGATCAAGGAAAACACTGTTCTCCGCTGTTAACTCGCCATGCTCAACGTGGTAGTGAACGTCAACCGACAGCTTCCCTTTCTCAATCGCATAGCCGACATATTTCCCTGAATAGGGGCTGAATGCAGGCATGTCGATGCCTTTGGCCGAGGCCGTAATATCAAGGTAGGGCTCCTTACCGAAGGAGTGGATTTTCCCGCTGATTTTCAATGGCGCGGTTTTATCCACTGCTCCGCGAATATCGATTTCTCCCAGTTTCCTGGGATCAAGTGGACCTACGCGTCCTGCAAGACCTGTCAAATTTGCCCGATAGTGGGGCTTGATGAACCGGTCGTCAAAGTTGACGTTCCCCCCTTGCATGACGACGCGGCCGATGTGGATGGGCAGACTCTTGCGCGGGGGAGGCTGCGAAGGAACGGGTGCGGTTTGTGGGGTTTGTGGGGTTTCTGCAGGTGCGCTCGTGGGTTCCGGTTCCGCTGCGGCAGGCGCGGCAGCAGCCTGAGAGGGGGAAGCTGCTGTCTCCTCCTGCCGCACGATATATTTGAGATTCAGCTCGCCGTGGGGGGTGATGACGACATGGGCAAAAAAGTCGGCAAGTGTGATCGAAGCAGCGTTGATGCTGAGGGGTTCATTGGCAAACTCGATACCCTTAATATCAACGCTTCGCCAACGCATGAGGTTAGTTGCGTCCACCTTGTCCAGCAT
>DATEEZ010000224.1:0-31757 GCA_035280905.1 Nitrosospira sp.
GCCATGCTGCGGTAAAAGGCCTTATCACTTTCATCGTTGGCAGGCGGTGGCACAATGCGCAATACGACGTAGAAATCACCCGGTGATTTACCGGGAATACCGCGTCCTTTCAATCGCAGCTTCCGTCCGGTAGTGGAATCAGCAGGTATCTTCAGATCAACCATTCCTTCCAGAGTGGGAACAGTTATCGTTGCGCCCAAAGCGGCTTCCCACGGTGCTACCGGGAGGTCAAGATAGATGTCGCTTTCGTCGACTCGGTAGATAGGATGGGGACGAAATTCGATTTCCAGATACAGGTCGCCCGCTTTTCCCTGACCGTGACCAGGCGCGCCCTTACCAGCAAGGCGAATGTATTGCCTGGGCCGGATACCACGGGGGATAACCACATTTAACTTATGTTCCCGAGTCGATACATGTCCCTCTGCATCGACCTCCGGCACTTGCAGCGAAATGGTGCGGGTAGCGCCACGATATGAATCTTCCAGATCGATCATTATCTTGGCGTATCGATCCTCGCCAGGGGCATGAAAGAAAGCCCCGCCGCGTCCTCCATGAGTTTCCCTTGCGCGTCTCGTTTGCTCTGCATGAAAACTGCGTCCAAACAGGGATTCAAAAAAATCGCTGAACTGAGAGGTATCACCACCTGTAAATCCCTGTTGCGAAAACTCGAAGCCGGCATTCCAGTCCGGAGGTGGACGGAATTCCTGGTTGGCTTTCCAGTTTGTGCCAAGGCGGTCATACGCTACACGCTTCTCCGGATCTTTGAGCACTTCATACGCTTCGCCCAATTCCTTGAAGCGGGCTTCTGCTTGGGGATCCTTGCTGACATCAGGATGATATTTTCGTGCCAGCTTCCGGTAAGCGCGCTTAATGTCATCCTGGGAGGCGTCACGCGGGACGCCCATGATCTTGTAATAGTCCTTGAATTCCATCGCAATTACGGCCGGAAAGAGATCGTTATGGGAGTGATATTCCAAGCATAGCGAATCCCGCTGGAGAATGTAACTATTACTGCAACTCAGCCGATGTGGTTGTTTTAATAGTGACTTGAAGCAGGATCAACGTTGCCGAAGCAAGCCAGAACTGCTTGACAGCCCTGGCACAGCCTGCTCTGAATGCAGGGCGATAGTAAACCGAAGTGACAGCAGCCGCTAATTATGCAGGCGCGGTATCCGGCCACCCTCAGGCAGGAATCCGAATTACCGCGTCTCATATTCTTTCTTGTTATAAGGGCTTATGGGTTAACCCATGAGGCCATTCCTCATGATCGCCTCCCCATTTTTTCGCTCGCCAGGCAAGCGCCAGGAGCAACAGGCCCGAAACAATAGCGTACATCGCGATCAGCCATACCAGGGCTAGTGCACCTGCACCCGGGAAGAAAAAGACAAATACGCCGAATGCGACCGAGATGAGGCCGTTCAGAAACAGGAGCGTTTCACCCCGAATGACCTTGCGCAAGCGGACCGACATGACCATATCCACGATACCGCTTGCGAGTGCGGTTGCTCCAATCACAAGCACTAGCACTACAGCGGTCAGATTGGGAAGCATGAAGGCGATCACACCTGCTCCGATCCCTACCAACCCCCAAAGGAGCATCAGCCACCAGTCTGGATTGGTTTTTCGGTTTTGCACCGCTGCTACTGCGGAGGCTACGCCCTGGATGAGGGCATAAGCAGCGAACATGACGAGCAGCCACAGGAGCGTTATCCCTGGCCAGAATGCGGCGAGTATACCAAACACCAACGATATGAAGCCGCGTAGCGCCAAAGAGCGCCAGGATTTCGAAAGTAGTTCGTTCATGATATCACCTCTCTTTTTCAAGTGATGCTATGAAGGGTGAAACCGCGGCTATTGCACGGTATTACAGACAGGCTTCGTTACCAGATTTCATCCAATTTCGAAAGTCATCATAATGGTGGATGACGACCGCCGTTTGTATGATTACCATTATGGATGCAGTCAATTGCTTTTGCCGTGCGTTAACCGACATAAGACGAACGGGTACAAGAATAAATCTGTGAGGTTATGTGCGTTGGGACACAGCCGGAGGTATGGTAGATGCGATAAGGTAAGAATAATATTCTGCTGCATGCTCTTGGTCTGAAGCAGCGTTTCAATTTCTGCCTTTCAGAAAGTTATAAATATGTTTCAATATATTATGACGCTATAGGGGTGATCTGATGACTACAGATAACAAGTCTCCATCCAAGCGAATAGAATGCGAGGAAACCGGGATACTGACGGAACGGGCGGATCTGCCCAATTCGAAACCGGGTGCCAAGGATAAGGCAGAGCATCAGACCCTGTTGCCGCATGAGCGCGATGAGACAACGCGGCCAACGGGCACGAGCCACCGGGGGAATGAGCATTCACGAGAGGTAATCGGACAGGCGCATGAAGATACGAAGCAGGGTCTGATAGATACAGACCGTCGCGGAATACCATCGGATATTGTTGATTCAGATATCCCGGCCGCAGATGATATTCCCGGAGTCTCCCCCGACAAAAACCAAAAGAAGCGTTAATGTGCTCGCATGTTGCAGCTTATGCACGCGTGGATGAGCGGAATAGGAAAGACAAAAAGTTATTTCAGTATTCTCAACCGGATAGGCTGAGGTAAGTTAATGAAAACTGTTAAACACATTCTCGCAGCTGCAATTGTATTTGTGCTCGCAAGTATTATCTCAAGTCCTGGCTTTGCTCAAGCAGGGTCAGATTCACCCTCCACTCTCACTGCACTTCCGCCTGTGCAATCACAAGGCCAGACCGAATATTTGACGGGAGGCATCGGAGCGGATGAATCAGAGGCAATATTGCGGGAAGCACGCTCCTGGCCCATGGTGCTCGAGCTTGCCCAGAGTGGCCCGGCTCGTGCTGCCTACATCAGCGATGTTCGCGTTACGATCAAGGACGGGTCTGGCAATATAATTCTGGATACAGTTACCGAAGGTCCCTTTCTGCTCGTCAGGCTCGTGCCCGGAAGATATTCGATCGATGCTTCGTATGAATCGAAGACGCTTCATCGTGATGTGAGCATAGGGAAAGGGGGCAGCAACAAAATAATGTTGCTATGGCCTGCTCCCAGGAGCGAGGAAGGCAGATAATGGTTAGTTCAGAGGATGCCTTTAGAGATTTATCAGGAAGGATCCTCGGGAGCACATCCCTTAACCGATGAACAGCAGAAGCTATGGGCAAAGCTTATAGCCTAGCCTGTTCAGACGGTTATGAATGTCGGTGGAGGCAATGGCGGCATGTGCCGCAGCAACACTGATCTGATTCAGTTCATCAACCACATCTCCCACCGCATATACCCCGGCCACGGTGGTACGCTGATGCCGGTCGACAATCAGTTTCCCCTGCCTGTTACAGCGCGCCCCAAGCTGAACCGCGAGTTCGGATCGGGGGCTCTCACCCAGCATTGGGTAGATTACGTCAAACTGAAGCTCTTCTCCATTTGAAAGGCGTATCGAAGGTTTCGTTTCTCCTGTGACATGAAGGCTGCCAAGTGCGTCCTCAATCACCTCGACATTGACCTTATGAAGCCTCCTTTTTTCGGCACTCGTCAGTTCCGCCTTTGCCTGATAGATCAATGTCACGTTATGGCTGTATGTTCGTAGAAACAGCGCGTGCTTTACACCCTCCCGAGGGGAAGAGGATACCAGGGCGATGTTCTGATCCTTCGCTTCGTAAGCGTCACAAACGGGGCACAGGCGAATAAGCCCTTTTTGTATGCACGTTTTCCAGTGCTTCGTATCCAGTCTCAAGTCGGCAGTTCCTGTTGCAAGCAATATCGTAATGGCACGAATCACAGAGATGCTGCCACCACCATTGCTGTTATTCCTGCTTTCGTCCCTATTGCTGATCGTCGCCTCAAACAGGTTTTTTGTTTGCTTGAGCTCTGTAACTTCACCCGTCTGCACCTTGACCCCGTAATGTGCCGCCTGAGAGCGCAAGCGGTTCAGCAGTTGTTCCCCAGAGATACCATCGGGAAAACCCGGGCAGTTATGGGTGGTAGGGATGAGCGCTGCACGGCTGAATCCGTTGTCGACAATTGCAATATTGCGCCGAAAGCGAGCGAGATAAATGGCCGCGGTAAGTCCTCCTGGTCCTGCTCCAATGACCAAGCAATCGACTACTCCAGGTGATTTCACGTTGCTAAACTCCATGGCACGCTTTAGCGGAAACTCAGACCGCTATTTATTTATGAGTGTGAAGAAGAAGAACAGAATTCCAATACTTTCCAAACAATACCGCTGAATTCTTTTCGGTTCGGTTCGTGACAACACATAATCGACGCAAATCAAGGGCCCCTGACCGTTGCTGCAACGCTCTGCAATAGAAAAAAGATTAGCTTATGTATGATGGCGTACTGAAAAAATCCGAGCGAGGATCTAACCTGCGACTAATTTCAGGAGGGTCAGGATGGGAACAGCTAACGAAAAGGACAATAAATCCACCATCGGCGGACCGGCTAATCCGAGCGGGTCACCGGCGAACGATTTCACCAGAAAGCTCTCCGCTACTGACGAGCTTGCAGCGGCAATACCTTATAACGCCAACAAGGCAGGAGAACATGGAGAAGCTTCCACTTCTCCCGATGAAGGCCAAACGGTAACGCCTTCCGATCCCTTTGTTACCGGAAGTACGTTAACTGAAACAGTTGCGTCACCGAAAGTCGGCTCGGGCGAACCGCGGTTGGGTTTCAATGCGGGTGACGAACCATTGGACCGGGTGAGAGCAGATTCAAGCAATCAGGCTCTTACCACCAACCAAGGTGTTCCTGTCGGCGATAACCAGAATTCGTTGAAGGCCGGTTATCGTGGTCCGGCATTGCTAGAAGATTTTATTCTGCGGGAAAAGATCACTCATTTCGACCATGAACGCATACCTGAGCGCGTGGTTCACGCTCGCGGTTCTGCTGCGCATGGATATTTCGAATGTTACGAATCACTGGCCCAGTATACGTGCGCTTCCCTCTTTGCCGAGGCGGGGAAACGCACTCCTGTTTTCGTCCGTTTCTCCACAGTGATCGGAGAGCGGGGGTCTGCAGACACTGCGCGCGATGTCCGAGGCTTCGCAACCAAGTTTTATACGGACGAAGGCAACTGGGATCTGGTAGGAAATAACATTCCAGTATTTTTTATACAGGATGCCATCAAATTTCCCGACCTGGTCCACGCAGCCAAACCTGAACCGCATTTTGCGGTTCCGCAGGCTTCCACCGCGCATGACACATTCTGGGATTTTGTCTCGCTCATGCCCGAATCCACGCACATGCTGATGTGGTTAATGTCCGATCGGGCTATCCCACGTAGTTTCCGAACGATGCAGGGTTTTGGCGTCAATACATTTCGCCTGGTAACAGCGGAGGGCGAGTCGCGATTCGTCAAGTTTCACTGGCAGCCACTCGCCGGAACCCATTCTTTGGATTGGGACGAGGCGGTCAAAATATCGGGCGCCGATCCTGATTTTCACCGACGCGACTTATGGGAAGCAATAGAGTGCGGCGCATACCCTGAATACGAGTTGGGCATGCAGATTTTTACCGAGGAACAAGCGGAACAATTCAGCTTTGACGTGCTCGATGCGACGAAGATTGTTCCGGAGGAGTTGGTCCCGGTCAAGCCGGTCGGACGCATGATCCTCAATCGAAATCCAGATAATTTTTTTGCTGAAACGGAACAAGTGGCTTTTTGTGCTGCGCATATCGTTCCCGGGTTGGATTTCAGTAACGATCCTCTCCTTGCCGGCCGCATTCATTCCTATGTCGACACCCAGTTGACGCGTCTCGGCGGGCCAAACTTCCACGAGATTCCGATCAATTCGCCGGTCGCGCAAGTTCACAATAACCAGCGGGATGGGATGCATCGCCAGACCATCAATAGAGGCCGGGTTTCATATGAGCCGAATTCCCTTGCGGGAGGCTGTCCATTTCAGGCTGGCGCCGCCGGCTTTAGGTCATTTCCCGAACCGATGAAGGGAGATAAGGTACGCGGTAAACCCGAGCGGTTTGCGGACCACTACACGCAGGCGACCCTGTTCTGGAACAGCCAAAGTGCTGTGGAAAAGGCCCATATCATTCGCGCCTTTCGTTTCGAGCTCACTCGCGTTCAATCCCCCGCCATAAGGCAGCGGGTGGTGGCAATGCTCGAGAATGTCGCAAACGATCTGGCTGAATCGGTGGCTCGCGGATTGGGTATGGATACTTTGCCGCCACCCCTGCCCAAAGCACTGGAGAAAGATGTTATGCCGGAGGTTTCTTCATCTCCCGCTCTGTCACTTTTTACTCGTCCCGGCGATGGTGGCATCCGTATGAGAAGAATAGCGATTCTCGTTGCGGATGGCATAGATGGAAGGATTACGACATTGCATGCCGGGTTGCTGGGAGAGCAGGCGGTTCCCCGCTTCGTTGGAGCACGTTTGGGTTCAGTCCAGACCACAGAGGGAAAAATCCAGGTGGATGTAACACTGGAGGCGATGCCATCAGTGCTTTTTGACGCTTTGGTAGTGCCCGGTGGAAGCGAGGGCGTGGAAGCGCTTGCCCGTTTGGGGCAGGCGATAGAATTCGTCAAGGAGCAATATCGCCATTGTAAACCCATACTGGTGCTGGGCGACGGCAGGAAACTGACCGAAGCTGCTGGTGTGAAGTGGACACTGCTGTCAGGCGCACAAGATAGCGGGCTTCTTCACTTCGAAGATGAAGATATCGGAAACGCCTTAGACCGCTTCATCGAAGCTATAGCAGCGCACCGGCATTTTGAAAGGGAAACGGATCCCCCACCGGTATAAAGTCGCTTATTTTTATTTATTTTAGCGGCGAGGTCGAAAAGAACCTGTGGGATTATGACGACGAGTTCTGAAGTTTTACAGGACGTCGTCGCCGGAACAATCAATCGAATTGTTGTTCCTGCCTACTTACTTCATACTTCAACACTGCAACCATAGACGAGCGATGGCCGGATGGACTTGATCGGCCATTGCAAACAATGTCTTTCTACTATGTCACTGAACAAAATCCCTGCCTTGGTGGCAGTAATCAGCTTCCTGTTGCCGTTTATTTCAGTAAATCAAGCTGTTGCGCAAGAACAAGCTGGTCACTCCACACTTACTCCCGCTCAAGCCAGGCAAACGCTATCGATTCTTCAGGATGACGCGAGGCGTGCTGAGCTCGAGCAGACGTTAAAGGTAATCGCCCAAGCGACAGCGGAAACGCAGGCAACAGGCACGGGAGGTGAAGCTTCCGTACCTGTTGCAGCTTCTGATGCTACCCAATCTCCTGCTGCCGTTCAAACCAATGGAACTTCGTCATCCGACGCTGCATCAGCAGTGGGCGTTCCTATTGAAATCGCCAAGGGTGGGCTTGTCGCCCAAGTATTCGATCTCATCGGGGAGCGGCTGCACATCGTTGTGAATCAGTTACGCTCAGCCGTCCAAACGCTTCTCCAAATAAGAAGGGTGGGCGATTGGTGGCAACACAACCTTGGTGTGCCGGAACGCCGGGCTATCGTCCTGGATGCATTATTGGAAGTTGTTCTCATACTCTGTGGAGCGCTATTTACCGAATGGGTACTTAGACGCGTGCTGAGGCGCCCGCGCAGAATGATTGAAGACCGTGCGGCGGTTCGCCAAAACGCAATTGACCGACAAAAGGATGACGAGGAAAGGGCAAGAGAAAAAGTAGAGCAGGAGAAGGAGGTGAATCCGGCCACTTCTGATCTTCGATCTGCAACGGGTATGCACGCCGTCCCTGGGACGCGCAAGGCAACAGCTGTCGACAGGCATTGGAGCCTGTTGCGCCGGTTTCCATTTGCCCTGAGTCACTGGTTGCTCGAATTGATTCCAGTGGGGGGGTTCGTGGCGGTAGCCACTCTGCTCCTGGCTGCGTTCGGCGGAAGATCGGCAATATTCTACACAACCACGATCCCGCTTATCAGCGCTTATGCGACTACGCGAATCGTACTGAGCATGGGCCACCTCATGGCGTCGCCAATCGGGCAACGCTTGCGCCTGATGCATATCAACGACGAGGCGGCAAATTTTCTGAATCTCTGGTTGCGCCGCATTGTTATCGTCGCTGTTTTCGGTACTGCCGTTGCCGATATCGCGCTTGAAACTGGAGCAACGCACGACACTCATGACGCGCTTTCCAGACTGGTTGCTCTGATTGTCCATATCATGCTGCTAATAATGGTTTTTCGCAGCCGCAAGGAAGCGGCAGCAGCGATTCGTGGTTCCGCCGAAAATGGTCAAGTCTTATCCGGGCTGCGGAGGGTGCTGGCTGATAGCTGGCCCTTCGTGGCAACGTTTCTGATCGTAGGCGCGTGGCTCGTGTGGTCGATGGGAATGGAAAACGGTTTTCAGCAGGTGCTCCACATCTTTGCGCTTTCAGCCGTGGTTGTTATCAGCGCGAGCCTTGTGTCGATTTTTGTTCTGGGCGCAATCGACCGTGCATTCATTGCCGAGCGGGAAAATACGCCCGAACAGCGAGGACAGCAGTCGACCGAAGGATCAGTCGAAGCTGGAACAAAAAGCTCCTATCACCTGTTGATACAACGTGCGGTCTCGTTGTTGATCGCTGTTGTTACCGGGCTCGTATTGCTTCAGGTTTGGGGCGTGAATACGTTGTCCTGGTTTGAAAGCGGATCAGTTGGTCGGCGGGTCGCTTCGGCTGTTGTTACAATCACGGTTACCTGTGCTTTAGCACTGGCGGCATGGGAGGCGCTGAATACGGCGATCTGCCGGCGCATCGATCGTTGGATGGAGGTGGGCGACACGGCGCGCGCGGCCCGTCTGCGTACCCTCGTACCCATGCTGCGCACAACCATGTCTATTGTCTTTATCATGATAGTGCTGCTTGCTGCACTGGATGAGCTCGGCATCACCATCGCGCCCCTGTTGGCTGGCGCCAGTATCATTGGGGTCGCGCTGGGTTTCGGTTCACAGAAGCTGGTGCAGGATTTCATCACCGGAATTTTCCTGCTCATGGAAAATGCCATCCAGGTTGGCGATTTCATCACAGTGGCTGATCTTTCAGGATCCGTCGAGCATTTGTCGATTCGCACTGTCCGGTTGCGCGCCCCTGACGGGTCACTGCATGTGGTTCCATTCAGTTCGGTTTCAACCGTCACCAATACCAACCGCGGCATTGGGAATGCTTCGATCAGGGTCAGCGTGGCCGCTGATTCGAATGTCGAGAAGGTGTTTGCTGCCATCAGGAGTGTAGTGGATGATATGCGAGCCGATCCCCGATTCAAGGACCTCATCCTGTCAGAGGCCGATATCTGGGGCGTCGATCAGATGGACGGAGCAATGATTACCATTCTCGGACAGATAAGGACCCTGGATAAAGGTCGATGGCCAGTACAGCGCGGTTTCAACCTTCGAATTCTGGAGCGTTTCCGTGAATCGAACATCCGGTTCGTCAATCCTCAGGAGCGGCAGGTGGTGACCTCGGATGAGAGAAAAGGGATCCATGCCGGTAGCGAGCCCTTCAATCCACTCATGCAGGCCTGAAAAAATTTCCTTGAACTTTGGAATGTGTAGGCTGCCCATTTGAGGATATTTTCAAGATCCGAAGATCATGAGGAAAGCTTAGGGGCAAATATCCAGGCATGTGGTGACACTACTAATGGAAAATCTTTGAACAGGCCAGCAGAGTGCGTTAACGAACAGATAGAGGTTCTGGCTGTTTTTAAAATAACTTACGTATTGGTTAAGTTGAGAAAGCCATACAGGTATATCCGTTATTCCAAAAGGAGATGAATATGAACTACGAGCGCTATGAACATAATGTCGATGGTCTGGACAAAATCGTTGACGGCACGGGACGGGTGCCGCGTTTTATGGGTGCAACGTGGCCTATAGGAGAAGATGTCTACAATAGCAAAGGCGAGAAACTGGGTGATATCAAGGAAGTCATGCTGGACGTGGAAAAGGGGAGGGTGGCCTACGCAGTATTATCTTTCGGCGGATTTCTCGGCGTTGGCGACAAGCTCTTCGCCGTGCCGTGGAACGCACTTACATTGAAGCTTGAAACGCTGGACAAGCGTTTCATACTCGATGCGGAGAAGGAACGTCTGGAATCAGCGCCAGGCTTTGACAAGGACAATTGGCCGGATATGGCTGATGAATCATGGAGCAGCCAGATTCACGAATATTATGATAATCAGCGCACTGGATAACGGAAAACCAGTTGCGGGTTGCTCTTTACCTACAGCGTAAGCCAACGGGACTACATGGAAAAGAATAGAGGTATTCTGAAGCGCGCTTTGATATCCGGAACGGTGAGCGGTCTTGCAACAGCAGGTGTTGCTTCGCTCGCGGGAAAACGTGAAGATGGTTCTTATGCGGCGCCTCTAAACGCGACGAGCCATATCGTCTGGGGGGAGGAGGCCGCTTACCATGATCGCCCATCCCTAAAATATACCTTCACGGGTTTTCTGTTGAATCACGCATCCACCATTTTCTGGGCGTCATTTTACGAGAAACTGTTTGGCAGGCACGGTACCCCGCAGCGCATGCGAAGACTTCCTTTCACTGCATCCCCTGAACCGGCGTCCCTCGTCAAGCCCGTCTGCGGTGGAGCCGCAGTAGCAGCTGCGGCTTACGTTATCGATTACCACCTCATTCCGAAGCGGTTTACGCCAGGATTCGAAAAGCGTGTTTCAGGAAAATCGTTAACCGCAATTTTCGCAGCGCTCGCAATTGGCCTTGCTGCACGCGATGTGATCGATGCGGCAGTCAAATTCCATAAACGTCACTGATTTCAATCATTAAAGGCGTCCATTTCGCCCCATTATTGGGGCATCTACTGGCTTGACGAGTCCAGGTTTTGCTTGCTTTCTAATCCAATTTGCCAGTACGACGTTCCTTGCGGTACCCAGCCAAGTTGTGGAGGATATTCGAGGTCGTGGAGGTAAAAGGCTTCCTCATTATTTTTGATTATTTTTCTGGTGATTTTCCGTTGGTTGATTCAGGATTGTCTGTAAAAAATAGGGAACAAGAACGGAGATCTCCTCCGTGCTGATCAGTTGAAATCTCTCGCAAGACGAATCCCGGAAAACTGCCAGCATGTGCTTGCGGGGAAGAAGTTGCGAAAACTTGCCCGTATCCGCTCTTTTGGAATCACGCATGAACCGCCGCGCAGCACGTACTGATTCACCATCGACCGGCTGTTATATTCGCCCACGGCTTCATCCCAGACAAATGACATAGGCTCGTTCTCGTTTGGCTTTGCGGGATTGTAACCAGGATAAGGAGAGTAGGCGGATTGCGTCCATTCCCAAGCATCGCCATAGAGTTGCGCTAAGCCATCCTTACTCGCAGCGTGCTTCGCCTCGCCCGCGGAGGAGGGATGAAAACGGTTGTTATCAGCGAAACACCCCTCTATTTCCTGCTGATCAGCAGCATTCTCCCATTCGGCTTCCATGGGAAGTCTCGCGCCTGCCCAGCGCGCATAGGCATCCGCTTCGTAGAAGGACACATGAATGATGGGCAGATTCAGGTCCAGTGGCATGACGCCGCTGAGGGTGAATTCCTGCCATCCCTGGCTGCTATCTCGCCAGTAAAAAGGATGTCGCCGCCGGTTGGCTTTCACCCAGTCCCATCCTTCGGAAAGCCACAGGCTAGGGTTGTCATATCCGTCGGCCTTCATGAATTCGAGGTATTCGCGATTGGTGACAAGCCGGGATGAAAGCTGGTAGGGTTCCAGGTATTGCTTATGCCGGGGAGATTCGTTGTCGTAGCTGAACCCATCTCCCTTATAGCCTATCTCAACGAGACCCCCGCCAAAACGACGCCATTCGAGGGGCGGAGGGGCAGGGGATTCAGGGAGGGGATGGCTATTATAGGAAGGGTTCAACGGGCTCTGGGAAAGCAGATGTTTGACATCGGCAAGTATAAGTTCCTGATGCTGCTGCTCATGATGCATACCCAGTACCGCGAGCATGCGGAGCATTTCGTCTTCTTCTGCGCGCTTCAAAACCTGCTTCATACGCTCGTTGACATTATTACCGTATTCCCGGGTCAGGGATAACGAAGGCCGGGTAAATAATCCTCGTTTTGGATCAGGGTGGGTTTGCCCTGATTTATTGTACGAACTGAACATGGCGAGAAATGCGGGGTGAAAAGGCTTGAAGGATTTTTCATAGTTCTGTAATACAAACTTCTCAAAAAACCATGAAGCATGCCCCAGATGCCACTTTACCGGGCTTGTCTCGGGCATGGATTGTACGCAACAGTCCTCATCAATCAGAGGTTCAACCAGACTTAGAGTCCGGTCGCGGATCGAGGAATATTTTACGAATAAAGAAGAGGCCATGCATTACTCCGGTGATATGCCGGCAGTCCCCATCTCGAATTACTCTCCGTGCCCCCAGCTTTTATTGTTGATCGAAGAACGAGAGGACGCCTCATTTTATAGAGACTGGATATGTGCTAAAAGGAATAGGCATTAAACAAAAAGTCGAATACTAATTGGGCGAGTCTCAAATTACACCTTAGAGGTAAAATATGCGTAAAGGTTTAAAAAAGAGGCGCGAGTCGCTATCCAATTTTTTCATACACTGCAAGATGATTCCAGGCAAACCGCCTGGCAACCCATTTACTCACCGGACTACGCTCCGCATAGCCCCTATCCAGTAATGACAAATTGAAAAGGTCCACTGAATCCAGGCAACGAAAACTGTTACGCAAAAACATTTCATCGAATGATTGAGCTGAGTAGCAACGGGATGCTTTACCAATATCTCTCCAGCTTGTCCCGCCGCCCGACCAGGTCCCTGTCCGGATTAATGCATAGTTAGAATGCAGCCAGGATTTGTAATTTTTTATTCGAAATCTAAATAGGTTCCGGAGAAGGGCGCCATATGTGAAAAAACTGACCCTGTTTGTGCAAGTTGCAACAACTATGCCGCCGTCCCGCAATTTTTCTCGGATACGCCGGGTAAAGAGATCGTAATCCTGAATGTACGGGTAGACGCCCAATATCGAAATAGCATCGAACCTATCATGAAAAGGGACGTCGTTTTCTTCGTTGACGCAAAAACGGTTTGACGGCAGCCCGAACTCCTCCCCATTCTTCTGTGCGATTTTGAGCATTTCAGGGGAAAGATCGCATCCATAGGCTTCGTATCCGCGAGAAGCCATATTCCCGACCAGAAAACCTTGCCCGCATCCAAAATCCAGATATTTCCCAGTTGGGCAGTACTTTTGTACCAACTGACCTGCGATTTCTGCTCTCGTCTTATAGTATGATCCCTTTCCGGTCTTATAGTCGGCAGCCCAGGTCCCGGCCATAGAATCCCACATTTGCCTTGACTTATTCATATTTTCAGTTTGTGAGTGTTGGTTAACTGAAGTAACACGCTTCCAAACCGCCCGAACTTGAACAGTCCTCATATCACAATAGGCCCCTTCGCGCAAATTTGTCAAGAAATTTATCCCCCTATGGTGTCTGATTCTGCTTATCCAACCTCCTTTCCCTGCTCCATACACGCTGAACATTGAGGCGATTTGATGCTCTAATATAAAGATAAAGAGATAAAGGAATCGGCTTCTTCAAGATATCGACAAACCTGATTCCGCCTGTCCTAGTCAAATAGCCAGCCCGCGTGCCCATTCAATCTAGGGGATATATGAGCCAAAGCAATCTTCGGCGGAGTACACCGGTGGTCCCGTTATTAGACCTTCATGACACGCAGTTCGATAATCGGTTTGTGCGCGAGCTGCCAGGCGATCCGGAAACGCGCAACGTTTCCCGGGCAGTGCGCAACTCCTGCTATACGTTCGTGAAACCCACGCCTGTTCGCTCGCCACGGCTCCTCGCCTGGGCTGATGCCGTAGGCGAAATGTTGGGTATTGCCCGGCCGGAGTCTCCGGTTGCGCCAGCAGTGGAAGTGCTTGCCGGTAACAGGGTTCTTCCGTGCATGCAGCCCTATGCTGCGCGTTATGGAGGACATCAATTCGGACACTGGGCAGGGCAGCTTGGGGACGGACGCGCGATTACTTTGGGGGAATTAGTCAGCCCAAACGGTGAGCGCTACGAGTTACAACTCAAGGGCGCAGGGAAAACTCCCTATTCGCGTACGGCGGATGGACGCGCAGTCCTGCGTTCTTCCGTACGGGAGTTTCTGTGCAGTGAGGCGATGCACTACCTTGGGGTGCCTACTACACGTGCATTAAGCCTGGTCGCAACAGGGGAACCGGTGATACGAGATATGTTTTACGACGGGCATCCGGAGGCGGAACCGGGCGCCATTGTCTGCCGGGTCTCGCCTTCGTTCCTGCGCTTTGGCAATTTTGAGATACTCGCCGCGCAGAAAGAGCCAGAGCTTCTCAGACGACTCGCCGATTTCGTGATAGGCGAACATTTTCCGGAACTGTCTGCCTCTCATCCTGCCCCCGAGGTTTATGCGAAGTGGTTCGAGGAGGTTTGCCGCCGCACTGGTATGCTCATCGCGCACTGGATGCGTGTCGGTTTCGTCCACGGTGTGATGAATACGGACAATATGTCCATATTGGGGCTGACGATAGATTATGGCCCTTATGGCTGGCTCGAAGGCTTCGATTTGCATTGGACGCCTAATACCACCGATGCACAGGGGCGGCGCTATTGCTATGGTAATCAGCCCAAGATTGCGCAATGGAATTTAACTCGCCTGGCCGGCGCACTGACTCCATTGATCGAGGACGACGCTGCGCTGGAGCATGGGTTGGCAGTCTTTGGTGAAACATTCAACAACACATGGAGCGGCATGCTGGCCGACAAGCTCGGACTGGCCTCACTCGAACATTCCGATGATGACTCGCTTTTGAGCGACCTATTCGAAACGCTCCAACAGGTTGAGACGGATATGACACTGTTCTTTCGTTGCCTGATGAACATTCCTTTGAACCCGATCCCCGGAAACAGGGCAGCAACATCCCATACTCCAGAGAGCCTGGAAAACGTGGATCAAATGAACGACCATGGACTGATCGAGCTATTCCGCCCGGCATTTTACGACGAGCACACAGCCTTTTCTCATCCGCACCTCACACGACTGGCCGGCTGGCTGCGACGCTATATCGCGAGGGTGCGCCAGGAAGGGGAGCCTGCGGATTTGCGTTACCATCGGATGAGCCGTGCCAATCCAAAATATGTGCTGCGCAACTATCTGGCACAGCAGGCAATAGAAGCACTGGAGCGGGGAGACGATTCCGTGATAGTGCGGTTGATGGAAGTGCTGAAGCACCCCTATGACGAACAGCCCGAGTACGAGGATCTTGCGGCAAGACGTCCGGAGTGGGCGCGTAATAAGCCAGGCTGCTCCGCTTTGTCGTGCAGCTCCTGAGGCACATCTACTGGATGACGGCGTTTCTGACTGGGACC
Source organism: Nitrosospira sp. (assembly GCA_035280905.1). Lineage (GTDB taxonomy): Bacteria > Pseudomonadota > Gammaproteobacteria > Burkholderiales > Nitrosomonadaceae > Nitrosospira. Next base: position 15,374 of record DATEEZ010000224.1, read on the forward strand.
AGGAGTTGTGGAAAAGAAGGACATTTGCACTTCCAGCATTTGCACTTCTTTTTTGCAAGAAGCACGAAAACTGGCGGGAAGCTTGCGATGTGACTCGAAGATCAGTTTCCATACCGTTCAAGATTGCGGGGTAACGCTGCTCCCATCTGAAATGAATAACAACTAAATTATGAGTGCTGCCCCCGAACAGTTGCCTGCTGAAAGATTGGAAGGGGAGTCAAAGGAAAGTTCCCCTGACGCTTCCACCCAGGCATTAGATGAGGAAGCTGCGGCGCCTCGCGCTTTACCTCATTTTGGGACAGTTATCGCACTTTGGATAATCGCACTGGTTGCGCTGATAGGAGCTCTCCATCTCGCGCAGACCTTTTTTGTTCCGTTGTTGTTCGGCATTCTCGTGAGTAACGCGTTAAGTCCTGTGGTTGGCTGGCTCGAGCGCTGCCGCGTTCCGCGAGTACTCGGGGCTGGGCTTGTGCTTGTTGCTCTGATTGGAGGCGTTTCATGGGTAACCTTATCCTTGAGCGATGATGCAGGTTTCATAGTGGAAAAACTTCCTGAGGCTGCGCACAAGTTGCGGCATAGTCTAAGAACTTTCCGGGCGGAGGGCCCAACGGTATTGGAGCAGGTCGAGAAAGCGGCGAAAGAGCTCGAGAAAGCGGCGGTGGATGCAGGGTTGAAATCGCCCGAAGCTGCTGTAGTTATCACAAACCAGATGGAGGGTGGCGCATGGATCAAGGATTTTCTACTCAAGCAGTCCACGTTGTTGGTCTCGTTTGCCGCGCAAATGCCGGTCGTGTTGCTGCTGACCTATTTCCTGTTGGCCGCTGGAACACATTTCCGCCGTAAGCTCATAAAACTGGTCGGGCCATCGCTGACACGCAAGAAGGACGCAGTCCGAATACTGGAGGAAGTGCATTTACAGGTTCAGCGCTACCTGCTTGTCTTGATCATATCGAATATTTTGATCGCTGTGCTCACTTGGTGGGCATTCGAATTGTATGGGTTGGAACGTGCCGGAGTATGGGGGGTTGCTGCCGGGATATTGCGTTTTGTTCCTTATCTCGGGACGATGGTTATACTGCCAGCAAGTGGCATAGCAGGCTTGCTACAATTTGGTTCCCTTCCACTTGCGCTCGCAATAGCGGCGACGACAGTTCTCATTTCCGGCTCCATTGGAATGCTGTTCGGTACATGGTTACAGGGAAGATTCGCGCAGGTGAATGAGGCTGTGCTGTTCATTGTACTGTTATTTTTTGGCTGGCTGTGGGGCATCGCCGGTTTGCTGCTAGGGGCGCCGCTGCTGGCTGTCGCAAAAGTAGTTTGCGATCGTATCGAATCACTCAAGCCGGTAGGAGAAATGCTGGGCCGGTAGCCATGAGTACCCATTTGGAGTTGCGATGGACGGATGGTGGCACGATATTTACCAAACAATGGTATCGGAATTTTCCGATCTGCCCACCGCGGTCGAATTTACCCGTGTCATCCTCCGCCTTGCCATCGCAGCAATATTAGGGGCGCTGCTCGGCTTGGAGCGGCAGCATAGCGGCAAGGCGGCGGGCGTTCGCACGCATATGCTGGTCGCTGTCGGTGCAGCTATCTTCGTACTCGTCCCGCAACAAATGCAGATGTCAGACGAGGATGTGTCTCGTGTGATTCAAGGGATCATCACAGGGGTTGGATTTCTCGGAGCAGGAACCATTCTTAAAAGTGCCAGTGAGGAAACAGTAAAAGGGCTGACAACAGCGGCGGGTGTATGGTTGACAGCCGCCGTAGGTATTGCTGCGGGTTTGGGGCGGGAAGGTTCAGCTGTTCTCAGCGCTCTCTTTGCATTTGTCATTTTACATCTCGTGCCTAAAATCCTCCCGAAAGGCACCCGGCATTAGGAGACCGAGTGGAACCAGATCAATTGGAATATACCGTGCTATGACGCCGTGGCATCGAACCAAAATTGTTTGTACGCTGGGTCCCGCAACAGATGCACCAGGAGTTATCGATGGTCTGATTGGTGGAGGAATGGATGTCGCTCGCATCAATGCCTCACATAGTGATCACGTCACGCATTCGCGACGCATCGAACAAGTTCGCCGGGCGGCAAGTGAAGCAGGGCAACCTGTAGCTATTCTTATCGATCTGCCTGGTCCAAAGTTTCGTCTTGGCAATCTGCCCGATGACTGCTGCCGACTGGTAGAAGGCGCTATCGTTACGCTTGTGGAAGAGAGCAGAGGGGTAGAGGCTGATGCTGATGATTCGAACGGCAGCCGGTTGCCGGTGCGCAACCCCGAATTACTCCAGGCGCTGCGTGCAGGGGAGCGGGTATTTCTGGCTGATGGATCGGTAGAGCTTTGCGTGGAAGCCAGCGCAAAGGCTCGGCCTGGGCCCGAGGTAACCGGGGTCCGATGTGAAGTTCTTATCGGTGGGGTTGTACGCTCCGGATCCGGTATCAATGTTCCTGAATCGACGCTGCTTGAACTTGTTCCGACTGATGATGACCGGCAACATCTTGCCTTTGCGCTTTCCCGGCAGGTGGAATGGCTAGGAGTTTCCTTTGTTCAGTCAGCTGATGATATCCATCGTGTGCGTGCGCTGCTTCCTTCCACTGGGGGACCGCTCTTGATGGCAAAGATAGAAAAGCGCAAGGCACTCGTCAATCTGGAGGAGATTGTAGAGGCAGCCGATGGGGTAATGGTGGCACGGGGAGACCTGGGTGTGGAAACCGATCTCGCCGAAATTGCACTGGTGCAGAAGCGGATTATATCCGCGGCGAACGCTCGGGCGCGTCCTGTGATTACCGCTACGCAAATGCTCGAATCCATGGTGGCGTACGAGCATCCGACGCGTGCCGAGGTAACCGATGTGGCCAATGCGGTGCTGGATGGTACAGACGCGGTAATGCTCTCCGCCGAAACGGCAATCGGACAGTTTCCGGTCGCGGCGGTAAAGATTCTTCACCGGGTGATTACCGCTACCGAGGTGGGGCATAACAAACCCGGCAAGTCGAGGGATGCCGTCTGGGATGACAGGCTTGCACTGAACGAGATGCAGTCCGGGAGCATATTCGGCTCGAAAGAGACTAATCTTGGTTTTTCCGCTTGTGAACTTGCAGTACGGACAGGCGCCCGGGCGGTGATTGTTTTCGTTCAATCCGTGGCAGCAGCGCTGGAAGTCGCGCGTTTCCGCCCCCAGGTGCCCGTGGTCGCAATCACAGGTTCGGTCGCGTTATATCGCAGTTTGGCGCTGGCTCATGCGATTGCACCACTTTTATGCGACAAATTCACCGCTACTGCGGAGCCCCCGAGTTTGATAACGAAGGCACAGGCTTGGCTGCTCGCACAAGGATTAGCCCAGCCGGGTGATGAAGTTGTTCTTTTGACCGCGTCACAAATGATTGACGGAAAACTTGATACCTTGCAGATCGTTGACCTGGCTTCCTGATTCAGTTCATACGATGCGCCTTACTTATTGACGCTCTGTCATGTCGTCCGTTGTCACCACGCAATTACGACCTCTTCTTTTTGCTTCATACATTGCCGCATCTGCCCGCTCAAGCAGTGATTCTTTGGATTCCCCAGATATCAGCATTGCCACGCCCGAGCTGATGGTAACGCAGATGTTAAATTTTTTACATGAAACGGCGCACTCATGACTCCCGTGCGTATGCGTTCAGCAATTGTCTTTGCCAATTCGGGGCCAGTGTCCGCCATAATGACAACAAATTCTTCTCCCCCAAATCGTCCGATTATATCGAAGTAGCGCGTCGCGAATTTTATACGTCTCGCCAAATGCCTTAGCACCAGATCACCGATCATGTGACCGCAGGTATCATTGATTTTCTTAAAGAAATCGAGATCCGACATGATGAGGCACAAGGGGCTGGGTTCGTGGCCTCTAAGCACCGCTCGTTCGAGCTGATGCTCGAGAGACTCATGAGCTTGCTGTAGCTCATCTCCCCTGTCAGCTCGTCGGTCCAGGTTCTTTGCTGCAACCACAATGCTTCTGCGCGCAGTTTATCCAGCTTTTCTTCCAGCTCATCGAGTTCCGGAAGGCGATAACCTTCGGCGGCAAGGTACAAGTCAAGTGCAATGAGATTCAGGATAGCATTCAGGAGTGTCCTGGTTTTATCCGCATTAAGATCAGACTTGTCCGAAAAATTGTTTATCAAAGCCTGCTGTATGAGAAAGGAAGGAAGCTGCAAGGCACCCGGCGGGATGTTTGCCCGAGCGAAAGCAGCAGTCAGCGCCAGTCGCTCTTCAAAATGACTGGCGGTTGCAAAATTTTTGCTAAAGGATCGCAAGCGGGATATCCATTCCTGTCTGACGGTTTCGGTACCGATATGTCTCTCGATCAGTCCAAAACTATCACTGTCCGGTATTGCGGCAAAGCAGGAATTGATCAGTTCATCGACTCTTTCAGCGATGACTTCGGTTAGCAGGCCGGTTGCGGCTACTTCTTCTTCGCAATCTGCAGCCAGCCCCAGCAAGGAAAGTACCTGTTGGATTCGGTCGTCGAACCCGAGCGCTACGCAATGCGGCGTTGCTTCGGTAGTCACTTATTCGTGGACGATCAGTATGCGAGAAATCCTGTGGTTGAGCAGATTGCGGCATAAAGAATAACGCATTATTCTCCCTCATTGCTATTCTTACTATTGATCCTCTTGTCTGACCAGGGATCCAAACGCCCCCTTCTTGGAGTTTTTTTATGAATATCAGCCAGGGAATAGTACTCGGCTCTGTTATTGCTTCTTTTGCGCTCGGCGGTTGTACTTCGCCAAAAAAGTCTTTTCTGGGTACGTCTTTTCCAAGGGTCACCTATAGGGACATCGCGGCACGGAATGTGCCGCTTCGGTTAAAGCTCAGTGTCGAATTTCAGCGAAATGGTAAACACTTTCCCGAAGGCGATATCCCCTTGAAGGATTATTCAAATGTGATACTCAGGGATACGGGGGTAGTGATACCAGTGATTGATCGGGCAGAGGGAGAGATCAGGATGGTCTTGAACAACATCGCTGACAGCGGAACGGTCGCATCGGAGGCTGCACACACACGCTACCCGCTGTGGGTGATTGGCAAGACCATTACTGACGCATATGAATTATCCATGTTCATCACGACAAAGGAGGGGACGATTAGCCGGACGGGAATAAAACAAGCCGTCCATACTGCGATCGGCAATATGAGCATACCGGAGGGTGTGCCTACTTTTCCTCAGAAGCAGGCCTTTGGAAAGGTGCTCGAACAGATGATTCTGCAGGCGCTGGTGGAGATGCAGCAAAGTGGAGAGCTTACACGGCGGAGCTTTCCTATCGTCGCTTTATATTGAGAAACAACACGCATTGTTTGATAGCAGTTATTGGTAGGTCAGGCTGTGCCGAGAAAACTAGGAGATTTTAGGGGGAGACACTGGCTTCCAATGGTTCACCCAGCCATTGTGGTATCTGGAGAAAGTGCCGTAATTATCGGACTCGCGCTGCTGGATAAAAAACCAACGATGTCGCGATGAGTCCCAACCTCAATAACCCAGATTAGCAGGGGATAGCTAACGTAGGCCTCGGTGACAGACGGGCGAAACTCGCTTGTTTCGTCTAACTTCGCTTAATGCCCCGGCAGAACATGTCTTCGAAGCGGCTCGGTAGCTGGTCCCTCGATTACCGCGCCATCGGGCGCGAAGCGGCTCCCGTGACAAGGGCAATCCCAGCTTTTTTCCACCGCGTTCCAGTGGACCCTGCACTTCATGTGGGTACACACAGGCGAAACCGCAAACAATGTACCCTCGGCATCTCTGTAAGCAGCAAGCGACTCGCTCTCGAATTTGACTATCGCAGCCTTGCCCGGCATGAGTTGAGACAATGGTATGGCCTCCCGGTCGGTGATGTAGTCCTTGATGAAGGACTTCATTACCGTGATATTTTCCTCGACCATCCCCTTTAAGCCTTTCACTGGTTCAAAGCGGCTTGCCTTGACAAGCGGAGCAAAGACGTTGTCACGCCCCGCAATCTGGTCAGCAATGAGTGAGGCCGCAAGAGTTCCATAGGTTAGGCCATCAGTTTCAAATCCGCTCGCGATGAAGCAATCCGTTGCATCGCGGCCGATATATGGCAGACCATCGGCAGCCTTGTAATTCTGGGCTGACCAGCGGTAATCAATTTCCTTCATGCCAAGATATTCGCTTGCTGCCGTTTCCAGGCGGTCGATGCTGGTCCTGGTATCCTGCTGTCCGGTTTTATGCTCTTCACCGACACAGATGAGGTATGTCGTATCCTCGACATCCAGGGTACGAACCGAAAGCCTCTCCAGCCCGCTGCTCCAAAAGATTCCTGCGGGATATGTATCCCTGGTGATGCGCTTGGCAAGTCCGTATTCCCGATTCACCACCATTTCGGTCTGCACGAGGTGAACACCTTTGGGCGAGTGAGTTGCAAGCACGATTTCCTTAGCGGCCACCTTGCCATTAGCGGTACGTACGACACGCTCATCTGCATCCACTTCCAGAACCATCGAATTTTCGAAGATGCGGCAACCCTGTTTTGCCGCCTGTTGCGCGAGTTCGCGAACATATGTCTGCGGATGGAACTGAGCCTGGTTATCCAAAATCAGTACTCGTCCATGTGGGGCGGGAAAAGGGTGCGGAAGCCTGTCTTCCAGACGCACCGATAATCCTGCATTGAGCGAACCTTCGTATTCCTGTTGCACGCGGTCCTTTCCGCTTGCCGAGGTGGCATAGCGGTACAATGGGCAACGCCGGAATCCGCAGGCGATATTGTATTTTCGCACTCGCTCCTCGATCTGATCCACAGCGTGGCGCCGGGCAGTGGCGACGGCGTGGGCAACATCCTTGCCCCATCGCTCGACGATGGGATGAATACCCCGGCTTAGGGTTTCGTAAAGGTTGCCAGTGGAATTTCCTGTGCTGCCGAAACCGCAGTCCCGGGCTTCGAGCAGCACCGTCGCGATGCCTTGCTCAGCCAGATTCAAGGCCAGAGATACGCCGGTTATCCCGCCACCGACAATCACGACATCCGTGGTGATCTCTTCTTGCAGCATCGGGAAACCGGCAGAAGGCGCCGTGGCACGCCAGACAGAAGTTGTATCCATAGGTATCCTTTTTTTGTTTGACGTTTTCAAGTTACGGGGATATCGGCTTCAAGGAATTGGCTATCCGTGCTCAACTCGCTCAAGCGCTGCTACCACTTCGACAAGTTCTCCTCCCATGGGTATAACAAACAAGATGCGGGAAGATTGTTATCAGCTTAACGATTCACCTGAATCTTTCTGTACGCTACGGCACAAAGCGCATGCAGGAGTGAATCAATGGAGTCACCCATTGATTCAGGCTGGGTAGATGATCTTGTGGACCCTGTAGAGCATTTTGTCGAGTCTATGCGGCAGTTTGATCTTCTGTACGAGTGACTGGGCAACGGTAGGAGTAAATTGATTGGCCAGCAGTGCAGCGAGAGGTCCCATGGCGGCTGCTGCGGCAAGCCACGGCATGGCAACGCCCAATCCAAAGTAAATTCCCACTCCCGGCAGGGCAGCGAGTGCACTCGTGCCAAGGGTGAACAGCTCTGCCAATCTTTTCTCTTTTGCAATGAAGTGGAAGGATTCGGATTCAATGGAGTTGTATTGGCTGATCAATTCCTGGAGTTCAGGCTTCCTGCCATCCATATGGGAAGCAGGGCCTAATTGGCGCAGGATTTCCGCTGCTGCTTTAATCCTGGAATGGTTGCGCTCCAGAACATCGATGAGTGAATCGATCATTTCGTTACTGAAGATAATTTGTGCCGGGTCCTGGTTGAGACGTATCTTCAAGGATGCGATGCTGTCCGGCCTCAGAGGCGAATTTTTGTCGAACAGGCAATAAAGCAGCTGGTCGATGAGTTCATCATATTGCGGGTCATCGTGAACAGGGTCTGAGGGGTAGACACGCAGTCGCATCAGCTCCTTGTATTCGTCCGGCATAATGTTGTAAGTGGTGCCGAACGAGGCGGTAATCGGTGCGGTGAAATTGAGGTGGCATATGCGTGCCAGCTGCATAAATTTCGCCATATCCCCAACCGAGCGCCCCGCACGTCCATACGCTTCCGTGAGTTGCTGATTGACCTGATAAGGGAGATAACCTTCCACGGAGCGCAGGTATGCGTAGTGCCAGAAAGTCGCGTCAGGGTTGGAGCGCCTGCCTCGAAAATTGCCTTCCCGCACCCGCGGGTCGTTATCCGGCAATCTCGAATAGCCCAGGCAGACGTGCTTGAGTGTTTGCGCTGCCTCGGCATGATAGTTTTCGTATTGCAACGGCTGGCTGGTTTTGTTGCCAGAGCTGATACGTTGGCCGGTTTTGGTAATCGCCGCGTCGAAGATACTTTTGCGTATCGCGCTGCCGAAATACACAGCGTTCGGGGCTTCGGTAAAAATCTGTTCAAGCGTGGCTTGATAGGCGATATGGCCGGCGAGACCGTTCTGCAGGTCGGAATCGTAATCCCGCAGATTCAGGTAAATGAATCCTTTCCGTGCAAGCTTGCATAGCGATGATAGGGATAGACCGAAGGGTGCGGGGGATTTCAGGGTTTCCAGTGTAAGATCAACCGTCAGTTTCGACTGAGTCATCAATTGCAGTGGGAGCGGAAGGGAGTCGATCCAGCTTCCCGTTTCGTTGACAATCGTTCCGAACTCCTTGATCACTCCCGCCATCGTATCCCTGGAAAAGTCAGCCAAGTCGGAAATATTCGGGTTTTCTGGCAGTTTTCGAGCCATGGCTGCCTGTGCGGCAGCATGCTGCTGCTGATCATGGCGTTTTATGAGATCATCGGGTGTCATGAGAAGCTTGTCGAAGATATTTATTGTAGTTGGGGTGAATCATTATCATCCTGATCGTTCATTGCTTATTATGCTGGGAGAAATATGTCTTTTGGTAAAGGATATGTTTCGAGTTTGATCGGCTTGAGTGCTCTTTCCAGGACTTTCCAAGGGAGCGGGTGTTTGATTGAGAGCTTTCCTCCAAAGGAGAGAGGAAGCTGGAGCCAGCACAGCCTCGAGCATCGAATCGAGAATTCGCTCTCGCTGGCTATCTTGCGGGAGAGAAAGTGTCTATTTATTTGAATGGAAAAGAATCGCCATGAAACTGGAATCTTTGGCATTGCATCACGGATATAAATCGGAAGCTTCAACGAAGGCTGCAGCGGTACCGATTTATCAAACGACTTCCTATACATTTGACAATACCCAGCATGGGGCTGACTTGTTCGACTTGAAGGTGCCGGGAAATATTTATACCCGGATAATGAACCCGACCAATGCGGTGCTGGAGCAGCGTCTGGCAGAGATGGAGGGTGGAGTGGGTGGGCTGGCGGTTGCTTCAGGCATGGCGGCAATCACTTACGCCATCCAGTGCATCACTAATGCCGGCGACAATATTGTGAGCACCAGCCAACTGTATGGGGGTACATACAACCTGTTTGCGCACACTTTTCCCAGACAGGGGATCGAGGTGCGCATGACATCGCATGACGATTTTAATGGGATCGAGCAGCGTATAGATGACAAGACCCGGGCAGTTTTTTGTGAATCCATCGGAAACCCTTCGGGAAATCTTGTCGATATCGAGAAGATCGCCGAGATTGCCCACCGGCACGGTGTGCCCCTCATTGTTGACAGTACTGTTTCCACCCCTTATCTCTGTCAACCTTTCAAGATCGGTGCGGATATTGTTGTGCATTCCCTGACAAAATATATCGGGGGTCACGGGACGACCGTTGGAGGAATGATAATCGATTCCGGACAATTCGACTGGGTAAAGCATAAGGACCGCTTTCCCTTGCTGAATGAACCTGATCCCTCATATCACGACGTTGTTTATACAGAAGCATTTGAAGCCGCGGCTTTTATCGGTCGCTGTCGGGTTGTCCCATTGCGCAACACTGGTGCAGCGCTCGCGCCCCACAGTGCATTTTTGATACTGCAGGGGTTGGAAACACTGGGTTTGAGAATGGAGCGGCACTGCGAGAATGCCTTGAAGGTGGCGCAGTATCTGGAAGCGCATCCCCTGGTAGAGCGGGTTAATTATGCAGGTTTGCCCAACAGTAAATATTATGACCTGTGTAACAGGATCAGCAAGGGGAAAGCCTCCGGCCTACTGAGTTTTGAGGTCAAGGGTGGAGCGGTTGCCGGCGGCGAGTTTATCGATGCTTTGAAGATGATCCTGCGGCTGGTCAATATCGGCGATGCCAAATCGCTTGCCTGTCATCCTGCAACAACCACTCACAGACAGTTGAGCCCTGACGAATTGAAGGCTGCGGGGGTTTCACCGGGTCTTGTGAGGATATCGGTTGGGATTGAGCATATTGACGATATCATCGAGGATATCGCGCAAGCCCTTGAGGCGATCACCTGACTTTATGCCGAGTTCAACCAGCCTGCCAGGAAGCCTCCTGAAGCATGGAGATGGAATGGTCCAGGAAAAGTTCGATTTTTCGCTTGAGATCGGCTGACATCGTGATTTGCCGGGATCGATGATCCTGTAGGTCCATTCGTTCGATGAGCAAACCGTGATCAATGGCTGTCTGGATATATTTGATTGCTGTCCGCTGGCTGATGTGCGGCATGAGCTTATATAACTCGGATTTGCGGAAGGTATCGTCCTCTGAACTGTTAATCTTGAGCCACATCTGCGTGAAAAGGTCGTAGTAATTCAAGTCATGGAAAAGCTTGTTCCCTAGAATCTCTATCCAGTACTCGTCGAGATCTGTCAGCAGTTGAACGAACTGGCGGCGCCGGGCATTTGACTGCTTATAAAGTCCGGTCATCTTTCCTTCTCTTCCTTCCCTTAGTTTTGGAACCGTAGGCTTTATTATACTGGCAGAATAATATACATATACATGCAATTTTACATGTATAATTGCGATATAAGATTTGACATACCTTCCGGGCGACTGGCGGAGGCGCGAAGGCATAACTGTTGAGAGTTATAAAACCATGTTCACGAAAATCGAGGAAACGTACTTTCGCTGTAAAGGGGGCTTGCTTCCGAGCGTTTCAGCCTTGCTTTATTGTCATTTGAGCTATCTGGGAGGATTCGCGCTTATCCTGTCTCTGCACCCGGTTCTTATGGTGATCGGCACGTTTGCCGTGGCTCACGGTATGGTGATTGCCTCGTACCTGATCCATGAATGCGGGCACAATACACTGTTCAAATCACCGCAGCATAATGCGCTGCTGGGTAGCATGTTGAATTGGCTCACGGGGGGTTGCTACGGCACTTTCGCAGATTTGCGGGAGAAGCATATGCGGCATCATGTGGATAATGCGGATGTTATCGAGCTAGACTATAGAGGTTATCTTTCCCGTCATCCCATCCAACGTAAATTTGTGGAAGTGCTGGAGTGGCTGTATGTGCCAGCTATAGAGCTTCTTATGCACGGTGTGCTCATTTTTGCACCGTTCATCTTCGAGGAGAAGAAAGATCAACGGCTTCGTACAGCACGAATTATTCTTGTCCGATTCAGCTTGCTTGTGACGCTATTCGTGTATTCGCCGCTTGCCTATCTGTGTTACCTGATCGCCTATGTCATATTTCTGACAATCCTGCGCTTCATGGATTCACTTCAGCATAATTATGACATCATTATAGGGTTCGATAACGATGCGGAATTGGTGAAATACCGGGGTGACCGGGATTATGAACAGGCTCACACATTCAGCAATCCGGTTTCGATCAGACATCCATGGTTGAATCTCATCACTCTCAACTTTGGCTATCATAACGCACACCACAGCCGACCGACCACGCCTTGGCATAAGCTGCCAAAGTTGCACAGAGCGCTGTACGGGGCGCAATATGAGAGCCGGGCGCCGTTTGTCATCCCGTTCCGGAAACAACTCGCGAGCTTTCATAAGAGCAGGGTTGCCCGCGTAATGGGTGATGACAGGGAAGCCAAAGGGAATCTTTTCGCACGTCGGCTCCAAAATGGTTCCGCAGTTGGCGCGAACGGTGTATCTTTCCTGACCCCGTTCTAAAACGATTGCCTTGGGGGAGCACAGTTCTTTTCCGGCAACCTGCTCCCTCCCTTTTCGTCAGGGATACTTGGTTATGAGGAGAAGAGGGGCGAACGGTTTAATAACAGGCAGACTGCTTCAGCGCATCAGAGCATCAGTTTCGCCTTGGCAGGTACCAGTCCAGAAAATCCAGTATGCGACTTTCGTATTCCCTACCTGCGTAGGTATGCATATTGAAATGTCCTCCGCCCGGAACAATCCATAACTCTTTTGGTTGACGGGCGGCAGCAAACAGCCTTTCGGTTTCCGCTATTGTTGTATGCCGGTCGTCAGTCCCTGAGATCAGCAGAAGAGGCGAGTTAAGATTGCCGATGCGGTCGATCGGATTCAGCTCGTCATGATTGACATCGAGACGAAAGGATAGCTGCCATAGCAGCAAGGGTGAGAAAACCGGTCCGAAGTTTCCAAGGTGAAGTCTAAGGCGGTTGTCCACTGCTTCATCGATGGTGGGATGGAGGGATTCGAGCACGACAGCATCGAGCCGGGGTGGGTTTTTTGCGAGCACAATAGCAGCTGCACCAAGCGAGACGCCAATCGCGCCGATCCGTTCACCGGGAAAAGTATTACGCAGCCAGACGGCAGCCGCTTCCACATCTTCAGCTTCGCGGAGGCCGAACGTGATTCGCTCTCCCGGTGTTTCACCGTGCGCCCTCAGATCGATGAGGAGGGCGCCATATCCCTGTCGGTTCAAAAATCGGGCGCGGCTCAGCATTTCCACCCGATTGCTCCTGAGAGAATGAACTAGCAGTACCATGCCGCGCCCGCGCTCCCCTCGCACCAGCCATCCATGCACGTTCGAGCTTGCCTCACGGGCACCAGTGTAGACGGGAATCTCCACCGGTTCGACTGGCAGGTCGATCGAGAGCGTATTCACTGCAGTGGGTACTGCTCCAGACAAAAGTTCGCCCACTCCAAGGGCTGCTAGCAAGATGACGGCGATGCAGGAGAAAAAGGAAAATATCCCGACCAGGATCCAGCGGCGCATCTTATAAGAAAATACCCGTGTGAGTGAGCAACGATATTATTTTGCCATGCAGTGGGCGCATCATGCTAAATGGACTGAATGGTAAATCGCTCTCATGGTGCAATGAGCCTTGATTTTTTGCCAGTTGGGTTAATCAGATATAGAAAGGGCTGGGTACTTTATAGTCTGATCACTCAAACAAGGGATAGTCAAATGAATATACCGGGATTTACCGCAGACCTCTCGCTTTACAGATCAACGTTGAACTATTCCTTACGTGGGTAATATGACCTTTTTAGAAAACGGGATATATATTCAGCAAACAGACAATATCAGTCTGCAGCCAACCGAATGTCAGTTGATATGTGAGCGGTTTTTCAAAAATGGAATGAGTTTCGAACGGTGCAGGGTCGAATGTCCTATGGATGATGGCGGCGGAGGAGGGGGTGACTCTCTGGATTGCCGGGAACGCTGCAGAGAAATGGGTTTGTCTCAGACGGAATGCATGCAGTTGTGCCTGGGCTTGCCGTAAGTGTCCTATACAAAACTTGCCTCTTCAGTCCATTAAGCTTAATTAATGAGAAGGAATGACACCGGGAGTTATAGCCCGGTGCCAAAACAACTTATTTAATGGCAGGATCTAGTCTAATACATGCCCTTGGAGAGTCTATTTCAAGATGTGCAGATTGCGCAATTCCGCCCAATATGCTGGATGCAAGTGCCGTACCTTGCACTCGTGCTGCAATTTTCGCAAACGCTGTCTCCCTGGTGGTAGAGATATCATCACAAAAAGGCGAAAAACCACAATCGTCAGTTGTTCCTAGCTGCTCAACCGGTATGAACTCTGCTGCTTCCAGGATAAGGTCACAGATATGGCCGGGCCGCTCCACTTCCGGGTTAATTGGAGAGGTTACTCCAATAAAAACTTTTTGATCGGGTTTTAGATGGGCCCGAATCATATTAAGGATACGTAGACGGTCTTTCTCACCAGAAAAGGCTATATAAAAGTTTTTTGCCTTCAACTGAAACAACTTTGGCAAAAGTTGAGAATAGTCGATATCGGCACTGTGCGTAGAATCGCAGTCACCCCCAGGACATGTGTGCACACCTATTCTGGAAAGCTCATCTGAACTAAATCGGGATAGCGCCATATTATTAAGATCAATAAAACTATCCAGAAGTCTTCCTGTGGGATCAATTTTCAGTGCCAGGCGCCCCTCAGTAAAATCGATCTGGACTTTGTGCGCGCCTTTATGGAGGCAGCGTCGAACCTCGGTTTCGTGTTCGTTCAATAAATCCTCGATAAACTGATCCCGAGAGTATCCCTCAATTTCTTGGGCGGGGTACATTAAACTTAATGCAGAAGGGGAAATAACAGCCTGTTTTACAGGTAAATTTGTGTAACGCATGGCTGTTTCGAGATAATAATCTGCATATATGCGATACCGAAATGGTCCTTCTTTCAACATTGGCATTCTTCGATTATGTCCCGCGGAGAAGGGGATAACAAAGCCGTCCGGCGTCGTATTTTCCAGTCCATCGACACAATATGTCCAAAAGTTGTGATATTTACGCTGTTCGCCGTCCGTTATAACAGGGGAGCCCGTCGCTTCAAATCTTCTGATAGTTTCTATTATTGCTGCTTCATATAGGTGATCAAGTGCGGAATCCATCCCAGGGTTCCAATCCTTGCTCTCAATGGTCCGGATGAGCTCAAGAGGGCGAGGGATGCTTCCGATCGGCTCGGTCGGTATTGTCAACATCATATATTTCAAGTCCTGTTATAGCTATGTTTTCAAAAATCCATTAATTGAGTTTTTCTGCCTCCTTCCGGCTTTATGTTCGCGCGCGAGGCCAAAGGTTATGCAATATACTTATATTATTTGGGGTTCTGGCGTATTTTTTCAAGTCCCTGCAGACCTAGGGATTGAGCAATATACGATAGGGGATTAGGCAGAAAAACGCCTAGGAATGCCAGGAAATGCGGCGGAGAGTCCGTTCAAGCGGCATAAACGGAATTACGTGCCCGAGCTTTGATGCCGTGATGATAAGAGGGAGAATTGCTTATATAGAAGCAAAAAAACTTATTAAGCTTCCATGAGAGACGAGCTATGAGAGGGGTTGACTTACGTGCCTAAGCCTTGGTGATAAAGGGGAGAATTGCTTATATAGAGGCAAAAAAAACTTATTGAGCTTCCCTAACCGGGGGAGTTACGAGATAGGTGGACGAGGCGCGAGGTCTGTGATGGCCGCAATCAATTTAGGTGTGTCTAGCGGCTTGGTGATATGTTTCTGGTAGCCTGCAATCATTGCTTTTGTCCGGTCTTCAGGACGTGCAAAGCCGGTAAGCGCAATAGCTGGTGTAGATGAGCCGGCACTTTTTGGCATGCTTCTTACTTCCCGGATAAACTGGTATCCGTTTTTGCCTGGCATGCTGATATTACAAATTATCACATCAGGTCTACCTGATTTTAGAATTTCCAAGCCTTCTGCGGCACCTCCTGCAATGATTACTTTGCCACCTTGCTTTGTAAGGGCCTCTTTCGCAACTTCAAGAGAATCTTTCTCGTCATCGATGACTAGAAGCGTGAGGCCGGTGAGCGGTAGAAACTTGTCTTCGCGCTCTAATGCAACGCTGGTCTGATTCTCGATTCCAGTTCCAGTATCGCGATGCTGAATTAAAGGAAGGCTGACAGTAAAAACCGAGCCTTTACCCTCTCCGTCGCTTTCAGCGATTACGGTGCCCCTGTGAAGCAAGACTAGTTCCTTCACAATGGCAAGCCCCAGGCCGAGCCCGAGCTGTTGTCGGCCGGCCGGAGAATCAGCCTGACGAAAGCGATCAAAAACGTGCGGAAGAAACTCTCGTTTAATACCGATTCCCGAGTCCTTTACCTTTACTTCAGCACGAGAAGCCACTCTCCGAACATGGATTTCTACTTCTCCCCCCTCCGGCGTAAATTTTATCGCATTAGACAATAAATTCCACAGGACTTGCTGAAATCGGTTTTGGTCGGCCAGGACAAGCCCTACCTCAGAATCGATTATTTTTCGTAGCCGAACTTTTTTTGCCTCCGCCACTGGCTCCGCTGAATCTACAACAACTTCCGTAAGATTTGAAAGATCAATTCTCAGCAGTTCCAAGGTAACCTTTCCGGCAGTGATTCTGCTCATTTCGAAAAGGTCCCCGATGAGCTTGTTTTGGATCTGGGCGTTTCGCTCGATGGTCTCAATTCCTTTGCGAACACTCTCGCTATTCATTGTTCCTTGCAAAATAAGCTGGGACCACCCGAGAATGGCATTGAGCGGGTTCCTCAATTCATGTGACAACATTGCGAAAAACTCATCTTTGGAGTGATTGATTCGCTCCGCGTCCTTGCGCACTTCC
>DATEEZ010000225.1:0-10764 GCA_035280905.1 Nitrosospira sp.
AAAGGCATGTCCCATGTGCAGCGTGCCGGTCACGTTGGGCGGCGGCAGCATGATGCAGTATGGAGGCGCTTGGTCGCCTGCAGTCCCCGTCGGTCCAGGCCTGAAATAGCCTTCGGCCTCCCAGCGCAAATACCAGCGGCGTTCGATAGTCCGGGGATCAAAGCTTTTTTCGAGTTCCATACTGTCGATCGTTTGGTGGAAAACCCGCAATTATAACGGAAGGCGCAAGGACCGGCAGTGCAGGCACCTGTCGCACTTTGGGATTTCAGGCGCAACAAACGCGCTGCCTGTTGCATATGAAGGATACGAAATCACCTTTGCAGGAACCAGAGACAGGATCGACCAGCCTGCTGCGCGTTGCTCGATGCCGCTCATGCCGATTTCAGGTTGCGCACTTTGCGGGTCTTGCAACCTGTCTCAGCTTCCCTTAAAGATAATCGGGATCGGGAAGGTTCCGATCAAGATTTTCCCCGATAAGCGTGGACAGGTCTGTTGATAACTCGTCAAGCTCCTGATTCAGCTTAAGTTTTCGTTGCTGCTCAAAATTGCAGTACTTTATCCCGGCTGGATAGACCGGGCGGCTCATATACTTTTTGCCTGACAGATTTTAAACTGAACTGTTGCAATGGAAGGTGGAGGGGCGGTATGGCGCAAAAAGGGGCGCTGCCGGCATGCTTCAGCAAATCGGGGGGCGCGCATCTCTGAATACTGACTTTTACTGGAGAAAAAATAATGAAAATGACCGGTAATTCCAGAATGCAGAGCTTGATTTCATTGATAGCTCTGAGTCTCGGATTGTTTTTTGTTTCCCCTGCCTCAGCACGCTTAGTCCTCCTGGACTCCAGTGGTAAAGTGCTCTCCGAACTGGTGACGGGAGAGGTCTTAGTTACATCAGCCGCCCCCAAGCTTATGGCATCAATGACGCGGGCCAGGTGGGGGGTACGTTCTACGCGGAAGATCATTCAATCGCTTCTTTCATCACCGGCCCAATGGTGTGGGCATGACCGCTCTCGGGACACTGGGTGGAAAGTCCAGTGCCCCCTTTAGTATTAACAGTGTCGCCTTTAGTATTAATAATGCAGGGCAAGTGGTGGGATTGTCCTACACGGCCGCACGTGAACGGCACGCTTTCATCACTGGTCCCGATGGCGTGGGCATGACCGATCTTGGGACGCTGGGAGATTGGAGTTGCGCCAGGCATCAATGATGCTGGACAGGTGGTGGGATGGTCCCTGGTCTTGGGTAGTTACCACGGTTTCATCACCGGCCCCAATGGGGTCGGCATGACAGACCTCAATTCGCTGGCTTCGTTCCCGGATGTTATAAAGAACGCCCTCAGCATCAATAACGCGGGACAGGTCCTCGTTGTTGCCTCCTATGCTCCTGAACCCGAGACCTATGCGCTGATGTTCGCGGGCCTGGGCCTGATCGGGTTCGTGACATGGCGCCAGAAATCGGGAAACAGAATCTAGTACTGATGCGCTGCCGCTGATCCCTGCTCATTTCCCATGTCGAGCACGACGGGAGGGAATGGGTGCCTGCTCCACTATTGTTTTAAAGATAAGCAGTACGTGAGCAGCCTCAGTCCCGCATTTTTCCTGCTTCCTTGAGGGCGGCGAGCCAGCAGTAAATTGATACTGTAAAACGCCATAAAAGAGGTACATACATTGCGGTGTTCAGTTTATCCGCGAGCTTCTATTTGATCCGGCAGAAAATACTATGAATCCCGTCATTCCGGGGCTTGACCCGGAATCCAGCCTTTCGCGCGTACGAAAATTCCTTCGCTGCAGCTGAAACTCATGAAGGGGGGCGTATTTCTCCCGAAGGATGAGCGGTGAAATTGGACAGGCAGAGGGAGGCAGAAAAGGGAGCAGAGAAACTGGTGGATCGGTCGAGTTTACCGGCAGGGGTAATAATCAAACCGAAATAAAAAGGATCAGAATTTAAAGACCGAACAGGCGCGATTTCAGTGCCTGTATTAGCGTCTTGCGTGCCTTAGGATTCAAACCGACCCCGGTCTCGTTCAGGGCGCTATTCAGAATTTTTTCCAGCAGCATGGTTATATCGGCGGGGGAAAGTGTCGAGGGTGCTGAATGCACGACTTCCGTGAGGGTTGGTATGTTGCCGTGTGACGTGGACTGCTTGGCGGCGACTTCTGTGAGGGTGGGTATATCGACGTCTGGCTGTGCCTGCTTCGCCGCGTTCCTGGAAAAACGGGATGAGTCGCCAGTCGTTCGGCCATCGTCGTCAGCCAGCCGCGTGGATGACATGCGCTGGTGCCTGCTCAGCAGTATTTCCAGCTTGCGCAGAATTTCATCATATTCATCCTGCGTGGTGCCATTACTGTTTGTCATTGAAATACCGATTGATAAAGGGAATGGAGCGTTTCGGAATCCCGGGAATTGATACCTGCTGCATAAATTGATGAGCGGCCAGGTTATATGGACTTCAGGCGGTGATGCCGTATTTCGTAACCACGATCCTGATAAAAACGGTAACGTTTCCTTGCCGCCCGGGTATCTTCGTCCGTGTTGCCGGCAATTTCAATCACTCGCTGGAAGCGGCTGAAGAAAGGGGGATTTTCGGAGCTCAGGTTGAGCAATACATCATCGTGCGGCGAATTCCTTCCGTTGTCGCTGAGTGTTACCGGCGTCACTTCAGCCAACTTGTCGCCTGCCTGGCAGTGTGGAATAAAGTCAGTCGCAGAGAAAGTCCACAGCAATTTATCGATCTGCTCAACTGCAGCCATGTCGGGAGCGTAAATGAGGACATTGAATCCTTTTCGCACTGCTGTTGCAGCCAAACGGCAGGCGGTATGGAGTCGATCTCCTCCGCCCGAGTAGAAGTCGACTTCCGTCATTCCTTCGATTTACGCCGGCCCTTGCGAGTCCCGGATTGGGTCACGGTCTCGTTGGTGTTACCGGATTGTTTGGTAGTCCGGCTGATCAGAAACTGGGTGAGCAGCGGTACCGGGCGCCCAGTCGCGCCTTTTTCCTTGCCGGATTTCCAGGCTGTGCCGGCTATGTCGAGGTGTGCCCATCGATATTTTTTTGTGAACCGCGACAGGAAGCAGGCGGCGGTAATGGTTCCCGCAGCGCGTCCTCCGATGTTGGCCATATCAGCGAAATTACTTTTCAATTGCTCCTGGTATTCGTCGAACAGCGGCAGACGCCAGGCGCGATCCACCGCACGCTCCGAGGCATTCAACAATTCCTGTGCAAGTTCGTCGTCATTGCTCAGCAGACCCGAGGCAACGTGACCCAGCGCTATGACACAGGCGCCGGTGAGCGTAGCAATATCGATTACCGCTTCTGGTTCGTAGCGTTCGGCATAGGCGAGCGCGTCGCACAGGATCAGTCTCCCTTCGGCATCCGTATTGAGAATTTCTATGGTTTGTCCGGCCATGCTCGTGACGACGTCGCCAGGCTTGGTGGCATTACCACCGGGCATGTTTTCAGTGGTTGGAATAATCCCAACCACATTGATTGGAAGACCCATTTTTGCAACAGCGTGAACGGTGCCTAGTACGCTGGCGGCCCCGCACATGTCGTACTTCATTTCGTCCATTTCTGCCGCTGGCTTGAGGGAAATGCCACCTGTATCAAAGGTAATGCCCTTGCCTACCAGCACAACAGGTTTTCCTTTCTTGGCCCCTCCCCAATATTCCAGGGCAATCAGCTTGGGAGGCTGGCGGCTGCCGCGAGCTACGGCCAGCAGCGCGCCCATGCCAAGATTCTCCATATCCTTTTGTTCCAGCACCGTCGCCTTGAGCTTGTAGGTCTTGGCCATATTCATGGCCTGCTCCGCAAGATAGGTGGGAGTGCAGATGTTAGGCGCAAGATTGCCCAGATCCTTGGCCAGATTCATGCCATCGGCCACGGCCAGTCCTTGTTGGAGAGCCTCCTCGCTGGCGGCCTGTTCCCCCTCGGTGAGCGGATTGATAATGCCGAGGGTAATTTTGTGCAGCTTCGGTTCGGCTTCCTCGACCTTGCTTTTCAGCCGGTTGAAGCGGTACATGCTTTCCAGCCCGCCGACTGCGATTTGCAAGATTTTCCAGGAGAGATCGCGATTTTTTACTGGCGCTTCCAGCAGAAACAGGGTGGCATCGGCAGCGCCGGTGTCAGCTAGCGCCTTGAAGACTGCGCGTACCGCATCGCGGTATCCCTTGTCGCCGAGTTCCAGCTCTTTGCCAAGCCCCACTAGCAATACACGTTCACAGGCGTTGTTGGGCACGTTATGGAGCATCAGCGTCGTGCCCGCTTTGCCCTTCATATCCCCCCGGCCCAGGATGCTGGTAATGTAGCCGTTTGCGGACTTGTCCAGGGCCTGGGCAGCAGGAGTTAATTTTTGTTGTTCGAAAATGCCTGCAACCACGCAGGCACTGCGCTGTTTCTCGGGTGTTCCGCTTTTTATATTAAATTTCACAGCTTGCTCCTAGATTCAAGGCTTGCCGGCAGATTGTTCAAACCGGATAATGCTCCGATTATCGCCGGACTATTCGCATAAAGTCAAAGCAGATACGGGATCGCTTCCCAAAAAATCTCGTATCTCGTAATGGAATTCTTATTCACCTGCAATGCGGCTATAGCGGGTGGCGGCGTGTGTCGGAATAATAGGGGAGGAATACGATGATCGGACAGAAGTCGATACAACGGGTGAAGCCGCCAGAAGAATACCAGGCCAAGCTTGCCACACCATTTGCCGTACTGGGCCTTCGCACGGACGAAGATTGGCTGACCGATATAGAATATCTGCCTCCGGATACGCCCACTCTTGCTCCGCAAAATCCGCTCGCCAAGGAAGTATGTGATCAGTTACAGGCATATCTTGCCAATCCTGGTTTCGTGTTCGATTTGTCATTACACATTGGCGGGACGATTCATCAGCGCCGTGTGTGGGAAGCCATTCAGGATATCCCGGCTGGTGCAACGCGCAGTTATGCCGATATCGCGGCAGAACTGCATTCCGCCCCGCGTGCAGTTGGACAAGCCTGCGGAGCCAACCGGCTGCCTATCGTCATTCCCTGTCATCGTGTTATCGCTAAAAGTGGGGGCCTTGGAGGTTTCATGAATGCCAGCGATGGATTGCCGCTCAGCATTAAGCGCTGGCTATTGCAGCATGAGGGTATCTGAGCAGAATGCGGAACTGCTCGATGAATTCTGCGATGCGCTGTGGCTGGAAGACGGACTCTCGCGCAATACAATGGAAAGCTATCGCAGCGATCTGCAGCAGTTCGGTGATTGGTTCCGCCGGCAGAAACCCGGCGACAGCAGCTTCCTGACAGTCACGCATTCCGATCTGCTGGGATTCATGGCGGGCAGGTTTTCCGCTGGAATCAAGGCCAGCACCACCAGCCGCGAGCTCTCAAGTCTAAAGCGGTTTTACCGCTTTTTGTTGCGCGAGGGAAAGATCAATGCGGACCCCACCCTCAACATCGATACACCCAGGCTTCCTCGCAGTCTGCCAGTGAGCTTGACCGAGGCTGACGTGGAAGCCCTGCTTGGCTCACCCGATGTGAACCTTCCGTTGGGGTTGCGGGATCGCGCCATGCTCGAGGTGCTCTATGCAAGCGGTCTCCGGGTTTCCGAACTTGTAAGCCTGGAGAGTGGGCAGATCAGCCTGGACATGGGCGTAGTGCGCATAATGGGGAAGGGCGGAAAAGAGCGCCTGACGCCGCTGGGGGAAGAGGCGCTGGAATGGGTGATCCGCTACATCAAGGAAATCCGCTCTGGGCTGCTGGATGGAAAATCGAGTAATGCGCTGTTCGTCACTTACCGCGGCGCAGGCATGACTCGTCAGGCTTTCTGGTACCTGATCAAACGCTATGCGCGGCAGGCCGGTATCACGAAGCCGTTGTCGCCCCATGGACTGCGTCATGCCTTTGCGACTCATCTGCTCAACCATGGTGCCGATTTGCGTGTGGTGCAATTGCTGCTCGGCCATGCGGACATTTCAACCACGCAGATATACACTCATGTGGCGCGTGAAAGATTGAAGAAAATCCATGAGATGCATCATCCGAGAGGGTGATGCAAAATTTTATAGTCCGGAATCCGGATCGGCAAAAAATTGCTTTCCCTCCATTAGAAACCCTCCTCTAGAAGCAAACCGTGTCGGCATAAGCTAATGATTGGCTCAGCTAAACCAATCTCTGGCAACCGTAATGCTCAAGATTAAATTGCATCTGCCGTTGAATCTGCTTGTGACTCTACTAAAGTCTAAGGAACCGCTGAACAAATCCCTCGCAGGCGCGGCGGCGGCTTTGCGGGATGAGATGCGCGAAAGGAGACGACGCGAATGGTTGACCCCCTTCGCTCGGAGCCTGACAAAGCAGATTGCCTGCAAAGCTCCCGGCCCATCTAGGTTGCAACAAAATCGGGCGGCGGCCAGTGAGAGAGGAGCAGTGTCTTCCGAAGGAAGATGCGACCTCTTCGTTACACTCTTGGCATCGTAGTCCAAGCTACGACCTTCGTCGCGCGCCTCGTGATCATCCCGATTTTGACAGCAACGCGCTCTGGAAGGATTTGTGCAGCGGTTCCTAGAGCAATATCAGGAGTTCCTCAAGCAACAATTCCCCACAACAATCAGGAGAAGTAATGCGTAAGCAATTATCGGTTATTTCAATAGCGATGGTCCTGGCAGCGGCAGGCTGCGCCAGTTCACCCGAAACCCAGAGTACCAGGACGAGAGACACTGCCATAGGCGCGGGCATCGGCGCCAGTACAGGTGCATTGATTGGAGCAATTGCGGGTAAGGGGAAAGGTGCGGCAATCGGCGCGGCGGCTGGGGCTGGCCTTGGTGCCATCGCTGGAAACGTGTGGTCGCGGAGAATGGAAGAGCAGAAACGGGAAATGGAGCAGGCCACAGCGGGAACAGGGGTGGAAGTCGTAAAAACCTCTGATAATCGCCTGAAGCTGGATATTCCCAGCGATATTTCATTTGATACCGGCCGTGCAGACATCAGGCCGAACTTCAGGCCCGTCCTCGATAGCTTTGCCGGAAGCTTGAACAATAATCCCGTTACACAGGTGACGATTGTCGGCCATACGGACAGTTCGGGCAGCGATGCGGTCAATAATCCCTTATCCGTGAACCGGGCGGCCAGCACGCGAGACTACCTGGGGAGCCGGGGGGTTTCTCCAAACCGCATAAGAATCGAAGGCCGGGGTTCGCGGGAGCCTATTGTTGCGAACGACACGCCCGGGAACAGGGCAAGAAACCGGCGGGTTGAAATCTACGTCGCCGAGCCTCAGGCCGCATCGGAGTAAAGTGCGATATCCGGGCGAAGGAGCCTACGTACCTGGGATGACAGGACTGACTGGATCGGCAGATCCTACTTGAATATAGGCAGTTGCCGAAAAATGACAAACTCCACACAGGGCTTGGGCCTCGTGCTGCAGATGATGGCATGAAGTTTAAGGAGCCTGTTTTTTCCTGTTTTTTTGGAGCAAGGGGGTTGGGCTGTTGTTATCCGCCGGCGCCGGGCCCCATCGCAGAACGCGCATCAAAAATATATTGACGGGGAGTATGCTGAATGGAGACCCACTGGTCAGTGGTGAATGCCGAAACGCCAGACCCCATTAAAGCGTCCAATACCTGAATTCTTTTCTCCCCCGAAGGGACTGTAAGGCAAACCATTCACCGGTTGGTCGTTGACATGGCCATGCCTGTCTCCAGTTGCTGCGCGAGGCGCAGGCCGCGCTCCACATTACGTGTAAAAACAGCAGCCGCAAGCCCAAGGTCTGTGTCGTCGGCGATCTTGAGTGCCTCACCTTCATCACTAGCGCGTATGAATGGCGCAATAGGCCCGAACGACCCTGTTCTTGCTACAGGCATCTGGTTTGTCACGTTGGCAAATACATGAGGTGGCAGAACAAGCCCTTGCGCCTCGCCCCCGACGACTTGGCGCGCCCGAGGAGTTGTCGTATTGGGATTTGCGGGCTCTGGAAAGCCGGGACGGCCCGCACAAAAAATTCCTTGGAGAAACTGCTTAATTCCAAGCTCGTGTCGCTAGGGCTCCGATTTCTCCTCCGCTCACTTGTGTATCGCTAGAAACTTTTCCCATAATCTCTTCCAGGTACGCCAGTCATGGCCGCCGGATGTAGTGAGCACGCGCTCTTTGGGAATTGCGTCCGCAAGCAGGCGGTTCGCGGGTGCAAAATCGTCATGTTCGCCGTAGCCAAGGTAGATAATGGGCGATTCAGATCCTTCCAATGCATAGCGCCGTACCCACTGCCAGAGCTTGCGTTGATAATCGTCCTGGATAACTTTCCCCGGTTCCCATATTTTTACCCCGCCTGCCGTAGCAATCTCTCTGACAATCGTCTCTTCCCCTAGAAACGGGGCCAGGAGCATAAGGCCTCGGATATCTTCCCGGTGATCCATCGCATACAATATCGCTCCGAGCCCGCCGAGCGAAATTCCCACCAGCCAGATCTTGTCGTAGCCTTGGGCTTTAGCCGGAAGGATCACATCGGTCCGCAGTCTTTCCAGCACCACGCGCCTGAGATAGTACCCGAAATGCATATCGACAACGATCATGTCGACAGCGGGCCGACTTTGCCTGACCGCTTCGATGAATCCCTGGAATTCGTAATCTTCCGGGAAATCCCCGAGTCCCGGCAGGAAAACCATCGCTTCGCCACGAAATTCCGTGCCCATGGATTTATATCGGTGGGTGACGAGCGGTACGGTCGCAGGCAGAAGCATGGCGCCTTGCTTCGGAAATTTCCGTGCAAACAAGCAGAACGCACCTCTTTTAAATTTCCTGAAACCGTGCCGGATCTTTCTTCTCATCGCTTTGTCATGAATTGGTATTGGGTTTTCTCACAGGTATCCGCCAGACGAATGCGATCAGAATGATGCCCAGCAGAACAAGCATGCCCTTGTGCCATAGAGAGGGCATCATCAGGGCCGAACTGCCAAGCGACAGCACCAACAGCAGGTACACCCAGCGCTTGACTTTGCGTGGAATGCTGCGATGTTCCATCCATTCGCGAATAATGGGCCCGGTAATGCGATTGGCCAGGAGCTTGTCGTGGAAGTGCCTGGAGCTGCGGGCGAAACAAGCCGCAGCAAGCAGCACAAAAGGTGTTGTAGGGAGCACTGGCAGCACGATCCCCGCCACGCCTAGTATAAGAGCGACGAATCCTGCCGTAAGGTAGAGAGAGCGTATAAGGCGCGATTCATGTGGGCGCACCAATGCCGATGTCGGCTGCCTGGCGCGTGTCTCTTCGCTGGTTATTTCTTTATTCATCTCTTCATTCAAGCGCTCCTGCATGAACTCTCCTTCATACGCTCGCGACTCGATTAAAAGGGTAAAAATGGGCAAAGAATCCTGACGAAAGCTTGAATGACTCTACGGTCGGGATATGGGTTGACGGTATAATAAAAGGCAGTGAGTAGGAAAGGTTTTCATTTCAATTTTCGAGGTCATCATGTCCAGGGTAAATACACTGATCAGTTTGGGAATAATTATGTTGGGCACGTTGCTGTTGCCCCAATCCGCTATTTCGGAAACGGGGCAGACCCACCCGGCCGTGACCCAGCTCATCAAGCAGGATACCAAAATAGGAAGCGGCGAAGAAGCGGCGGTGGGTAAGATGGTTGAAGTGCATTACACCGGCTGGCTCTACGATGCTAGCGCACCTGACAAAAAGGGCGAGAAGTTCGACAGCTCGCATGACCGCGGTACTCCCTTCTCGTTTCTGATCGGCGCAGGACGCGTCATTAAAGGTTGGGATCGGGGGGTGATGGGGATGAAGGTGGGAGGCCAGCGCACTTTGATCATTCCGCCCCAACTGGCCTACGGACCGGAAGGACGGGGAGCTATCCCGCCAAACGCCACCCTGATTTTCGAGGTAGAGCTTTTAGGGCTGCGCGAGGGCTCGACACACTGATACCACCGATTTTCGTGCGCCGCGGCTGCATCTCCGCGGGAACACGGATTTCACCTGTTTTTCAGGCCAGCCTGTGTGTTTTCCATCACGCGGATAACACATGTACCAACAAAAACCCTGAAATCCACGTTGACTTATCCATGTGAAACATTCACAATTAACGGTTTCGTTTGGAGGGGTTCCCGAGCGGTCAAAGGGATCAGACTGTAAATCTGACGGCTCTGCCTTCGAAGGTTCGAATCCTTCCCCCTCCACCAGATCAGTAGCTGATAATGCGGGCGTTGTAGACTTTTTGCGTCTTGAACACTTTGCGTAGTGAGCCTGGTTTTGGTTCTCGTGAATGGGAGCGCAGATGGTACGGCGGTACGGGTGGATGCTTGGGTTCGATGGCTTTTTCTTCGAAAGAATCGTTGGATGCTTCGCTGATTTTCTGTCCTGATCGTGCCCTATGCGGGTGTAGCTCAATGGTAGAGCAGAAGCCTTCCAAGCTTACGACGAGGGTTCGATTCCCTTCACCCGCTCCAGACTCGAAGCGTAGAAACGAGCATTAATTATTAAAAATATTAAAAAAATTGGCAAAATTGTTGCGTGATATTGTTTAGGTAGGACGTGCTTGCCCATGTAGCTCAGTGGCAGAGCACTCCCTTGGTAAGGGAGAGGTCGCCAGTTCAATCCTGGCCATGGGCTCCATAGGCGTCAATTACAGAACTCAAAAAAGCTTTAAAAAGGGATCATCATGGCAAAGAGCAAATTTGAGCGGACGAAGCCGCACATAAACGTAGGGACGATAGGGCACGTGGATCACGGCAAGACCACGTTGACGGCGGCGATCACGATGGTATTGGCGAAGAAGTTTGGTGGAGAG
>DATEEZ010000226.1:0-10402 GCA_035280905.1 Nitrosospira sp.
TTGAGCACCATCAGGAAATAAACGGTCAGACCCCCCAATATGAAGGTAGAAATCCCTGTACCGATATAAACCCATCTAAGGCCTCCGCTCTCGGCACCGATCATGTCCGGATCGGCAGAGCCGCGCTTGCGAACTATGGCGACTACCAGTAGCAGTATGACGATAAGGGTAATGGCGGAGAGTAAAGCCGTCATCAGCCACCCCAGATGCATTACGGGTGTGGCGGCAGGTCCGTAGCTGTACAGGAAATAGCTTAAAGGGGTGTCCAGCGTGTTTGCTGCTCTTGACGATCTTGCTGCCACCGTGGATATCGCCAGAAACGTTATCAGCGGATATAGGTGTTTTATGGCCGACCTGGAATCGAAACCTGACTTGGAAGCTTTCATGGCTTGACCAACTCCAGTTTACGCAGTGATGCAGCGATAAGCGCGATCCGGGCTGCGGGAGGATGGGCCAAAGGCAGAGCGGACTGCAAGGGAACATCAAGGCCGCCGGTCAGCTTGCTTGGTGCTGGCGTGCGATAAGGATGCACTTACAGAATTACAGTTGGCCGATGATATGTCGCAGCGTTTTCGTTTTCAAAAATTCTACGCTGCTCGTTCAGCGCTTCTGTGCGCTAGCGTACGCAGGAATTTCGAAAAAACCCCTGAACAGGCCGGCACTCCTGTTCAGGGGGCGTTCTCAACGGCTCTTTCAGCTTCGGAGCAGGCCCGAAACAGACGCTACTTTGCTGGAATCGACCGGAGACACGAGCCCGAAACGTGATTCAAGCTGCAACGGTTGCGCTTGGCCGACGCCTGATGCCAATAAAACCGATTACCGCGAGGCCGGCCAGGAGCATGCCATAGGTTGACGGTTCGGGGACGCTGGTCGCAAGTTTGGATACGTCGGCTGTGACAGAGATGTTTGCCTCCAGGCTTGGGAGTAGAGTATCCAGGAGATTTGGATCAGACTCGCCGTCGGTTCTGACGAAGCCGGGCACGTCGGTGAGCACGATCCGACCGTTCAAATCCTGAACCTCGCGCGAATTACCGTCAGGGAACAGTGATTCGAAGGCGTCAATCTGACTTCCGGATAGATATAGCGGAGAGGCCAGTTCAACCCAGCTTACTCCTTCTGTGAAAGGCGGTGTCGTCAGCGAACCTGAGTAGCGGAAAGAACCGAGATAATTCGGCAGAAGATTGTTCAGGTTGAAGTGCTCGATATCCAGTGTTTCCTCAGTGGTTTGCGGCAAATCGGAGAAGATGGGATCGAGTGCGCGGTTCTTGAAGAGACCTTGCTCAATATCCCGGCCGACTACAAGAAGATTGTCCGCGGCATCGCTGAAGACGAGGTGCATCTCCATGGGGCTGGCTCGGCCATTAATCAAATGCTCGGAGGGGATGTGAAAGTGGAATTGAGCCAGGTTCCATTGGTGCCCCGAAAGCATCAAGGTTCCTTCGCCGGGGTTGACATTAGCCCTGATAGTACTTTCGTGATCAGGAGAGCCGTTATTGATCACGGTGAGCGCGGCGTCGGAGCTAAGGTTGAAGTTCAACTTGGGCAGGTTTCCGTAATAGGTGCTATCCGAGCGAATATCGATCGGACTTTGTGCTTCCATTAGCTCCAGATTGCTCGCCAACGTATTTGCGTACGCGGTATTAAATCCCGACAGGAAAAGGGCTGAAATGAGCGCGACCACTTTCAGGAATCGAAATGCTTCATTCATAAGACGACCTCACAAAAAATAGATGTTTACAGGATGAAAGCTCTAAAAGCTTGGGAAATTCCCAGTCATAGGCTCCAGCAGGCTCTCTGACGGGAGAGCCGTCAACTGGAACAGACAGGGATATGAACTGGTGCTTGGCCAGTCGCTGTTGTTATGAGCCACCGAAGTCGCGGCGGGTGCTCCACGCACGGACCCTGCTGCGGGTTGGAATCTTGCGAAGAACTGCGCCGGTGATGGCGGAAGTGGCCCTTTTTTATGCAGCTGAGGATGTTACAAACTGCACAGGGCGAATGGTCTGCTTTGTCAGGCCTTCGTCAGGCTTTTATTGCAGGCTCTTGTTGAAACGGGAGCTTATTCAATCCTTGACGCTCGACTCGTCCAAGTCCCCTTCACGCGGGTGAAGGGGACTCATTACGGACGAAACTGTCAGAAGGCAATCTGATATTGCAGGACGAATTGATCCTGTTTGAAACTTTGCTTCTCCCAGGTCGAATATGGACCTGTTTTCTGTTTTGGAAAACAAAGATAATCTTCTGTTGTATCCCTTATCAGCCAGTTTACGTCGGGGTTGCCCCCGTCTCTTTTCCCGATTGACTTGTGGTCAATAGTTCAAGAACAAATTGACGGACAGTACGTGATCCATCAGGTTTGCTCCCCGACGAATAATGTAGTGATTCATATACCCGATTTCAGTGGACACATTCTTGTTGAAAGCGTAACCCAGCCCTGTAAAAAACCGGTTGTTATCCAGGCCTCTTCGTGGAATCCAATCGTTTGTGTTAAGGGCGATGAACACCTCATCTTGAACCACATAACTGAAGCCTGGGGCAAAATTCAGCGGTACCGATAATTTAAGCAGTTCTCTGAATCGCACGCCGACATCGTCGCCAAGTTGGGGGATCATGCGCTGCTCGAGGCGGGTTCGAGATTGAACGGACCCGATGGAGAATTTATCTTTCCAAAGCAATTGTTGCCAGACCCGCTGTTCGTCTACTGGCCCTACTGCCTTGCTAACAAAGGGGTAGTCCGTCGGAGCCCAGGCATACCCGGCCCAGATACTTGTGGTTTCATTGATCTGATATCCCAGGCCAGGGCGTAACAGGGCTTGAGAAAATCTCGATGAATTGTCGCCAAACCGCCCCTGTCCTTCGAGCCACCATTTGACCTTTGTCAGAGTCGGGTTATCCCGATTGATAAACCCGAAGTTGCCGGTCGCAGTGATGTTACCCCAGGTTTGGAAATCGGATATATCGTCCGCAAACTCTTGGGCTGCTGCGGGGAACGAAGCCGTAAGGCTAGTTAGCATCAATGCCGTAAAAAAAGTCTTTTTCATTTATTTTCCCTGCAAATGATATTAGAAGATCCAGAAATCCAGCAAAAGCAAAACATGCAATCGGCGCTTTCTATGCGTGCAGTGCTGCTGCCGCAAGCATTTGTCCGTGGAAAACTGGGTACCTGATGATATTGACCTTGACTCCGCTCTTAATCCTCTGCATTTAAAATCACCAATATGCCATCATAGAAATTGAAAGGATGAGCAAACTTAGCACAATGGTTGTTAAGAAAGCATCCCGGGGATGTGAACAGGTTGTGAAGTTTTCGTTGTCAAATGTGGGCAGAAGTGACTGCCAACAGGGTTAGAAACGGCATGAGACTGCTGCTTGTCGGGCGACTTCGCCTGGTTTCGGGGAGAAGCACTCGTGCCTAATGAAAAACGGGGACCGCGTATCTGCGGTCCTAACAAACCCCTCAGATCGGGAGGATCGCATCGTTGGTTTTCAGGCGCCGACGTCTGGCGATGGTTGCTATTAACCCAAGTCCGGCCAGCATCATCGCGTAAGTTTCAGGTTCGGGAACGGCGGTGACGAATCCAGGCACATCCGTCAGTACGATACGTCCGTTAAGATCCTGGACTTCGCGTGCATCCCCCTCAGGAAACAATGAGCTGAACGCATTGATTTGCTCCGAGGACATGGATAGCGGCTCCGATAACATCACCCAGCTGACGCCTTCATCAAATTGAGGCGTGGTCAGCGAACCAGAATATCGGAAGGATTCCAGGCTGGCAGGTATGAGCGTATTCAGGTTGAAGTGGTCGATATGGAGTGTCTCGGAAGTGTTCTGCGGAACATTGGAGAAAATCGGATCGAGATCGCTGTTAAATGCACCCGCCTCGACCCATCGGCCCACCACGAGAAGATTGTCATTGCTATCGCTGAAAACCAGATGCATCTCCATCGGACTCGCTTGACCATTCAACAGATGCTCGGAAGGGGTATGAAAGTGAAACTGGGCAAGATCCCATTCATGACCTGAGAGCGTGAGGGAACCCGCACCAGAATTCACGTTAGCTCTTACCGCGGTTTTTTCGGGATCGGGGGAACCATTGTTGATGACATCGAGCGGCGTATCGGAACTCAGGTTGAAGCTGAGCGCCGGCAGACGACCGAAATAGGTGCTATCCGAGCGAAAATCGATGGGGCTTTGCGATTCCAGCGTTGCCAGTGCCGAGGGAGTGACCTCCGCGTGCGACGCTGACATACCAAACACTAAAAGGACTGAAAAGAGTGTGGCTTGCTGCGATAACCGTAACAATGACATATTCATCAGGCCTCTCCAGGATTGTGGCGCGCATTGTGCGCACCGGGTTATGAAGAAAGGATAAGGTGTTACCGCTTTAAACTAGCACAGCCGTTGTGAATTTAATGTCCCTGAACTGTCAAAATTTTGTCAGGAGCTCGTTCTCATCAAAGAGGGCACTCTAAAAAAAGCAGCAGGATATGCAGACTGCATTTGCGTGAGGAGGGTGCGGGAAAACATCAGGAATCTCTTATTGCCCTTCGACGGGTTCAGGGCACGGGTTCAGGGCGAACGGAGACCAAGGGTTCGGGGAACGGGAGATGGAGAAGTCTCGGGCGAACGAGAGACGCCTACCCGGGATTGTGCCAGCAACCATCCGGCTCAATCAGGGTATCGGCTTCGTGCGGTCCCCAACTGCCGCGCTCGTAGGGCAGGGCGGGAGGGTATGTCTTGAGCACAGGATCGAGCGCCGCCCAGGATGCCTCCACGGCCTCCCTCCTGGTAAACAGTGTGTCGTCGCCAACCATTGCATCATGCAGGAGACGTTCATAAGGCGATTCGCGTCCGAAGTGCTCCTCGACCAGGCACAACTCCTGCTGATCGCCTTTGAACTCTTTTCCGGGGTGCTTGACCCTGGCGGCAATTGCAACGGCTGAGACCGGAGAAAGACGGAACCTCAGATAGTTGGCGTCGCAAGCAGCGCTCGCCGAATCAACAAAAAGTTTCTGCGGCGGCGGCTTCAACTGGACTATGACTTCTGCAGCGGTTTTGGCAAGGCACTTGCCGGAACGCAGATACCAGGGGACGCCTTCCCAGCGCCAGGAGTCGATGAAAAGTCGAAGGGCGCAGAATGTTTCAACATCCGAATCCTCCGCCACGCCCGCTTCGTTGCGGTAGCCCGCATATTGTCCGCGCACCAGGTCTTCGGGGACAAGCGGACGCATGGCGTGGAATATGCTGATCTTTTCGCTTTGAACCGTTCCGAGACCTCGGTAAGCGGGGGGTTCCATGGCAAGCAGCGCAACAATCTGGAAAAGATGGTTCTGGATCACGTCGCGCAGGCAACCAGCGGATTCGTAAAAGGCGCCTCGTCCTTCAACACTGAATTGTTCAGCCAATGTAATCTGCACGCTGGCCACATAGTTACGATTCCATATCGGTTCAAGAAATGAATTGGCGAATCTGAAATAAAGAATATTCATGATCGCCTCTTTCCCGAGAAAATGGTCGATGCGAAAAATCGCTTCCTCCGGGAACACAGAGCGTGCAATACGATTCAATTCATGCGCTGATGCAAGATCTCGTCCGAAAGGTTTTTCAACGATGACTCGCGCGCCCTCTGCCAGATCGAGCGCGCCAAGACCTCTTATGACATTTTCAAAAAGAAGAGGAGGAATGGCGAGATAATGCACCGGGTGACGGGCGGCCCCTAGAGTCCGCTTGAGTTCCTTGAACGTCTCCAGGTTGTTGTAGTCTCCGCGCACATATCGAAGCAGGGAAAGGAGATGATCCAGCGCACGCTTGTCATCGATTTTTCCCAAGGAGTCGCTGATGGACTGGGTTGCCCGTTCCCTGAGTTGATCGAGGCTCCAGGGTGTCGCCGCGACACCGACTAGCGGCACATCGAGCATACCCTTTTTGATCATCGCATACAGCGCCGGGAAGACCTTCTTATAAGCGAGGTCGCCCGTTATTCCGAACAACACCAGTGCATCGGATGGTTCAGTATAGTCATTGGTATTTCTCATCTCGCATTCCTTCCTTCCGCAGTAAAAGACGAAGTCCTGTTCCGGAGCCTGTCGATGACTGGCTACAGTGTGGGAATGGCCGGTACAAAAAGTGAAATCTGCTGAATAACTGTCGGCATGGATACCATGGTCGCCAGAAATTCGATGGGGTAATTTTTCTACCGCCCAAAAGAAAAAGACGGAGTGGAGTCATCAATCGAGCTTATTCAGGCCCATCCTCGTGGGCTCCTGCGAACGCATCCTCGACGATTGTTTGTGCTTCCGTCACGATCCGGTCCAGGTGGTCTTTTCCCAAAAAGCTTTCGGCATAAATTTTGTAGATGTCTTCCGTGCCGGAAGGGCGCGCCGCAAACCATCCGTTGCCGGCGATTACCTTGATACCACCGATGGAAGCATTGTTACCGGGTGCGCGAGTGAGAATAGTGCGAATTGCCTCGCCGGCTATTTCAGTATGCCTTATCTGATCCGGCGATAGCCTGCTCAAAGCTTTCTTCTGCTCGGGTGTGGCTGGGGCGTCGATCCGCTGGAACTCGGATCGCCCGTATTCACGCTCAAAACCACGGTATATCTCGCCTGGGTCGCGCTCCACGCGCGCCAGTATTTCACCGGAGAGCAATGCTGCCACGATGCCATCCTTATCCGTTGTCCAGGTCTTGCCATTGATGCGCAGGAACGAGGCGCCAGCGCTTTCTTCTCCACAAAACCCGAGCGACCCATTGCCCAGGCCATCCACAAACCACTTGAAGCCGACGGGTACTTCATGGAGGCTGCGATCGAGCGCGGCAGTCACACGGTCGATCATCTGGCTGCTCACTACTGTTTTGCCGACTGCGGTTTTTGTGCTCCAAATGGGGCGGTGCTGGAAGAGATAGTGAATGGCGACGGAAAGATAATGATCCGCAGGAAGTAAACCGCTGCTCCGGGTAACGATTCCGTGCCGGTCATGATCGGTGTCGCATGCGAAGGCAATGTCGAAACGGTCTTTCATATCCAGCATTCCGCACATTGCATACGGAGATGAGGGGTCCATGCGGATTTTGCCGTCCCAATCCAACGTCATGAAGCGGAAAGTCGGGTCTATCTCGTTGTTGACCACCGTCATGTTCAACTTGTAGCGTTCCGCGATTGCATTCCAGTAATGAACACCCGCGCCGCCGAGCGGGTCGACCCCCATGTGGATCCTGGACTCGGATATGGCTTTCGTATTCACAACGTTTTGCAGATCGGCAACGTAGCTGTTGAGGAAGTCGTGCCGGTGAGTGGTCGCAGCGCGCAACGCTTTCTCGAAAGGCATTCTCTTTACGTCTGCCAGATTCTTTTCGAGAAAGGTGTTGGACCTGGATTCGATCCAGGAGGTAACTTCGACTCCGGCGGGTCCACCGTGCGGCGGATTGTATTTAAACCCCCCGCTCTCAGGGGGATTGTGGGAAGGTGTGATGACGATGCCGTCCGCGAGCCCGTGCATTCGGCCTTCGTTGTAAGTCAGTATGGCATGGGAAACTGCCGGAGTGGGCGTATATTCGTCGTTGGGGGCAAGCATGACTTCCACGTCATTGGCAGCCAGCACTTCAAGGGCGTTTGCACGCGCGGGTTCCGACAACGCGTGGGTATCGATCCCGAGGAATAGGGGGCCGTCGATATTCTGTTGTTTGCGGTATTGGCAGATTGCCTGGGTAATGGCGAGGATGTGGCATTCATTGAAACTGCCATCCAACGCGGAGCCGCGGTGCCCGGAAGTTCCAAACACGACCCGCTCGGCGGGTAGACTCGGGTCGGGGACGCGTGTGTAATAAGCAGTGATAAGACGGGGAACATTCACCAGCATCCCGGGCTGTGCTGGTTTCCCGGCGTGAGGATTTATTTTCATGTTGTTTTTTTATAGCAGCATGTTCTTCTCATCGAAGTAACAGAAGCGCGAGCATGCGAAGTTAAGAAGTCTAAGTCTTTTTGCTCTCACCCTTCGTATTGTGCCGTGCAATTTGCTCCTTGGCAGCCGTGACAATATGTCCGGGTTCGAATCCAAAGCGCCGCGCAACAATTTTTGCCGGAGCGGAGAGGCCGAAGCAACGCATGGCAATGATGCAGCCACGCACACCCGTGTATCGTTCCCACCCGAAGTTCGACGCCTCCTCAACCGCCACGCGAGCCAATATCCCCGGCGGCAAGACTTCGTCCTGATATTCCTGGCTCTGATATTCGAATATTTCCCAGGATGGCATGCTGATCACACGTGATGATATTCCTTCTTTCTTGAGCTGTTCGTGTGCAACCACACAAAGCGCGACCTCGCTTCCAGTCGCCAGCAGCAGCACCGCGGGTTTGCCGTCTTCAGCATCGGCAAGCACATAGGCACCCCGAGCGAGGCCACTCGGAGGCGCGTAACGGGTCCGGTCGAGGGTCGGTACTGCCTGACGCGTCAGTATCAGGCAAACCGGGCGGTCGGTGAGTTGCATAATCAAGCGCCAGGCTTCCACCACTTCATTCGCATCCGCTGGGCGCAAAACAATCAACCCCGGAGAAGCGCGCAGGGAGGCAAGATGCGCGATGGGCTGATGGGTGGGACCGTCCTCTCCCAGGCTGATGGAATCATGGGTCCAGATGTAGATAATAGGAATCTCCATCATTGCACTCATCCGGAGCGCGGCCCGGCCGTAGTCGCTGAATACGAGAAAACTCGCCGCATAGGGACGCAATTTCGACAAACTCATTCCATTGGCGATCGCGCACATGGCATGCTCGCGCAGGCCGAAATGAAAATTGCGTCCGCGATAATCACCCCCGACGTTTTCATACTGTTCAGGCGGCTGAAAGTGTCCGTAGAAGTCATCTTTCAGTTCTGTTTTTGTGGAAGGCGCGAGATCGGCTGCTCCGCCCAGCAACCACGCGACCTTCCCCGCAATCGCATTCAGTACCTTGCCCGATGATTCCCTGGTAGCCATACCTTTCTCATCCGCAGGGAAGGTTGGTAATTCGCTGTCCCAGCCTGCTGGCAGGCCGCGTTGCTGCATGCAATCCATCTGTTCGGCGAGATCCGGATATTGCCTTCGGTAGGCATCAAACAGAGTACGCCATGCGGCGTGTGCAGTTCTACCTCGCTCGCCAAACTGTGCCTGGAAATATTCCCGAACCCCGTCCGGTACATAAAATTGCTTGTCGGGGTCGCATCCGTAGAATTCCTTGGCGAGACGAGCTTCGTCAGGACCCAGCGGTTCGCCATGTGCTTCCCGCGTATCATGCTTGTGCGGCGCTCCATAACCGATATGGCTATGTACGATGATCAGAGTGGGACGATCCTGGGTGTGCAGGAAAGTCTCATAAGCCTCCGCCAGGAGCGGTAGCTTGTTTGCATCATCGACGTGCGCGACATTCCATCCATATGCGGAAAACCGGGCGGCTACATCTTCCGTGAAGGTGAGATCCGTCGATCCTTCGATCGTGATGCGGTTATCATCATATATCCAGCACAGGTTTCCAAGCTTGAGATGTCCCGCCAGGGACGCTGCCTCGCTGCTGATGCCTTCCATCATGTCGCCATCGCTGCACAAGGCATAAATATTGTGGTTGAACAATTCAAAGTCGGGCCGGTTGTAAGTCGCCGCAAGCCAGCGCCCGGCTATCGCTATGCCAACACTGACCCCGGTGCCCTGGCCCAGCGGTCCCGTAGTCGTTTCCACCCCTGAAGTCCATCCATACTCTGGATGGCCGGTACAACGGCTGCCTGCCTGGCGAAATGTCTTGAGGTCATCCACCGCTACCGCCAGCCGCTCTTCACCCTCATAAGAGGGGCTCGTTCCTTTTACTCCTGTCAGATGGAGGAGGCTGTAGAGCAGTGCGGAAGCGTGGCCAGCGGAAAGTATGAAACGGTCGCGATTGGGCCACTCCGGGTTATCCGGATCGTAGCGCAGAAAGCGCTGCCAGAGGCAAAAGACTGTAGGGGCTGCACCCATCGGGGTACCGGGATGACCGGAATGAGCTTTTTCCACCTGGTCGATGGATAAGCTGCGAAGCGTATTGATACAGATCTGGTCCAGATCGGTCTGTTCGCTCATGAGAATGCTCCCGTAAAAGCAACCTGATTGCGACTTATAGAACCCAAATTAATGGGATTCCATGTGACTGTAGAGCATACGCTTCCCGCCTACCGTCAAGTTGAATATATTACGATTCCCCGACCGTTGCAGGGTGGAGACCGACGCGCAGGGGAAGTGCAGGAAGCTATACTTTTCGACTCCTGACAGGAGCGATGCCCGCAGTTATTTCTGTTTCAGACAGTTGTACCGCTTTATCAGAGCATTGGTGGAGCTATCATGTTTTAGCGGTTCCCCGCTTTCATCCTCCAGTTCCTGCCTGATGCGACGTGCCAGCA
>DATEEZ010000227.1:0-3041 GCA_035280905.1 Nitrosospira sp.
GAGGATACCTTCCTGATTACAGGAAGCATTTTGAGCGACTCCAGGTCGGTGATCCAGCTCGAAGCGAACTTGATAAAGGTGCTGCACACATCGCCGCTACCTGAGGCTCCCGGAAAATCTTCTGCCGAAAACGGGATTACCCCGCACTGACCCGCGCTGGCTCCTTATCGCTGAGCAGTTGCTTATCGGATCGGGATTGCGTCTCAGCTTCCGAATATCCGAGACGTGCCCGTAACAGGTGTGCGGCTTCCACCATTTGCTTCAAGGCGGTCATGACTTCCCCCCATCCCCGCGTCTTCAGCCCGCAATCCGGATTGACCCATAACTGGTCGGGATCGATCACCTGGCAGGCTTTCTCCAGCAACTCCAGCATCTCTTGCGCGCGAGGAATCCGCGGGGAGTGTATGTCATAGACGCCCGGGCCGATCTCGTTGGGATATTTGAAATGGCCGAACCCGTCCAGCAGCTCCATGCGTGAACGTGAGGTTTCAATCGTGATTACATCTGCATCCATATCGGCAATGGCGGGAAGGATGTCATTGAATTCCGAGTAGCACATATGGGTGTGTATCTGGCTATCATCCCTTACGCCCGAACTGGCGACACGGAAAGCATGCACCGCCCATTCCAGGTATGCATTCCAATCGCGCTTTTTCAATGGCAGGCCTTCGCGAAAAGCGGGCTCGTCGATCTGGATAATTGCAATGCCCGCACCCTCCAGATCCACAACCTCGTCCCGAATGGCAAGGGCGAGTTGCAGCGCAGTAACAGAGCGCGGCTGATCATCGCGCACGAACGACCACATCAGCATAGTGACGGGACCGGTCAACATCCCCTTGACCGGCTTTCCGGTCTGGCTTTGGGCATATTGAATCCAGTCGACTGTCATGGGCTCCGGACGGTAAATATCCCCGTATAGAATGGGCGGTTTCACGCAGCGTGAGCCGTAGCTTTGCACCCATCCATTCTCCGTAAAGACATAACCCCACAACTGCTCGCCAAAATACTCGACCATATCGTTGCGCTCGGCCTCGCCATGCACCAGTACATCGAGCCCGATTTCTTCCTGCTTTCTGATCGCCAATCGTATCTCGTCGCGCATCGCTTCAAGATATTGCAAATTGCCAAGCTCTCCTTTCCTGAAAGCTGCACGCGCTTTGCGGATCTCTGCGGTCTGAGGAAATGACCCAATAGTTGTAGTAGGCAAAGGCGGAAGCTGTAGCCGCTGCCGTTGCAGTTTCTGCCTGATCTTGAACGTGCTCTTGCGCCGGCCGTCCTGTTCAGTCAGACGATTCAAGCGGTCCTGAACCACCGGGTTATGGATGCGCGATGACTCCCGCCGTGCCTGTCTCGCCGCGGTGGAAGCATCCAGTTGCTGGCGTATCGAATGCTCGCCCTGATTCAACCCGTGCCCCAGGATAGAGACTTCTTTTAATTTCTGTACCGAGAATGCCAGCCAGTTTCTTATTTCAGCCTCCAGACTGTTTTCCAGCTCCAGATCCACCGGACAATGCAGAAGCGAGCAACTCGGCGCAATCCAGAGCCTCTCCCCGAGGAGGGATTGTGCGTTCGACAAAACCGAGAAGGCGTGGACAAGGTCTGCCCGCCAGATGTTACGCCCATCGATAATGCCCAAGGACAGCACTTTTCCGGTCGGATAGTCACTCAGAAAAGAATCGAGTTGACCAGGCGCCCGACACAAATCGATATGTAGGCCCTCCACGGGCAGATTCTTCAATCGCTGGGCGTGATTGCTCACACTGTCAAAATAAGTCGCTAAAAGAAGCTTAGGGAGCTGGGCAGGTGCGGAGCGGCTGCCAGATTCCGTGCCGTTTCCTTGTGCCTGTCCGCCTGTCTGTCCCCGCAATTCAGCATAGGCGTGGTCCAAGCCCCACAGCCAATCCTCGTCCAGGTCGAGGGCCAGCACAGGCTCGTCGATCTGCACCCACTCCACGCCAAGCGATGCAAGCCGGGCGAGAATATCGCGATATACCGGTAACAATTGTGGCAGCAAATCCAGGCGGCTGAATTCCTTTGCGTCCTGCCAGGCGACCTCTTTTCCAAGATACAGATAGGTCAACGGCCCGATCAATACGGCTTTAGGCTTGATGCCGAGCGCCTGCGCTTCGGCAACTTCCCTGAAGAGTTGCTCGGAACCTGTACGAAAGCGGATGCTCGCATCGAATTCCGGGACGATGTAGTGATAGTTGGTGTCGAACCACTTGGTCATCTCCATCGCAGGCTGATCGGGGGTACCGCGCGCCATTGCGAAGTACAAGTCCAACTCTGTTTCACCCTTGCCTGCTCCGAAGCGTTCAGGTATTGCACCCAGTAGTGCGGTCATATTCAGCATCTGGTCATAAAGGGCGAAATCACCTGCGGGAACGAGGTCAATACCCTGCTCGCGCTGCAAAAGCCAGTGCTGCTTCCGCAATTCCGAAGCCGTGGTTTTGAGTTGTTCATCACCGATATCCCCGCGCCAGTATGCCTCGAGTGCGCGTTTCAGTTCCCGTTGCGCGCCAATACGCGGAAATCCCAGATTATGTGTCAGTGCCATTGCTCATTCTCCTCTATCGCTCAATATCCACTTCAATTGCAGTTCTGATGTAGTGACTGACGATTTTGTGGCAGACCTATCTATGAATCAAATGAAATGTTGTAAAATATCTATGAATATGATTCATATCTCTACGCGACGATGACTTCCCTATCCCTGCTCGAACTCCGGCACCTCCGCACTCTTGCAGCCCTGGATGAAACAGGCAGCGTCTCGCGTGCGGCAAAACGGGTGCATCTGACCCAATCGGCCTTGTCGCACCAGATCAAAGTATTGCAGAACCATTATGGCTTGCCGATATTGCGCCGCCAGGGACAAAGCGTCCAACTGACGGAAGCGGGACAGCATCTTGTCGCACTGGCGCGAAGGGTGCTTGAAGAAATACAGGCGACCGAACGAAATCTTGCCCAAATGTCGGAACATGCCTCGGGTAGCTTGCGCATCGTGCTGGAGTGCCACACCTGCTTCGACTGGCTGATGCCAC
>DATEEZ010000228.1:0-18426 GCA_035280905.1 Nitrosospira sp.
GCTTATTTCGGGGAAACGATCTGTAATGAGATCTTCACCACGAGACCATAGCCACCTCTCCCCATCTCTTTGCACCAACTGGGCACGAATACCGTCGTATTTCCATTCGATTTGCCAATGTCTTATATTCCCCAATGTTTGAGGATCAGCTTGCAAGGGATGGGCCAGAAAGAACGGATAGGGCTGGCCGTCCCGCATCGCTCCTTCAGACTCCGCGAGCGGAGAGATCAGTTGGTTGTAGCGCTCCCCGTTGGGCTGCCTGCTGCTATCGGCCCATCCCATCATACGCTGGGCAATAATTTTGGCATCGAGGCTGGCAAGCTCTGCGAGTGAACGAATCACCAGCAGCCTGGATACACCAACGCGAAAGGCTCCGCTGATCAACTTTACCAGCAGAAAACGCTCCTGGGGATCAAGCTCATTCCAGTAATGGAGCAATGCTTCCCGAATCTTTTCCGGCCTTTCGTTCCTTAGCGGAATAATCCGCTCTTCCATCCAGACCGAGAGCGCAATATTGCTTTCCCCGGAAGGAGGCGGGAGAATATGCGCAATCGTTTCCGCGAAATCGCCCACGGCCTGATAGCACTCATCGAACAGCCATTCCGGAAGTTCCGACATTTCAGTTGCGAATTGCCGCAACAACTTTGTCGAGACGATCTGGCGCTGCTTCCCGCCAGCCAGAAAATACACAGCCCAGGCAGCGTCTTCAGGTTTGGCATGGCTGAAGTAGCACTTCAATGCAGCAAGCTTGCCCAGCGTCGCGGTAGTCGTATCCAGTTCGTTATAAAGCCGGGCAAATTCACGCATGGCTCTCCTTGAAAGCAATTGCTTCGTTTGCCGTCGAGTCGTCCTCCTCTTCCTTGCCGTACGCGGTATCAAAAGCCGAGGCTTGCAGGCCTCTTTCCCGCAACCACCTTACCATGACATCCACATGTCCATGTGTGACAATCACCCGCCTGGCTCCTGTTGAAGTTATTGCCTCCATCAGCCCCGGCCAATCCGCATGATCAGACAGCACGAATCCGCGATCCACCCCCCGGCGCCGCCGCGCACCACGCAAAAGCATCCAGCCGCTCGCGAAAGCATCACTATAATCGCCGAACCTGCGTGTCCAGGGAGACCGTGCCGCCGACGGTGGAGCAATAATCAGCGCGTCGCGGAATCCGTTTTTACTGTTGACGTCGCTGACACTCACCGTGTCCGGCAGGGAGACGCCCGAGGCGCGATAAATGCGATTGAGTGTTTCGGTAGCACCATGACACACAATTGGTCCTATAGTACTGTCTATTCCCTTCAGAATGCGCTGCGCCTTTCCAAACGAATAGCAGTACAGAAGGCTCGCCCGTCCTTCGGCAGCATTGCGCCGCCACCAATGGTTGATATCCTCAAAAATGATATCCACCGCCTTCCAGCGGTAAATCGGCAAGCCGAACGTCGATTCCGTAACAAACGTATCGCAAGCAACGCTTTCGAAAACATCACAGGTTCCATCGGGCTGCAATTTGTAATCCCCCGAGAGCACCCATACTTCGCCTTTATATTCGAGGCGAACCTGCGCCGAACCAAGAACATGCCCTGCAGGATGAAAAGAAATGGTTACCCCGTTATGGGTGATGCGTTCGCCGTATGCCAGCGTGTCCAGCCTGATATCACCCAGGCGGATTTTGAGGATGTTGGCACCTGGAAGCGCGGCAAGGTAATGAGCATGGCCCGGCCGTGCGTGGTCTGAATGTGCATGGGTGATGACTGCCCGCTCGACCGGTTGCCAGGGGTCAATGTAAAACTGGCCTGGCACACAAAGAAGCCCCTCCTTTGTTGAAACCACCAGATCAGTCATGTCATTTTTTGAATGCCAAGCACACCTTCACTGATCAAGTGCCAGGCTGACGAAGTGTACAGAACCGCTGGATGAACCGAAGGCTAAAAAAAGAAAAAAGGCAGCAGCAAGCTATTGCTTCTGATACAGTCCCACGAGTTCCGATTGGGCGATGACATGCCCCTGCATCTCCTGCTCGAGGATTGCCTTGATCGGATGTTTCAGATCCGGAAGCATGATGTCCAGCGCGTAGAGTTTATGAAAATACCGATGCTTGCCGATAGGAGGGCAGGGCCCGCCATAACCTGTGCGCTCCCAGTCATTGAGTCCGCCGAGCGTGCCTGTGGGAAGGTCGGCTTCCGCCACTCCCTCGGGCAAACCTTGAGCCTCGGGAGGAATGTTATATAACACCCAATGTACCCATGTCCGCTTTGGAGCAGCAGGGTCAGGCGCATCCGGGTCATCCACAATCAAAACCAGACTTTTTGCATTTTCCGGTACGTTGTCCCAGAAAAGCTCGGGCGAAGTATCGTGCCCCTGGCAGGTATGACGAACAGGAATCTCTCCATGATTCGCAAAGGATGAAGATGTTATCGCCATAGACAT
The DNA here is from genome assembly GCA_035280905.1 of Nitrosospira sp. GTDB lineage: Bacteria > Pseudomonadota > Gammaproteobacteria > Burkholderiales > Nitrosomonadaceae > Nitrosospira. The sequence continues at coordinate 2,423 of DATEEZ010000228.1, forward strand.
GCGGAATTCCTCCTTTTTTGGTTTTCTTTCCTTCTGACTCAAGAGAACATTCGATTCCGCTGCCGCAGCCGTCGAAGCTGCCAGCGTAGCCATAATTGTGCCTGCCAGCAGGCAGATAAGCATAATTTCCGGTCGGGCGCGCCGGCGCTGGAAAGCGAAATGCCACCTCATCATGACATTATGATATGGAAATGGGCCTTCCCTTTTCGACATTCAGCTTGGGGAGGCGAACGGTCAGCACACCGTTCTTGTAGTCCGCTTCCGCTTTGTCTGCATCCACCTCGACCGGCAACGGCAGGGTTCGTTGAAAAACGCCGTAGGCCCGTTCCATGACATGATACCTGCTGTCATTTGTATCACGCTCGAAGCGTTTTTCTCCTCTTAAAGAGAGCACGTTGCCCTCTATGCTGACCTCAAAGTCTTTTTTTTCCATACCGGGCACTTCAATCCGCACCACGATTTCCTGGTCCGTTTCTTCCATATCGCCTGCCAGAATACTCCAGTGGGAAAAAGCCGGCGTCCTGGCAACAGCTCCCCGGCTTTTATCTTCCTCACCCTTGCGGTGTACAAAGTGCGTAAGCGCGTTGCTGCCGTGGTGGACGAGTTCGCGCCAGCCTTCCGACACGTGATCCCAGGTCCGGCTGAGTCCCCGGCTGATATTTTCACCTGCATTCTTCACGGAATCCATCATGATCATGCTCCTTCTGATTATTGGAAAGAACTGGCAATGACAGGCTAGGCAAGAATTGCCACTCGCATATTTTCCAGTCGTCTCTTAATCCGGTTGGTCTTAATGCCGTTGCCTTGCTTCCTTCTGCCGTTGATAACTGGTCAATCGGGAAATCGCCAGCAGTTCTTCCGACAGCAGTTCCAGCAAATCATCCAGTGTAAGAATGCCCACCAGGGCGCCATTCTCGTCTACTATTGGCAAACGCCGTACCGTCTTGCTGCGCATGTATTGAATCGCCTCGAATACCCCCACGCTTTCTTTCACGGTAACAAGTTCCTGCTCCATGATATCGCCCACGGTGAGGACAGCCGGGTCCAATTCGGTTGCCATGATTTCTACCACCAGGTCGCGATCGGTGACAATTCCAACGGGAATATTGAGGCCGTCCCGCTCTTCGACAACGACTACATCGCCAACATGGTGCTGACGCATGAGTTTGGCTGCATCCGCAACTGTATCCTCACGTTTCACAATTATAGTATCGCGGTTACAAATTTCTCGGACCGGCATCCTGCTCTCCATTTTCAAATACACACTATGGTGTAGGGACAGTGATGTATGTTGCAAATTCGAAATCCACATTTAAGGCTATCGGAAAGTTTTTTCTAACGCGTCCAGTGCACGCGCAATAGATACTCGTCGGGGTTATAGTGAAACTCGAGATCGCCCTGATATGCGTCGTGTATGGCTTCGCCGATGCCTCTCGCTAAGTGGATATCAGTAGTCGTCACCAGGGTTCCTCCGTCTTTTTCTTCAATAGCCATAATCCGATTGAAGGGATGCTCGACCCTTTCACGCTTTTCCACATTGTAAACGAGGTGCATGATTTCACTGCTATGGGCGGCATAGAACTCGCCACTCAGTGTAACGAAGCCGGCAGGGAAATCATCCTGGATACGCTGGCAGGCGGCACACATTTCCTGATGAGCGCCTTCGGGCGCTTCGCTCCATTGCCAGCGCCCCTCATGGAATACTGCGCCACAACTGGGGCAGACAGTAGGCTCCGGCAATTTGTGCCGCGCCCGGTAGGGATCGTGTATGCGCTCCTTGAAGAGCTTGTCATGGCGGGAAATCTGGCGAAAGCCAACAAAAGGAGGGTGCGTCATGGTAGAGCTCCTGTTATGTGGGTCATCTGACCCCTCTATTCCAGTTCTTCGGGAGTTTCTGCTGCCAAACCGCCTTCCGGTTCCGTCAAGGCATTTCATCCAACTGACTCGTCCCCGCTCGAATTACGCATCGTCCCATTACGCGCCCATGACCCGTCGGAGCAGTCTTGGCAAACATGCCATTCGCGCTATGAATCAGGTTGGCCATGAACACAGTATTCTATAAAGCTCGAGGCTGATTGCGCTTTCCAAAAAAGCGTGGGTACACGAGAGATGACACCCGGAGTTTGACTGATCGTTCCCGAACGGAACGATCAGTCTGATGATCAGGAGAGCGCTGCCCGGATTACTTCACCTCGATCCGTTTGGCGGCTTTTCCTTCCTTCTTCGGCAACGTCAGTTCCAATGTACCGTTTTCGTATTTTGCCTCAGCCTTGGTCTCATCCACTTCGCTTGCCAGAGTGAAACTCCTGTAGCTCGACCCCTGATGACATTCCCGGCAAATTACCCTCTCGCCTTCTTTTTCTTCTTTTTCCTGCTTTGTTTCGCAGCTGATGGAAACGCGGTTGCCTTCTACCTGGACCTTGACATCCTCTTTCTTTACTCCGGGTATTTCTGCGCGCACCGTATAGGCATTGTCGTTTTCGGTAAGATCGATCTTGATCTGGGGCGCGGTTTCCATATCCATAGAGAACGGGCGCATTCCCCAATTCTTGAACCAGTCATCCAAGTTGTAAAACGGGTCATAGCGCATGATGTCCCCAGCAAGAGGGGAGCGACGAGTAATGTTTGCCATGGTTTTCTCCTTTCGAATTAAATGATTGGGAATTAAATGAATGACCTTTTCTACCCTTGCTGCTTCATTCCTGTCTCACTCACTCGACCGTGCCAGCATTACGCATTACATGCCTTGATTCTTTTGCCTGAATCTCTGCATCTCCTGCTGTCAAAAATTCCCACCCGAATAAGACGCTCCATCCGATTCCAACTCCGAGTCCGACCAGTCCTGCGCTTCTCCATTGCCATAGCGCACACTGCCGCGCCGCTCTACCTGGTAATAAGTTGCAGTAGAAATTACCTGGTGACCTTTCCTCCGTTCCTGCTTAAATGGTCCGTAAGATCCGGTTGGTGCCGGGTTGTCAGCAACCAGTTTTTCTGAATCTTCAATCTGGTTTTCAATCCCGCTCTTGTTGATATTTGCATTGCCTCTGTCAGATGATGTGCTCAAGATTTTCCCTCTAAAACTATTGATCGGTTGTGCGACTGTATCGCTGTGGTTAAGCGCTTAGCTTTTCTAACGGCCGAACTCTTCGATTTTTTACACCTGATCGAGGAATCGCTCTGTACGTTGTCTAACATTTGGGTTCCGATCTGCAGCAGCAAACTCTGGATAAGCAGCCACGACCGGTGGCAAGACCGGCTTATCCAGAGCAGCTCCCTAAGAAGTCACAACAGTCGCAAGGTTTCCGAGAATTATCGTGCGGTCCCGTTGCTGCTACTTTTACCCTTGCAGATTCCCGGGCAATCCGCTCCACCGCGCTTTGGATCGCAATCATCGCGAGGATCATCCACACAGGTCTGGCCTTCCGGGCATGGAATGCCGGCAATTCCACCGCAGGCTCGCGGCTCGGACTTCTTGCACTCCCCTTCCTGTTCGACAGAAACACCGGCAGCCGCTGCGGTGCACGAGTTGCTGTAGGTCTTGCCGTCACACCCGCAAACAGGCTGGAAGATTTGCGGACAGATGGTGGGCTTGGTCTTGCATTGACCTTGCGCGTCCGGCATCTTGCATTTGCCGACCCCGAAGTCACAATACTGGTTTGCGTCGGGACAACGTGTTCCAGCGATCCCCCCGCAAACAGCTCCGCCCCCTCCGCCTTCAATAGGTTTGCACTGATCGGTAAGTTCCACATTGAGGAACGTTCCCGCCCTAGTACGAATATCACGCAGACGCTTGACGAAAGCTTTGAACTCCCCCGGCTTGGAGCTGAAACCTGCTTCCGCGCAGGCGTTCAATCCCCCCTCTATCGGAATAGGGCCTCCTACTCTTGGGCTATAAACAGCGAAAGTGTCGACAGTTTCCTCGCTGATAGCCTTCCCCACCGTCTTGCGTACGGATTTCAGTGCTGCGTTGTCCAGCGCCCCTCCCGTACTGCCGAGGTTAATGTTCACCGCACGGTTTGCAGCATCTCCACCGGCTCCCCTATCTTCACCTTGCTGCGCAAAAGCCGGTGTTGCGCCAAATACGGCTGCTCCAACCAGAAAAACTATGTAACTCAATTTATTCATTTCCTCCTCCCATCAATAGGTAGTGTGATACATCGACTCGCCCTTTCCCTTTTGATGAACTGTCGCACCCAAGTACACAAATCCCTTCGGTGCGATATTTAGGTGTTGTATTTTTTTATCAAGATCGCGGCCAATTCGATAAGAGGACAGACAATATTACCCTCGGATATGATTCCTCCGCCGGCGTGCGATAACACCCATCAGCCCGAGGCCGGTGAGAAACAAAGCGTGTTGCTCCGGTTCTGGAACCGCTGTTACTGCCAGCGTGATGTCATGCTCATGATAGGTTACGTCGAACGTCACGCCTGACCCGAATCCATGTGTGCTTACAGACGTGAATGTCGAATCGTTTAAACGTTCATGGAAGGTCGCAACGATGAAGCTCTCGCCAACCACAGGTGTATAACCTGGATTCTCTATGTCGATTACTCCACCCAGCGTTACGTCGTCGGCACCGTCAATCGGCCAGGAGTTAAAGCAACATTCTTAAAAATAGACTGCATTTTTCAAAAAGCAAGGAATCGAGGCGTTGAATATCAATTCATCCCGAAGTAGCGAAGGTCGATTTTCGCGTAGCTGGAATCAGAGCAGTAAGAGACGAAACCGTCTGCTGCCGAAGAATGGCAAAGGAGTATTGTTCAACTTTGAGGGGTGCAGCAGAGGATGATTTATTCGGCTCTCCGAGTAACGGTTCGTTTGAACCGCAATCGCGATGCAACGCGCCTCGCTTCCTGCGCCGACACCTTAAGAGTTGAGAAACACGGTCTCCTACAAGCCTGAAGGATAAGTCTCATCCATTTCGCCGGCCCGACGGTGGACGAATGCCGGCAGCGGCTGCAGCGCTTCAGTCTTGTCGATGTGGATCATGAAATCAAATTGGCGCGGGAGACAGGCATAGAAGTAATGGCTCATGCGCTCGGTTTCAGGCCGGTAGATCACGCCAATCGCACGCTGCAACCGCTCCTCCCGCAGGAGCCGGACGGCTTCGCCGCCGGTAGTGAGATCGAAAAAGAAACGTTTCTTGTCGAGTTGCGAAAAAATTTCTTCGTAACTGCCCGCGAGCGGTTCACGAATGGTTTTCGTTTCAGCCGGTCCATCCCAGTCGGTCGCTGCTGTCACCGTTCCGCGGCTGGTCGAAAATCCGATGCGGAACGACTTATCCGGATACTTCTCGGTAACGAGCTGGCCGATGTTGAATTCCCCGCGCCGTCCCATCTCGGTAGCCGCCGCGTTGCCGAGATGAGAATTGTGAGCCCAGACAATGATGCGCGCTTCCCGCTTCAGTTGATCTTCCAGGTGACTGGCGAGCTTTTCGAGCGTTTCAAACATGTGCCGGTCTCTCAGATTCCATGTGTTGGGTCTCCCCCTGAACATGGCGCGATAATATTCCTCCGCATTTTTTACCAGCTCGGCATTCTGTTGCGTCGAAAAATATTCGTTTCCGGCAAACGCGCCATCCTTTTCAAAGTAAAGCCGCCCTTTCCGCTGAAGCTGCATGAGCTGCGCGATCACTTCCTGTTCACACGAATCCCACCGCCCAGACGCAATGGCATAACCATATGCTTGCGGATTTTCGATGAATTGACCAAAGCAACCATAGCGCGCCCGCGCCGCAACGGCTTCTTCCGGATCTACCTTATCCAGATATGCCAGCACGGCCCGCATAGAGGTTGTCATGCTGTATAAATCGAGCCCGTAAAATCCCACCGGTTCCTGCTGCTCGAGCTTGTATCTTCCCGTCTCCTGGTTATAGTTGTGCAACCATGTGGTGAAAGCGAATACTTCAGTATTCCTCCACATCCAGGTAGGAAACCGTTCGAAATTGGATAATGCCACATCCGCATCCTTATCTTCCGACCGGCCCGCAACAAAGCGGTTAACCCGATAGGCATCCGGCCAGTCTGCCTCGACCGCGACAGCGTCGAATCCGTCCTCGACGATGAGGTGTTGAGTAACTTCAGCACGCAGCCGGTAAAATTCGGCCGTGCCGTGGCTCGCTTCACCGATCAGGACAAACTTTTTTCCCTGCACATGCTCGCGTATGGCGCGTACCAACTCGTGGCCGGCACTGTATTCCGCTACGGCGCGCGAGTCCTGCTCCAGCACATCGATCAGATGGTAATCGAAATCGATATTAGCCATGATGAAGCCCTCCTAGACCCTGAGGCGAAGGCGAGGGAGTCCTGCAATTCCCTCAGCCCTTGACTCCTCTCTTAAGCCACTCCCTTAGGAGCTTCGGTTGTTCGCTTATGGGTTGTTTCTTGCCCCAGGAGCGTCAACACCTCCTCATCCGGGGTCTGCATGAAGTTGTCATACCACTGCCCTACCCCGAAAAAAGGTTCGGGTGTATACAGGCACACGAGATCGTCCGCCTCCTGCCGGATTTTTTCGCATGCCAATGCTGAGCCCACTGGTACGGCCACAACAATTTTTGCAGCACCGGCCTCGCGCAACGAAACAATCGCGGCGCGGACAGTTGCCCCCGTCGCAAGGCCGTCATCAACGAGAATAATGGTTTTTCCCTGAATGTCCGGGGCAGGCATGCCTCTGCGATAAAGTTTGTTGCGCCGTTCCAGCTCAGTCCGCTCCCTGTCTACGGCAGCATCAATGGAAGCCTCGTCGATATCCAGGAGCTTGATGATTTCCTGGTTGAGAACAAGAGTATCTGTCCCTGCCATTGCCCCCATCGCCAACTCCTCGTGGCCTGGTACGCCAAGTTTCCGTACAAGCCATATATCCAGCGGCGCAGCCAGTGCCCGAGCGATTTCGTAGGCAACCGGCACCCCGCCTCGCGGAAGCGCCAGAACAAGAACGTCGGTTCTTCCTGCATAGTCGGACAATGCTCCCCCCAGCATCCTTCCTGCCTCTGTTCTGTCTGCGAAGTGATATGCAATGCCCTGCATGGCTTTATTGCCTGTCTATTACTTGTCTAGCAATGTCCCTGGAACCATTCAGCGGCAAGACCCGCGGCAGCCTCCAGCGTCCCCGGTTCTTCGAACAAATGAGTGGCGTTCGGCACGATTTCCAGTTTCGATTCGGTGTTAAGGCGGGCGAGCGCTTCCTTGTTCAGCTCCAGAACCTGCGGGTCGTTTTCTCCTACGATGAGCAGTACAGGCGCTACAACTTCCGGTAAATAAGCTCCCGCGAGATCGGGACGTCCACCTCGTGAAACCACAGCCATGATATTTTCCGGACGTCGCGCCGCTGCAATCAGCGCTGCGCCAGCGCCGGTACTCGCGCCAAACCAGCCTATTTTCAAATGCTTCGTCTGCGGCTCCTGCTGGAGCCAGGCAGCGATATCGATCAACCTGTCGGCCAGCATCGGGATATCGAACCGCAGATGCCGCGTGCGCGTGTCAATGACTTCCTCCTCTTCTGTCAGGAGATCAGCAAGGAGGGTCGCGAATCTATACCCGTTCAGTATTTCCGCCACATAGCGATTGCGAATGCTGTGCCGACTGCTGCCGCTGCCATGAGCGAAAGCGACAAGGCCCCGGGCGTGAGGCGGCATCGTCAGGTCGGCGTTCAGCAGGACATCGCTTGCAGGGATGCGAACGGCCCTGGCTTCAGAAACATCATCATGCAAGGAACTCATAATAGCGTGCGCCCCTGTTGGTTAAACGTGAGTACTGATTAAAAGCGAAGCGCGTTCAATGCGCCAGAATAACCTGCTATCTGCGAAGTCTGTATAGCTCGAGTTTTCTTTTCCGTTCGTTGCCGAACATAGTCAATCCTTCTTTTTTCAAGGTGGGAAACTGCGAAGACCTCGTGCTACAAAGAAAGTACGGAAATATTTGCGACAGCAACTATGATTCGGAGTAACTAATATCTCTGCACGTTAGATTAAAGAAGGGGAGCAACTCGAATGAAAACGGTCTATCGCATTTATCCGGCAGTAGGAATTGCGCGCATAGGAAACAGTGAGAGTCAGTATTTTTTTGGCCCTGAGTCTCCCGGAATTGTTCCCCCTGGACCCTATCGCGACAATTCCGGAAAAATAAAGCCGCAGGCAGTCCGATTCAGGATTTATAAATTTATCAGGGATGATTTCGGCAAGGAAACCATCGACAGCGAGATCGTTATGGATGAAAAAACAACGATTAGATGGAATGTTCACCTCGTCAATAGCAAAGCGGCCGGAGGAAATTTTCCTCCAGGCGGCCCTGGGGGTTCGCCCCGGAATCCAGGATATGATCGCGCGGGACTCATTGTCGATGCGGGATTACAGTCAATATCGGGAAAGAGCAAACCGGCTATCCCGTTGAACGGAGAAATAGACTTCATAAGGAATGGCAACGTCGAAGGCAGCGCAAAGATCGAGTTTGGGCGCCTGCTCACAGATGAAGGCGGGCGGCTGATCGTTATCGGCGGTCCGGGCAAGTCAGGTTCTCCCCTTGGGAGGGGGTTGAACAGTTTTGCCAACAACGATGGCTGGTACGATGGCGTTTCCGATGGGCCGATAAATGCGGTGGTGGAGGTCGAGGGAGAAGCGCCCGTTACTGCTGAAGAAGGCGCGTGGGTTGTCGTCGCTCCGCCCTCCTACGCCCCCGGCATCGAAAACGTAACCACCTGGTACGATCAAGCCGTCAACGTTGCCTCCAGAAACTTCACCCCTATCCTGATAAAAAATGTGCCATCGTTCACCCGCCACATTTACCCCATTCTGAAGCGCGCAGTAATGATTCACTGGGTGGTCGAGGAGAGAAACCGTCACCACGGGGATGCCGGCAATTTTCTGAATCCTGCCAGGTTAAGCAAGCTCGCGGACAAGACAGAGAATGGAAGGTCCGCGCGCGAGACGGTCCTGAACTGGCTGACGAAGCCCAATACTCGTGTCGATCCCAATACCCCTCCACGCCAGACGCCGCCGAGCATGCCTAAAGTGAACAGCGGACTGGATCCCGACAACCCCGAGCGAGGAGAATACACGGCCCTCACGGAGTATCAGTATGCCCTCATGGAAAGGTGGGCCCGAGGCGATTTCGAGGCGGACTGGAATGGTGAGCCGGCACCGGTCCCTTTCGATGAATTGCCGCTGAATCAGCAGCCCGATACCCTGACCCGCGCCGCTCTGGAAGGATGTATCGGAGCGCCGTTCTTTCCGGGTATTGAGGTCACGTACGTGATCGCGCAGGCGGCGACTTACGAAGCACCTTTTCGAATCAGGCAGACGCTTCCCCCGGGTTTTCTGACGGAACGCATGGCCCTGCCGTGGCAGGCGGATTTTCTGGCTTGCGGGGAGCTTTGGTGGCCAGCTCAACGGCCGGTGGATGTCATCACCGGCTCCGGCGAATTGCGGCCGTTTTCCCGTGGCATAGATGACTATGTTGACATGGTCCGGTGGTGGACCGAACTTGGCTTTATCGTGAAGAAAGGCGATCAATATGTCGAGGATGAGCGCAGACCTATCGCGGGTGAGACTTGATAGACCTGATTTCGTCAAAGGTGAAAAAGCGATTCCCTAGTAGAACCTTTACCGCTTTGTACAGCCCTTCCTTTTCTCAGACCTGCGCCTGCTTGAAGACGGATGGATCAAGCTGATATCGTTGCAGCAGCTTGTAGAACTCCGTGCGATTACGCTTGGCGAGGCGTGCGGCCTGGGTAACGTTTCCCCCCGTAATTTTGAGCACGCGCACCAGATAATCCCGTTCGAAACTTCTGCGTGCATCCTCGAAAGACACGAGTTGCTCTTCTTCCCGATGCATTGCATCATAGACCAGCACCGGCGAAATAAGGGGAGCGGTACTCAAGGCGATGCATCTTTCGACGACATTCATGAGTTGCCGCACATTGCCCGGCCAGGATGCGGCAACCAGCGTTTCCATTGCCTCGGGAGAGAAACCGTTGATATTTTTCTGGTACTTCTCTGAGAACGTGTTGAGGAAGTAATTTGCGAGCAAAGGAATGTCCTCGCGCCTTTGGGCTAAAACCGGGATGGTCAGTGACACTACGTCCAACCTGTAATACAAATCTTCTCGAAATGTTCCGGCAGCGATTTCCGTTTTGAGATCGCGGTGAGTAGCCGAAATAATACGCACATCCACCGGGATCGATTGCGCCGATCCAACCGGTCGAACCTGCCTTTCCTGCAGAACACGCAGCAGCTTAACCTGAAGCAAAACCGGCATATCGCCGATTTCGTCGAGAAAGAGAGTGCCCCCCTCGGCCAACTGGAATAAACCCTTGTGATCCCTGACCGCTCCGGTAAACGCCCCTCTGACATGCCCGAACAATTCGGACTCCAGCAACTGCTCCGGAATAGCCGCACAATTGATGGCGACAAACGGGCGGTCAGACCGTTTGGATGCATCATGTATGGCCTGCGCGAACAGTTCCTTGCCCACCCCACTTTCTCCGTAAATCAGCACGCTGGCGTCACCTTCCGCAACCAGGCCCGCCCGAGTGAGAAGGTCCTCCATGACAGCGCTCTGGGTAATGATATTCTTGCGCCAGGATGCCTGCGACAGTTCTTTTTGCGATCCTGCGCCCGGAACGAACTTGAGCGCCTGGCTGATATTGGCCAGTAACGTCTTGCTGTCAAAAGGTTTGGCAAGATAACCGAATACACCTCGCTGGACAGCCGTAACAGCATCGGGAATGGTTCCGTGCGCCGTGAGGATGATCACCGGCAAGGTTGGCAAGGTGCGATGGATCTGTTCAAATAATGCCATGCCATCCATGCCGCTCATCTGCATATCGCTGATGACCAGTTGCGGACGGGACACGTCCAGATAGTTCAGGGCTGCCTCTGCGCTTTGAACGGCATCCACCTTGTATCCCGCTGCAGTAAGGCGCATGGTCAGCAGCTCAAGCAGATCAGTGTCGTCATCAACGATCAGAATTTTGGGTTTTGCATCGGACATAATTTTACGGTTCTTTACAATTCTTTAAGCAGGTTCTTTTCCATGCTTTTTATGGCATCGATCTGGCTCTGTAGCGTCTCTGCACGCTTTTGCTCATCTTTCAGTTTCTGCGAAAGTTCCTCAATGCTGTGATTCAACCGCTGTTGCTCTGTAAGCAAGCCGGTCAGCAAATTCCTGAAGTTATATAAATTATTTGCCGATTTCGAATCCTTCGGCCATTCGTTGAGCAGATGCATTGCAGAGGTAACGTCTCGAAAGGAAGTATTCGGCAGGATGAGGAGCAATACCAGACGGGCGCGGTTGGTGTCGCTTTTGTTCCGTATGAAGCTCTGTTTCGCCTTGTCGTATACCAGGCTCAATTCCGCCGGCGACTGCTTGCGGATGGAATCATAAAACTCCATCATATCATCCATCTGTCCGGTAACAACCAGTTCAGCCGGCGCTGGCTCGACAGCCGGCAGGCTTTCAACGGCTACACACGCGGCCAGAAACATCAAAATCGCTACCGGCAGAACCAGCCATAGTTGCCGCATGCGCAGTACCGCTCTCATGCCCGCTCCTCGGGCGTATCGTGAACGGGCAGGGTGAGCCGGAAGTGGGCGCCGCGGCCAGCCAGCGGTACAAGCTCGATGTTCCCGCCGTGGGCAAGCGCGTACTCGCGGGCGATCGACAATCCTAATCCCGTTCCCCTCACGTGGCTGTCGAGCACTCTTCGCCCCTGGTAGAACGGTTCGAATACTTTCTCCCGATCGGCGTCATCAACTCCGGGTCCGGCGTCCACTATATCCAGTTGCGCTGTCCCTGCTGTCTCACTTGTCCAGATGCGGATGCATCCTTCCCTAGGGGAGAATTTCACAGCGTTCGATAAAAGATTGTCCACGATCACTTTGACTTTTTGTGGCTCACACTCAAGTCTCACTTCGGGACAAGACAAATCCATTCTCAGGCCTTTGTTCATAATGATGAGATTCTGGTCATGTAATACCGTATCCAGAATCTTCTTCAAACTCACCTCCTGTTTCACCAGCGCGGCTTTCTCGGTCTGGAGGGCGCTATAACTCAGCAAGTCCTCGATGCGCCGCTGCAATTGCAAGCTATTGCTGTGAAGGATGCTGGCAACGCGTTGTTGCTCTTCCGTCAGCTTGCCCGCCACACCTTCCACGAGCAAATCCGCCCCTTCCCGCATGGCCGTCAGCGGTGTCTTGAGCTCGTGAGAAACATGCTGCAGAAACCGCGTCTTCTGCTCTTCCAGCTTTAGCAGGCGAAGCCTCATCCAGTCCAGTCTTTCGCCAAAATAAACCAGGTCCTGGGGGCCATCCACCTGAATCGCCTTATGCAGCTTCCCCTGCCCCATGCTGCGGATGGCCTCTTCGATCTGTCGGATCGGGCGGGCGATCCGGAATGAAAAAAAGAAGGCGAGCAATATGGCAAATGGAATCAGTGCGAGCAGTTGCCAGCCAACCGTAAAGCGCGCGGATCCCGCCATATCCTGCATCTCATCCACCTCACGCTCTATGAGCGCGTACCCAAGCGAGAAAAAGAAGCGGGCGGAATCCCGCAGATGTCCGAATTTTCCAATCAGCTCACGCAGTTCTTCCGGTGATTGCTTGACGGCTGAAACCCTTTCGAAAATGACAGCTTCCTCTGATTTCAATTGCACCAGCAATCGTCTCTGCTCGTCGCTGAGAGAGAGCTCGGCAAGGCCCGCAGCGATTTTCTCGAATCCGACATGCCCGCGGAAATAGCCTTCCAGCAGCGCTGTATCACCCAGAATGTGAGTCTGGCGTACCGCCCGCTCCATATTCGCGATTTCGTCGGCAAGCGCCCGGCTGCTGTGCGCGATTTCCGCTGCCTGATACACCGCCTTGCGGCTCTGGTTCGCCAACCGGTCAATGGAAAAAGCGCTATTGATGAGTGCCACGATCAGCGGCAAGCCGACCAGCGCAAAGCCCAGCAGAATGAGCTTTATAAAGGACTTGGGCTGACGCCGCAGCCTTGCCCACGAACCGCTTGCGCCATCCTGCCTTCCGGCTTCCCCCGGAGCAATCATTTCTCTTCTTCGATTCCTTTCAGGAATCGGAGCAATTCTAATTCTATTTGCGCTTGCCTCATGCTGATCCTGCCACTCAGGGTTGGAAAACTCCATCGAGGTAGTTTAAACGACTGGAACTGCCGGGATTTGGCGCTGATGTAGAGTGTTTACTTGTTCTACCCAGTACGTCGGAGTATGCAGCCTTTTCTGATTTCTATTTTTTCGTCCGGGACGAATTCGCTGCGGTACCTGAGGCGCCGGGAGCCAGATAAGGTTTGCAATAATGCTTGGAAGGAAACTCCTTGTTCCGGCGTGAATTCATGACAACGTCACCGCCGTTTCTTACACATTCCATGATCGATTTATCCAGGCTCGCGTAATGCTCGTTCGGGTCGGTATTTGCGGAGACCGGTGGCACTTTTTCCCTGATCTTGCGACAGGTATCCGACTCATCCTGCATGGCAGGAGCATTTTTTGAGGGCGGCAACGGACACAATCGGCAAGGGTTTCCAGGGCAAAGGCACCCGGAACACTCGGCTTCCGCAGCAATGGCGGTCACGCCCGCGAAGGCAGCTGGAATAAGGCAGGCAATTATCCTTAATACTTTGATTATCCTGGAAGTCATTATCGCTTCGGGCACACGGTTAGCATATCACAGATTGGTTCGCGAATTTCTCCGACCCCAGGGCAACGCCCGTTTCACGGGGACGAAAACTGCATCAACGCAGCCGGCCATGAGGAGGATATGTTACAACAACTTTGCTACATTCTCCGGCGGACGGCACAGCACGGCCTGCTCTCCCCGTACAACAATCGGACGCTGAATCAGATCAGGGTTCTCCACCATGATTTTCATCAGCTCCTCATCGGATAACTGCCCTGATTGGTGCCGCTCGACAAGCTTGAGGTCGCGTGCGAGCGTTTCCTCGCGGCGCAATAAATCCGTAACCGGCATACCAAGCTTGTCAATCAGTTCACGCAGACGTTCAACGGTCAACCGGGTGTCATAATAATTGACTGCGTCGAACTCTTCCCCGCTCTCTTTCAGAAGAGCGAGCGTAGCCCTGCATTTGCTGCAGGTCGGTTTCTGATAAACGATGATCTTGTCGGTCATTGAATTCTCCTTCTATTCTTCCTGAATCCGGGCTACGATCCCCTAATTCGCGCTGTGGAACGATGAAAATGCATTTAAGTCAAACCTTGGGACCGCTTTACCTGTTCGTGTACCCCACCCTCAGCGCTCTCTCCAGATATCGGGAGGTTCGCCAGCACATGCCGCACCATGCTGAATGCAAGTTCGTGTTCCCCGAGAAACACCGTTCCTCCGCTTTCCTTTCTCAATAGCGCTGCCTCTTCTTCGTTATGTGTGCGCACAATAATCTCGATGGGCGGGTTAAGTATACGTGCAGTTTCAATCATTCGCAGAGCACGTAACGCATGGGGAACCGCAATCACCAGCATGGCTGCGCGCGCGATATGCGCCTGGATAAGCACCTCGGGCTCCGCGGCGTCCCCTGCCACGGCGTGAATGCCGCGCTTGCGCAACCCTTCGACGGTCTCCCGATTTTGCTCGGCCACAACGAGGGGAACCCGCTGTTTCGTGAGCGTTTCACCGATGTGGCCGCCCACGCGGCCATACCCCACCAGCACGACATGACTCGTAACATAACTTGAAGCGACAGTAGTTGGCAACTCCGCCAGGGGATCGTCCGGGCGTTCAAGAATGCGGGCAAGTCGGGAACGGGAACGTATCCATGCTTGCACCGGCTCAATCAGCTTGAATATCAGCGGATTCAGTGTGATCGAGATGAAGGCTCCTGCGAGTATGAGACTTTGCGCCTCAACCGGCAGGAGTCCGACGGACACTCCCAGTCCTGCAAGGATAAATGAGAATTCGCCGATCTGCGCCAGACTGGCTGATACGGTAAGCGCCGTATTCAGGGGATAACGGAAGGCGAGTACCAGCAGGAAGGCAGCGAGCGATTTGACAATGATAATGATGCCGAGTGTGGCGACAAGGTGAAGAGGCTGTTCTATCAGCACATTAGGATCGAACAGCATTCCCACGGAGACAAAAAATAGAACGGAGAACGCATCCCGGAGGGGCAGCGATTCATGAGCGGCACGATGACTGAGTTCTGATTCCCTCATGACCATGCCGGCAAAGAATGCACCTAGTGCGAACGAAACGCCAAAGAGCACGGCTGAGCCATAGGCGATGCCTATTGCAACAGCGATTACGCTCAGGATGAAGAGCTCGTTGGAGTTGGTGCTGGCGACATACCAAAGCAATCTGGGAAAAACGCGCTTCCCCACGATGAGCATCAGCGCAATAAAAACGGCCACCTTGCCAAAGGTAAACAGCACCGTGGTCAGCAAATCCAGGCTGGATACAGCAGTTGTGGCACTGCTCACATCGTCGCGCAACCAGTCAGCAAGCGGGGGCAGCAATACAAGAACAAGCACCATGGCCACGTCTTCAACGATCAGCCAGCCCACCGCAATCGAACCATTGACCGATTTGAGCAAACCGCGCTGCTCCAGCGCTCTCAGCAATACAACAGTGCTCGCAGTCGAAAGCGATACACCATATACAATGCTCACGCCCGGATTCCAGCCCCAGGAGAGAGCGACGGCAGCGCCAAAGGCGGTAGCAACGCCAATCTGGACAAGGGCGCCGGGCAAGGCAATACGACGCACCGCCAACAGATCCTTTAGGGAGAAATGCAGCCCTACTCCAAACATCAGCAGGATGACCCCGACTTCCGCCAGTTGGCCCGAAAGCTCCATATCAGCCACGAATCCCGGCGTGTTGGCGCTCATGATGACACCTGCAGTCAGATAGCCCACCAGGACGGGCAACTTCAGCCGATTGGCGATCACCCCCATCAGCAGGGCAAGACCGAAGCTGACGGCAATGGTAGTGATCAGGGTAAAACTGTGAGGCATGAGATTTGCGAATGGAAACAGTGATTACGCCATGA
>DATEEZ010000229.1:0-9861 GCA_035280905.1 Nitrosospira sp.
GACGGAAGGGGCCACCTGCATCGACTGTCACCAGAACCTGGTGCACAAGGAGGTTGCCGAGACCGACCTGAACGAGAGTATCAAGCAGGGCAAGATGGTGCTCAAGCCCGAAAAGAAGGATGAGGACGACGAGGAGGAGGAAGACGAGGAGTAAGCCGGATATCGGCAGAGAAAGCCGCAGTGGATTCCTCTGCTACTGTAGTAATTACAGATCCCGTTTACCCTTTCTCGTTATCCTGATGTTTTCGCTGGATTCGCAAGCCGAATCCAGCGACGATCATCTTGCTGTTCGCTACGCTTCACGCTTAATCAGTTCAGCCTGAAATTTTCTGATAGAGAGATTCTATTTCCGTCGTTGCGGCTATTCTCAGGGGCGCTGCACTTATTGCACGTAACAGCATTTCGGGACTAAACACCTAGCCACAGAACGATCTTCTGACCCTTCCATAGGGGGAGGCGAATTTCTTGCTGTGTCACCGTTGTCACGAAACTGTAACATTTCCATCATAATATTTAGGCCCCTCCGAATGGTCTGACTTCAAGGTGCAGTTCCCCGTGACAGCGCGCCCTTCCGATAACACGCCCGTCTCCAGTACACTTGGGTATAACTATCGACGCCACCTGAGTGAGCGTTTTATTGAAGCTTTGCTTTTTTTGACGGCGTTCGTTTCCGTCGCGATTACCCTTGCGATCGTCGTGATGCTGGTCACGGAATCCCTCTCATTTTTCGAGCATGTATCCCTTTGGGAATTTCTTACTGACACGCAATGGACGCCTCTGTTCGATAATGCGCATTACGGTATACTTCCACTCGTTTCCGGCACCGTAGTAAGCTCTGCTGTGGCCTTGCTCGTTGCTATCCCGATGGGCACCATCACTGCCATCTATCTATCCGAGTTTGCGCCTTTCACCGTCCGTGAGGTGGCCAAGCCCTTTCTTGAGCTGCTGGGAGGCGTGCCAACAGTTGTATATGGTTACTTTGCATTGCTGTTTGTTACGCCTCTATTGCAGAAAATTTTTCCGGAATTGCCCGGTTTCAGTCTTCTTTCGGCTGGGCTGGTGATGGGTATCATGATCATTCCCTACGTAAGTTCAATGGCGGAAGATGCGATGCGTGCGGTACCCATGCATCTGCGGGAAGGCTCCTATGCGATGGGTGCCACCCGATTTCAGACGGCTGTTCGCGTGGTAATGCCAGGAGCATTTTCCGGAATTGCCGCAGCATATATTCTGGGTATTTCCCGGGCGGTGGGGGAAACGATGGTCGTTGCGATAGCAGCGGGAATGCAGCCAAACCTCACGTGGAATCCAATGGAGCCTGCCGCTACCATCACCGCTTATATCGTTCAGGTAAGCCTGGGGGACCTGCCGCACGGCAGTATCGGATATCAGACTATCTTTGCAGCGGGATTAACCCTACTGCTTATAACGCTGGTATTCAATATTATCGGGCATCTTCTGCGCAAGCGCTTCCGCGAGGTATATTGAAGTATTTTTCGATACCTGCCTCCATGATCAACTCGTTTCATCCCGAAAATTTCGTAGGTGGTTCCCGGTGAATTCAGCTCCCCGGTTTCCATTCCCTTTGCAAGGATGTATCCATGAGTGACGCTAAAAATCTGAGGGAGATCCGCGCTATCATCGCCCGGCACAAGCTGGGGGACCTGATTTTCCTTGTTACGGGCTTGCTGGTGCTGATGATTGCCATACTTACGTTCATCGCCTTGTTTTCGCACATGCTCATTGATGGCCTTCCCCGCTTGTCGTGGGATTTCTTCACATCTTTTCCCTCGCGACGTCCAGGATCAGCAGGCATACTCTCCGCCTGGGTTGGGACTACCCTCGTAATGATCGTGACGGCCGCAGCAGCGGTGCCCCTGGGGGTTGGAGCAGGCATCTACCTGGAAGAATATGCCCCTAAAAATATTCTCACCGAGATCATCGAAATCAACGTCACTAACCTTGCCGGCGTGCCATCGATTATCTACGGACTTCTGGCGCTGAGCCTGTTTGTTCATCAACTTGGATTCGGCCAGAGCATTCTCTCCGCGGGACTTGCACTGGCTTTGCTGATTCTCCCGATCGTCATCGTTGCAACCAGGGAGGCGATACGCGCTATCCCGGTCATCATACGTGAAGGTGCCTACGCGCTTGGCGCGACCAAATGGCAAACTGTTTCTGATCATCTTCTGCCTTATTCCGCAGCCGGCATTCTTACAGGGATCATAATCGGCCTTGCGCGCGCGATTGGAGAAACGGCTCCCATTATCACGATCGGTGCCTTGACCTTTATTGCTTTTCTACCCCCATCCCCCTTCAAGGAGGAATTTCCTTATATTTCCTTCGAATGGCTGATGGCGCCATTTACTGTCATGCCTATCCAGATGTTCAACTGGGTATCGCGGCCGGAAGAAGCGTTTCAGGTCAACGCAGCCGCTGCCGGCCTGGTACTTGTGGTAATGACTCTCACCATGAATGCGCTCGCGATCTATCTCCGCTACCGGATGCGCAAAAATCTCAAATGGTAGAAGATTTTCCGCCCGAGCATCCGGTAGGGGATGTATCGCCGCCGCGATACAAATCCGAAGTCAGAAACCTGAGCTTCTACTACGGTTCATTTTTGGCGCTCAAGAACATCAACGTGATGTTGCATGAAAAAAAGGTGACTGCCTTGATCGGTCCCTCCGGATGCGGCAAATCGACGTTCCTGCGCTGCTTCAACCGCATGCATGATCTCTACCCGGGGAATCGCTACATGGGGGACATTATCCTTCACCCGGACAATGTCAATATTCTTTCCCGAAGCGTGGACCCGATCGAAGTACGCATGCGCATCAGCATGGTATTTCAGAAACCCAATCCTTTTCCGAAATCCATTTATGAAAATGTTGCCTATGGTTTACGTGTGCGGGGCATGAGGCGGCGCGCGATACTGGATGAAAAAGTAGAAGACGCACTCCGGGGTGCTGCTCTGTGGGATGAAGTGAAGGATCGCCTGCATCAGCTTGCCTACAATCTATCGGGCGGACAACAGCAGCGGTTATGCATCGCGCGGGCACTTGCGACCGACCCCGAAATTCTCCTGTTCGATGAACCGACCTCTGCACTTGACCCCATTGCCACGGCCAGCATAGAGGAACTTATAGCCGATCTGAAAGACAAGGTAACGATCCTGATCGTCACACATAACATGCAGCAGGCTGCACGCGTGTCGGATTACACCGCCTATATGTACCTGGGCGAAGTGATCGAGTTTGGTGTGACGGACACGATCTTCATCAAACCTAAAAATAAACAGACGGAAGATTACATTACCGGGCGTTTTGGATAAGGAGTGCCTCGCGCCACCTTTTCCGGTGGTTTCCGCTAAGGTGTTATTCAGTCAGCAGCCTCAGGGGCGGGGACGCGCTTCTACTGCCTGAAAGATTCTGGCTCCGAGGGTAATACTTGCCTACCTCGTGGTTCAAAGCTTTGACACAGCCCGGATTGACCCCGTATCCATTCACGGGTAACATTCGCAGCTTTCCAGTTAAAAGGCGAATCTTCCATGGCTACACGTTCCAAGCTGGTTGCAGGTAACTGGAAAATGCACGGCGGAACGCTGCAGAACCAGGATTTGCTCAATGCAGTCCTTGCTGCGACAGCGGGGCTGAGCCGAGTCGAGCTGGCGGTCTGCGTACCTTATCCTTATCTGCCGCAAGCGCAATCGATTTTGGAAGGCACGCATGTTTCCTGGGGTGCCCAGAACGTAAGCCAGCATGAAAAAGGCGCCTATACCGGTGAAGTTTCAGCACCCATGCTGCTGGATTTTGGCTGTCGCTACGTCATTGTCGGTCACTCCGAGCGGCGCGCCCTGTACGGTGAGGATAGCCATACTGTGGCGCTGAAATTCAAGGCGGCGCAAGGCGCGGGGCTGATACCTATTTTATGTATTGGTGAGACCCTCGAGCAGCGGGAGGCCGGGATTACGGAGCAGGTCGTGGCAGAGCAACTGGATGCGGTTGTGAAGTCGGCGGGGATAAATGCTTTGAGCAAGGCAGTGCTTGCGTATGAACCGGTATGGGCTATTGGCACCGGCAAGACGGCTACCCCCGATCAGGCTCAGGAGGTACATTTGTTTATTCGCGGCAGAATTGCTTCCGATGCAGCGAAAGTAGCTGAGGGATTGAAAATTCTTTATGGCGGCAGTGTCAAGGCGGGCAATGCTGCTGAACTATTCGCCATGCCCGACATCGACGGTGGATTGATTGGCGGTGCTTCGCTCGTTGCCGAAGAATTTATCGCCATTGCCCAGGCCGCGAAAGATTAATTCTTATTGGAGCAACTTTGGAAACACTGATCTGGATACTACATGTCTTGTCCGCAGTGGGCGTAATCGTCCTGGTTCTGCTGCAGCATGGCAAAGGTGCGGATATGGGTGCGGCTTTTGGCAGTGGCTCGTCAGGAAGTTTGTTCGGCGCCAGTGGTTCCGCAAACTTTCTCAGCCGGACGACGGGCGTGCTGGCTGCCGTATTTTTCATGACCAGCCTTGGCCTGACCTATCTTTCCACCAACAGGAACGAGAGTGGAGGGGTGATGGATAAGGCGATACCAGCGCAGACCGCTAAACCTACGGAGCCGGCGCCGGTTGCACCGCCAGCGCCTGCAGAAGGGGGACCTTCCAAGGCAACGGAAATACCTGAGTAAGTTAATGCTGAGTTAATTGAACAATCGGTTGGAACCGTGTTCTAACCAAATTGCGTTCCAATCCGGCGTTCAAATTAAGCGGCATTCAAATTAAGCTGCCGACGTGGTGGAATTGGTAGACACGCCGTCTTGAGGGGGCGGTGGCGAAAGCTGTGCGAGTTCGAGTCTCGCCGTCGGCACCATTTGCAGCGATAGGACTGAGCATCAGGCCGACATGAGATACCAATAAGGTATGCAAATGTTACCTGCAAACAAGTCTTATATTTGTTGGATAGTTAACACATCACATGCTCGAAAACTATTTTCCTATTCTGTTGTTTATCTTGCTTGGTCTTGCCATAGGGGCTTTGGCAATGGGATTTGGCTGGCTGTTTGGTCCAAATCGTCCCGACAGCGAAAAACTGTCTCCATATGAGTGCGGGTTTGAGGCATTTGAAGACGCACGCATGAAATTCGACGTGCGCTACTACCTGGTAGCCATTCTGTTTATTCTGTTCGATCTGGAGATTGCGTTCCTGTTCCCATGGGCAGTGGTATTGGATGAAATCGGCCTGTTCGGTTTTATTGCCATGATGGTTTTTCTCGGCATCCTAGTCGTTGGTTTCATCTACGAGTGGACGAAGGGTGCCCTGGAATGGGATTGAGGCTATGAGTACCAACGGAGGAATGGAAAAAGGCTTTGTCACCACAAGCCTCGACTCGGTCATCAACTGGGGGCGAACCGGTTCGATGTGGCCAATGACTTTCGGCTTAGCATGCTGCGCTGTCGAAATGATGCAGGCAGGCGCGTCCCGCTACGATCTTGACCGCTTTGGAATTGTGTTTCGTCCAAGTCCGCGGCAGTCGGATGTCATGATTGTTGCCGGAACCCTCTGCAATAAAATGGCACCAGCTCTCCGCAAGGTGTACGATCAGATGGCCGAGCCGCGCTGGGTGATATCCATGGGCTCCTGCGCCAATGGCGGCGGTTATTATCATTATTCCTACTCGGTGGTGCGCGGATGTGACCGTATCGTCCCGGTCGATATCTATGTCCCCGGTTGCCCGCCTACTGCCGAAGCCCTGCTGTACGGCATTATCCAGCTCCAGAACAAAATCCACCGCACCAATACCATCGCTCGTTAGGCTCATCTATGTCGTCCCCTCGTCTGGAAATGCTCGCGCTTTGCCTTCAGAATGTGTTGGCAGATAAACTTGCCAACGTTGAGCAGCAACTGGGTCAGCTCACCATTACGGTGCTTCCGGCTGACCTGTTGTCGGTGGTGAGAACATTGCGCGACCACCCCGAACTGAGCTTCGAGATGCTCATCGACCTGTGCGGAGTGGACTATTCCACCTATGGAGTAGAGCCTGCCTCGGAGCAAGAGCGTGAGGGCAAACGCTTTGCTGTCGTTTATCACCTGCTTTCGATTCGGCATAACCGCAGGGTGCGCGTAAAGGCATTCCCTGACGATGACGAACTTCCGGTCGTGGATTCGGTAATAGATATATGGCCTTCCGCCAACTGGTTTGAACGCGAAGCATTCGATCTTTTCGGCATCGTGTTCACTGGTCACCCCGACCTGCGCCGTATCCTCACGGATTACGGATTTATCGGTAATCCATTTCGCAAGGATTTTCCGCTCAGCGGCAATGTTGAGATGCGGTACGATCCCGACCAGCAGCGGGTCATCTACCAGCCGGTCACCATAGAACCGCGCCAGATCACGCCACGAGTGATCCGGGAAGAGCATTATGGGGACACTGAATGAGATTTTTGTGGTCTGTTAATAATGGCTGAGATACGCAATTACACGATGAACTTCGGCCCGCAGCATCCGGCCGCCCATGGCGTCTTGCGGCTGGTGCTGGAGCTCGACGGTGAAGTCGTACAACGCGCCGATCCGCACATTGGGCTGCTGCACCGTGCAACCGAAAAGCTTGCCGAATACAAGACATACATCCAGTCAGTTCCTTACATGGACAGATTGGACTATGTCTCCATGATGTCCAACGAGCATGCGTATGTAATGGCAATCGAGAAGCTGCTTCAACTCGAAGTGCCGATACGTGCGCAGTATATTCGGGTGATGTTCGACGAGATCACACGGATACTCAATCATTTGCTGTGGCTGGGGGCGCACGCTCTGGACGTGGGCGCGATGACGGTATTCCTTTACGCATTCCGCGACCGGGAAGACCTGATGGATGCCTACGAGGCGGTATCGGGGGCCCGAATGCATGCGGCATACTACCGGCCTGGCGGCGTTTATCGGGATTTGCCGGATTCAATGCCGCAATACAAAGCGTCAAAAATTCACGACGAAAAAACAACAAAAGCGCGCAACGAGAACCGCCAGGGTTCGCTGCTCGATTTCATTGAAGACTTCACCAACCGGTTTCCAACGTACGTCGACGAGTACGAGACCCTGCTTACCGACAATCGTATCTGGAAACAGCGTCTGGTAGGCATTGGAACGGTTTCTCCTGAACGCGCCATGGCCTTGGGATTCACAGGCCCCATGCTGCGCGGGTCCGGCGTCGAATGGGATCTGCGGAAGAAGCAACCCTACGAAGTCTACGATCAGCTCGATTTCGATATACCTGTCGGCGTCAATGGAGATTGCTACGACCGCTATCTGGTCCGAATCGAAGAATTCAGGCAATCCAATCGCATCATCAGGCAATGTGTCGACTGGTTGCGCAAAAATCCTGGTCCGGTCATAACGGATAACCACAAGGTTGCATCGCCTCCCCGTGTGAATATGAAGCAGAACATGGAGGAGCTGATCCATCATTTCAAGCTTTTTACTGAGGGATTTCACGTGCCGCCTGGTGAAGCTTATGCGGCGGTCGAGCACCCGAAAGGGGAATTCGGCATTTACCTGATATCGGATGGCGCCAACATGCCTTACCGCATGAAAATCCGCGCTCCCGGCTTTGCCCATCTGGCAGCGCTGGATGAGATGTCGCGCGGTCATATGATTGCCGATGTGGTTGCCATCATTGGTACCCAGGACATTGTGTTTGGTGAAATAGACAGATGACGCTACTGAAGGTGAAACGGTTATCAACATGCTAAGCGCAGAGGCTCTGAAAAAAATCGATCACGAGCTGACCAAATATCCTGCAGACCAGAAACAGTCCGCGGTAATGTCGGCGCTCGCAATCGCTCAGGATGAGAAAGGGTGGCTGACCACGGAAACGATGGATTTTGTGGCGGAGTACCTGGGGATGCCGTCGATTGCCGTATACGAAGTGGCCACTTTCTACACCATGTATAATTTGCAACCGCTCGGAAAATACAAGATCACGGTCTGCACGAATCTTCCGTGTGCACTGTCCGGCGCGAACGAGGCGGTAGCTCATTTTCGGGAAAAATTGGGAATAGGTTTCAACGAGACTACTGCGGATGGGAAATTTACCTTGAAAGAAGGTGAGTGTATGGGTGCATGTGGAGATGCGCCAGTCCTCCTGGTCAATAACAGACGCATGTGCAGCTTCATGTCAAATGACAAGATCGACCAGTTGCTGGAGGATTTGAGCAAATGAGCCAGCCTACCCAGATACTACTGGCCGGGTTGAACCCATCGGACCCCAACGATTGGCGGCTGAAGAATTACGAACAGCGCGAAGGGTATGTTGCGCTCAGAAAAATCCTGAGCGAGAAAATTCCGCCGGAAAAGGTCATCGAGGAGGTAAAGAAATCTGCCTTGCGGGGTCGCGGGGGCGCCGGTTTTCCGACCGGATTGAAATGGAGCTTCATGCCCAAGCAATACGAAGGCGACAAATACCTGGTGTGCAACTCGGATGAAGGCGAACCCGGTACCTTCAAGGATCGCGACATCATGCGTTACAACCCGCATATGCTGATCGAGGGCATGCTGATCGGAGCCTATGCGATGGGCATCAGGACCGGCTACAACTACGTGCATGGCGAAATCTGGGATGTCTACGAGCGCATGGAAGAGGCGGTGGATGAAGCGCGTGCCGCGGGTTATCTCGGAGATAACATTCTCGGTTCCGATTTCAGCTTCCAGTTATACAACCATCATGGCTACGGTGCCTATATCTGTGGCGAGGAAACAGCGCTGCTTGAGTCGCTGGAGGGCAAAAAAGGCCAGCCGCGCTTCAAGCCGCCTTTTCCAGCAAGCTTCGGTCTCTATGGCAAGCCGACTACCATCAACAACACGGAGACATTTGCGGCGGTACCGTGGATTATCCGTTACGGGGGCGACAAGTTTCTGCAACTGGGCAAGCCGAACAACGGTGGAACCAAGATTTTTTCTGTTTCCGGTCATGTGAACAAGCCCGGCAATTATGAAGTGCCTCTAGGTACGCCATTCGCAACCTTATTGGAGATGGCTGGCGGCATGCGTGGCGGACGCAAGCTGAAAGGCTGCATTCCAGGAGGTTCATCCATGCCGGTATTGCCAGGCGATGTGATGATGCAGACGGATATGGACTATGACTCCATTGCCAAGGCGGGATCATTTCTCGGTTCAGGGGCGGTCATTATCATGGACGATACGACCTGCATGGTCAGGGCGCTGGAGCGCTTATCCTATTTTTACTATGAAGAATCCTGCGGCCAGTGCACGCCCTGCCGTGAAGGCACGGGATGGCTTTACCGTATCGTCCACCGGATCGAAACAGGAAAAGGTCGCATGGAAGATCTGGATCTACTCAATAATCTTGCTGACAACATTCAGGGACGCACGATCTGCGCATTGGGCGACGCGGCTGCCATGCCGGTGCGTGCAATGATTCAGCATTTCCGTGACGAATTTGCGTACCACGTCGAACACAAGAAATGTCTGGTGTAACACGGATGAAATCATGACTCTTTTCTTGTTTGCGACTGATTGTTGCCCCGGAGCACACACGTAATGATCAATTTCGAAATCGACGGTAAACCGGTGTCCGTGCCCAAAAATGGCACTGTGATGGATGGTGCCAATCAGCTCGGCATATACATTCCTCATTTCTGCTATCACAAGAAGCTCTCCATTGCCGCCAACTGCCGTATGTGCCTCGTGCAGGTGGAGAAAGCGCCCAAGCCGCTGCCGGCGTGCGCCACGCCTGCGATGGAGGGCATGAAAGTTTTCACTCACTCGGGCCAGGCGGTAACAGCCAAGAAAGGTGTGATGGAATTCCTGCTCATCAATCACCCGTTGGATTGTCCGATTTGTGATC
>DATEEZ010000230.1:0-3872 GCA_035280905.1 Nitrosospira sp.
TCCCGCTGTTCCTGAAAATCTCGTCCTTCGTTATGTGTTGCCCGAGTGCTCTGTCGGCATACACTCCGACAGCGTGTGATGGCCAGATTGGTTGCTCGATATCGATAATATGGACATTACAGTATCGGCCGCCGGTATCGAGCCGCAGCTGATTGGGAAGTGTTTTGGCAATCAGGAGGAAGATGGCGCCGAAGGCTGCGGCAGCCGGATTGTTTCCCGATGCGATGGCAATCGCCGCAGCGACCGCGGATATTTTTGCAATATTTCTGCGCCTTCCAGTTTTGCCGACTTCAAGAGCGGGAAAGCCCTGAACCTTGTTGGTATGCTCCAGCGCATAGTTAAATCCAAGCTCGGCCGCTTCGTCGTCTGTCTTCCCGGCAGCCCGGGGGAAAACAGCTTGGCACATTGCTAGGATTTGGTTCACGTTCCGACTGCAGGCTCCGAGGATCGTTGCCGATGCGGCCACGGCTCCGCAGGCGATTTGCTGGGGACGGGTGCCTGCTGCAGCCCATTGCGCCGCTTTTGCCACCGCGTTCGAGATGGTCTCGCTTACGACTCGCATGTTGTCCGCATTGAGGAGCCCTATGACTTCCCCTGAATGGTCCTTGTCGTAGTGGCTGACGAGAACGTGATCGAGGGAGTACCCGTAACCTCTGAGAATGGGATCGATAAAGTTTTGGACTGTCTCGGCATACCCGAGTAGTCCGCCCTCGATCAATATCGTCCGGTGTCGCCCGGCTGTCACGTCTGCCGCAACCACGAGCGCACTTTCTCCCTGCTCGACATCAATCGTATGGATGGTGAGTTGCATGGTGATGAGCTTCCAAGTTTTCCCCCTTCCAAGATAAAACAGGTAACTCGCACACCCAGAGCGTCTAGCTGCGTGCTATCACGCTGCAACGGCTGGTAGACTGGCGATTATGAAGTGCGAATGATCGATTCAGCGGTCAAACGTGGCACTTCCACAGTGGCCTTTCTTCGACTGATCAGCATAGGTTTGAGATCAAAGTATCACACCCCTTGTAAGAGAACTATGATGTATAGGTGGTCAATTTGTGAATACCTCAACCTGAACCATCCAAGTCAAAAAGTGTGAGCGACTGTAGAGCTCCGTATGAGAGGGGGAAGTGCTAGAGGGGGAAGTGCTGACCGAAGCGGAGGCACTCATTACAAAGCTTGGCGCGATGAGTTCACCTATACCACGCAGAATCTGGTGCCGGCCGTCGGCGCCAGACCGGCGAGGCTCTCCCTTTCATGATTCAAGCCATTCTCGTAAAACGACTTTCTCATGATTCGGGCTGCTATGCAGCTGGTATTTTTGAGAGATGCGGGTTAACCCTGCAGCATGAATGTTTCATACTTCAGCCGGTTGAATTTGTGCGAGAGGATGAAGAGACCGAGAAATGCGGACAACGTAACGGATACCGCAAAGCCGTATCCGAAGGATTCGGCTCCCAGTTGCAGCGTGGCAACGGTGAACAGCAGGTTGGTTATAAAAAAACATGCCGTAACGATCAGCACTTCCCGCCGGGCGTCGAGATAAAAAAGTATGTTGAGTATCGCCATCAGCAGCACCGGCACACTGACTGCAACCACATCGATATAAAACAAATGAATGTAGAGCGGGGATATGCCATGGTTTGCAGCAGGCCCCTGCCCCACAGAAGGCACAGCACCACCGTCAAACCCTGCACTTTGAAGATTTCGTAGATGCCCTGTCGGGCAGCGTACAGATATTTTTGTTTTCGCCCGTACTAAATCTCCCGTCCAACCGCTACAGACCCTTTTCAGAGCCTGTAGCTATTAGCTCATTGACCTACTCAGCGGCAGGGGCGGATTCCACCTTTAAATTATGCGGTAACCACCGCAAGCCTGATAGTGCCTGCTCCGCGTGCTGCGCCAGATCGGCTTTCTTGAGTCCGTTCATGCTTTGTGCTTTTTGCGGCGATACGGCTTCAGCCACAATCGTGAGAATGCAGTCTTTGCTGACATGCGACAGGTAATTGTCCGCTGTCGCTTCCCACCAGTCGGCCATGTCGAGATTCAGTGCGCTCATGAACGCAGCAACATCACTGGATGGGGCATTTTCCCTGCCTGATACGGTATTGATCGAGGTCGCAGTGCAGTAGGCCAGCAATTCCAGAAGGTCTTGCTGCGACTGTTCCAGTAGCCACCCGAACAGTTCTTTGCCCTCCTGCTTTCCTGCCTCGATGCGCTCTTGCCAATACTGGCGCTTTTCCGCAAGCGCGGTAGCTGCCCTGCCCTGCTCAATGTTCTCCGCTTCAGTCTTCAGATAGACGCGCTCCATGTTGATTTTCAAGGGTGTCTCCACATGCCTGTTTGAGAAAACCTTCAAAACCAACTGATGAACGAGTGCTGCGAGTGCAATTTCCGGATTGCTTGCCATTGCGGCCTGAATCGCGGCGGTACGGTGCGCCGTCAACATGCGCGTGAGTTTTTCCGAATGCACAGGCTTCTCTTCTTTACTGTTCGCCGTCCCCGCAATGTCGCCTGCCCTTCCCTCCTGTCCGGAAGACAGCTTCTTCATGTCCTCCTTGCGGACAAGGCCGCGCTCGATCTTCAGTTCTCCGTCATGGCCAACGGTGACGATGGCGCCGGCAATCGCAAGATCATCCGGAGAAAACTGTTCAAGCGATGCGCTAACCGTATCCAACCCCCACTGAATTCGTTCTGCTTTTTCCTCCAGTCCCGCAGAGCCTTCACCTGACTCGTCAGTGCCCTCGTCATACGCCTCAAATTCCGCTTCAAGGGCTTCCATTTCACCGGTCAGTGCATCCACTCTGGCCTGTTCCTCTTCGGTGAGCTGTCGCCTGACTGTCCTTGCACGTCCAAATTCAGTCCGATCGGAATAATCGAATTGAGTTCGAACCTGTACCCATGCGAATCCTTCCTCCTTGACGGATTCCACTGCCTGATTGAGTTTTTCGAGAGCCAGCGATTCGAGCAGCTCGGCATCCTGCATGTAGCCCTCACCCTCATCCCCGAAAAGGTCACGCCGTATCGGTCCGCCTGCCGCTTCATACGCCTCCACTCCCACAAACTTGGCAAGCGGGCTCGTCCGGATGTTGATCTCGTTACCAGTAATGAGCCGCCGGAAGGTTGCGCCATTGCGCTGCCATTCCGGGGTGTTGTCCCACAGCCGCTCCTGCAATTCATGATCGTCGGTCAACGCCAAAGCGGATATCTGCTCAAAGTTGATTCTGCCTTCCGCATACAGCGTGAAAATCTTGGGCGAGACATTCGCGAGTTTCAGGTAACGCCTGACCGTCAGAGGGGATACGCCAAAACGCGGGGCAATCTCGTCCGGCGAGAATCCCGCATCGGTCAGATTGCGATAGGCCATGACAAGATCGGCAGGATGCATATGCTCCCGTCCGCTGTTCTCGGACAGGCTTATTTCCAGCGCTTCTTTGTGCTCGACCACCCGGCAATCGACCTCGTGATCCTTCGGCAGCCGTCCATCAAAGATCAGCAGATTCAGGGCGGCAAGCCTGCGCCCACCGGCGACAACTTCATGCTTTCCGGTTTGCTTGGATTTCTTAAGTTGAGGGGTGACGACAAGGTTGTGGATCAGCCCTTGGGATGCGATCAGGGCGGCCAATTCCTCGATGCCGCTTCCCTGCTTCTTTCTGACATTGAGGGGCGAGATTGCAAGTTTGCGAACTGGAATGCGGATGGTGGTGGTATCAACAGTCTGGAGGGTTTCGATGGTATCCATTGATTGTCTCCTGTAATGAATAAGGAAATGAATGAGGAAAAGCCGGTGCGGCTGCACCGGCATGAAGGCTCAGTACTCTTCCGGCAAAAGGAATGTGGTCACGCTGCGGTTGGCTTCGGTGATGACCCAGAGC
>DATEEZ010000231.1:0-4285 GCA_035280905.1 Nitrosospira sp.
GTGATGGTATCCAGAGTAATGGGATTACGTAAACTGCGTATACCGAAGTTGAGCGCGCGAAAGGTTTCATAGTTGTCCGGCGTGACCATGCCTCCGAGGCCGGCTGCGTCGCAGGCTATTACGGCCGTTCCGCTGGCAAGGGCCTCAAGCGCACAGCGTGCTTTTGCAAAGACAATATCATAGCGGCCAAGAATCTGTTCAGGCCGGGATTCGCTGCGGCCCACGGAAAGGCCGATGGCATCGAGTTCGATGCCGCGGGTGGCACACGCTTCGCGCAGAATGCCGAGGCAACCGTCCTCATTGATATAGTTGCTGAAAACCAGGGCTTTGCGCGGGATTGCAGGTAAATACGGGCGCAGGCCAAATCGCTGCAGGTCGACAAAATTGCGTATTACGCAAATGCGCTCGGAGGGAATGCCATGGAGGCATTGCAGGCGTTCCTGGCAAAGATCGTCCACAGCTACATAGCGCTGGATCGTGGGAAAGCGTGGCGCCATTTCTTCCCACGGCAGCCAGCCATGGCAGAAGTAGACCGCGGGCGTATCGGGAAAGTGCAGCATGGCCGTCATCGCATCGAGATGATGCTGTCCATGAATAATGTCGGGCGCGACCGTCAGCAGATTGAGGTCGTCGATGACGGGAATGGTCGCCGAACGCAACTCCTCGGCAACCGCTCCAAGTCGAGTGCTAAAGGCCACAGGGTTATGGCCGTGCCGCAGCAGCGCCAGGGCCAGATCGCGAACGTACAGTTCGGAGCCGGCGCGGGTATCGAGCGTGTTATTGGTTATGAGTATCCTCATGGCGCTTTTCTGTCTTTCCCTGCTATATCCGCACGGCACGATATCTTTGTACTCAGCCGATTCATGATTGGCAGAACATGCTCATGAAACCGGATGACGTCCCGGTAGCGTCCATCCGCCACGCGCTGTTCCCCGCGGCTTTCATAAAAAGGTTTCTGTTGCAGGAAATTTCGTTCCGGCTCTTTCCCGGGTGCGGCGGACGCAAACAGGTATTCACGGCCAAAAGCATCTTCCCCATACGAGCGGAACGCATCCTCCACCTCCTGCTGGAGGATTCCACCCGCTCTACTGGCATACTCGCGCATGGTTTCCAGCTTGTGCGCCAACTGATGCTCGGTCAATTCAATAATGCACTGCTCGTTCCCCTGATGGATGACAGGAGTCATGATTTCTGCGCGGTATGCAGGTGGTCGCGGGTCTTCCATGAGGGGGATAGTGTAATGCTGGACAAAACGTTCTTTTCCATCCCCAGCCTTGGCGGTGTTGGCAATGGTGACCGCAGTCCGGACAAGTACTTCGCATAAATCATGGGTTGGGTTGTAGCCTTCGATGCCGTCGCTTACTACCGTACGGATATCCTGCTCAACGATGAGCGTAGCCAACCACTCGCGGACGTCATCGAACAGATCGTATTCGCCTTGCAACATCTTCTGGTAGATTTGTCGGTCGGTGAATTCACCGCACACTGGGCCGATTTCAGCCCCCAGTCCCTGCAGGATTTCCAACGTGGCCGCCAGCCGGGGCTTATCATCACTTCCCGAACCGTCGGTAAGAATGCAAACCAGCGGTTTCGTCTGTGCGATCCAGCCGTAGAGGCGCAGTTCATGCCCCGGATGGGCGATGACCAGCAAACTGCTGCGCGCCTTGGAAAGGTTGTTAAAAAGGTTGTTCCGCCGGGTGTCGTTCATTCCAGAACCCTTACATCGAGCGTATTCGGCAGATAAACCTGTGTCCAGAACTTTGCAGTCGGGTTGGGCAGCACTTCGAATACATGGGCGATCTCCACGATATCGAAAAACAGCGCCTGTTGATGGGCATTGACGGGATGCGTGAGTGAAATTCTCAAGCTGTATCTGCCGTCGGTCAGCGGGAGCGATGTCCGGTAAACCACCTCGGCCTGCTGCGACGGCTCCAGAGTCAACAGCGTCTGACCTTGCATGAGGAAGTCCGCTCCTATCACAGCCGTCCGGTTCTTATCGCAAATTTTGTAGTTGACGGAAAAAGTACAGGTGCGGGCGGCTTTAACGATGATGCGTATGAGGACTGATTGCCTGAATTCTGCC
Source organism: Nitrosospira sp. (assembly GCA_035280905.1). Classification (GTDB taxonomy): domain Bacteria; phylum Pseudomonadota; class Gammaproteobacteria; order Burkholderiales; family Nitrosomonadaceae; genus Nitrosospira. The sequence continues at coordinate 2,084 of DATEEZ010000231.1, forward strand.
GAGCGTATCGGTAGTCCATTGTCATCTGTCATCTCCGCGTAAATTACGCGCACATCACCGGTTCCCGAGCGACAGTGATTTGCATTTTCAGCAAAGCGTGCAAGATGCTCCTTCCCCACGCTTTGAAACGGGCCTGCTGCCGCAACGACTCCGCCAATTGGAGCGGAAGTGGTGGGAAGAGCAGAGCGGTGCTGAGACGTGCTATCGGTCTCAGGAGCACAGGTCGTCCCGCCAGTTCTCGAATCGTTGTTTTCAGAAACCGTTACGTTGATTTTCCGGTTGCTTGCTTCCTGCACCTCACGAATATAGCGTGCAACGACGTCCCGAGTGGGACCCATTTCCAGTGCCCGACCATGCTTGAGGTAAAGGGTGCGCTCACATAAGGCGCTGACCGCTCCTACGTCGTGGCTGACAAACAGGATGGTGGTACCGCGTTCCTGCATCTGCTTCAATGTCACCATGCACTTCGCCTGAAACTCCATGTCTCCCACCGCCAGTGCTTCATCTATAATCAGTACCTCCGGCTCAACCGAAATGGCGACGGCAAATGCAAGGCGTACATACATCCCGCTTGAGTACGTCTTTACCGGTTGATCGAGGAAATCCCCAATGTCGGCATAAGAAGCGATGCGCTCATAGCGCTGTCTGATCTTGCCGGCGTCCAATCCCGCAATCGATGCCGCCATATGGATATTCTCGCGCCCGGTAAATTCCCCGTTGAAGCCGGCTCCCAGCTCAAGCAAAGCCGACACCTTGCCTTTGATATATATTTCGCCGTGGGTGGGTGTCAGTGTTCCGGCGATCAGTTGCAGCAGCGTGCTTTTCCCGGATCCGTTCGGACCGATGATCCCCACGGTTTCTCCACGCCGAATCTCAAAGGAAATGCTGTCCAGCGCCCGGAATTCCCGATACAGTTGTTTCCGGCTACCCCACAAGCCTTGGAGCAGCCGATCCCGGGAGCGGCCATAAATGCGATAGGTCTTTGACAGATTCAATACGCGAAGCGCAATATCTACTGCACTGTTGATATCATCAATTGTCGCTAGTGGGGAGGAGGCCATGGAGGAGTTACATCTTGTTTCGGCTGTAAATTCGTTCGGGGCTGTCATTACAAGGTCCCCGGCCGACACGATCGAGCGCTTCGGATGGGATGGGAAGTTTGGCATGTATGTAATGTATGCCAGAATTATCTTAGCCCAGAACCAGGGCTCGTGCCACTGAGGTTGAAGTGTCTGAAGTATCCCAAGTATCAGCGATCGTACGGGTTCAAGTTTTTAAGCAGGACTGATCCATGAAGGAAGCCGGTATCCACCCAACAGCCTTTGTCCATCCCGGAGCACAACTTGGCTCGGGCGTCACCATCGGGGCTTATTCCATCGTGGAAGAGCATGTCAGGGTTGGCGACAATACCTGGATCGGGCCGCATGTCGTCATAAAGGGGCATACGCGCATCGGTTGCAATAACCGGATTTTCCAGTTCTGCTCGCTGGGAGATGAGCCGCAGGACAAGAAATACAAGGGCGAACCTACCCGGCTGGAAATAGGCGATCGAAACACGATTCGAGAATTTTGCACTTTCAATCGGGGCACCGCCCAAGGCGCAGGTGTTACCCGCCTCGGGAATGACAACTTCATGATGGCCTACGTCCATCTGGCGCATGATTGCCAGGTGGGTAACTTCACGACCTTTACCAACAATGCTTCCCTGGCTGGCCACGTCCAGGTGGGCGATTATGCGGGACTTGGCGGATTCACCTCGGTTCATCAGTTCGTTCGTGTGGGCGCCTACAGCTTCACGGGTTTAGGCACCGTGCTGACTCAGGACCTGCCGCCTTATCTCCTGGCGGCAGGAAACCCCGCCATGCCTTATGGTCTCAACTGGAGGGAGCTCAAGCGTCGGGGGTTTTCCGAATCCACCATCCGCACATTGAAAAGTGCTTACAAGCTGGTATACCGATCCGGCCTCCCTCTGAAAGAAGCAGAAGTGCAACTCATGCGGCTTGCTAGCGATACACCGTCTGTCCAACGCTTTCTTGATTTTATTTCCGTGCGAGGTCGCGGAATTATCCGGTAAACTAATGGCATCTGATTAAATCTGATGCTATTTGATACTTGTTGAAAATTGCTATGGCCAGAGGTGTTGTTCCTCTTTATTGCCGAGGTGAAACGCGAATCTACTGAATCACAATCTGAGCGGGAGAC
>DATEEZ010000232.1:0-18154 GCA_035280905.1 Nitrosospira sp.
ATCACCGGATCGATCAGTAAGGCTTGCCCTGTTTGCTCGCAGCCGAGCAGGTACGTATAGGTGCTGGATAGCGGTTCGAACAGTTGACGGAATATCATTTGCGTCCTTTCATGCTGCTAATCGGTTCCCAGTATAAACAAAGGACCTTCTTCTGGAAAAGATGATTTCCGTCCAGAACAACTTAGCAGTCAAGGCTCTAAAAGCTTGCTGCCATTGGATGGCTAAGACAGTTTCCACCATGAATGCTGAGAACTCCAAGCACCCATCCATCATGAAGTCATATCCACAAAAAGCGGGTATTCGGATTTTTTCAGGAATTTATCTAAAATTAATGGATTTCGATTTCGCGGAAATGATGATCCGGGGGTTTTATCAACAAGATCCGCACAAACAATAATCATGCCTGGTTTGCCGATTGCCGTGGAAGAGTGGGTGAAAAGGTATTTAAGGATATTTATCGCGAGCGCTCGTAAAGCGCTTTGGAGCGAAGTCCGAGACGGCAATAGCCAAGGGTAGGACTTGGCAGTTCCTCTACGATTGTCTTGAACTGCGCAACGTGAGTGTCATTGATTTGACCCGGCACAACCGGCAGGTAGGCAAATTCAAGTCCCAGTTTGCTGGCTTCGGATGCGAGAAAATCGTGGTCTGGATGATGGCCTCCGTCCTCGCTATCCGGGCGGTTGCAAATCACACTTTTAAAACCCGCGGCCTTGATATCGATCAGGTCTTCAGCATCGATCTGCGGGCTGGTTGAAAAATTCTCGTCAATTCTGGTCGTTGGTTTCATCAGGGTTTTCTCCAGCGATAATGGGTACTGCATTAGGGCGTTAAAGCAGAACCAGGTTATCCCTGTGGATGAGCTCCGGTTCACCTATATAGCCGAGAAGGCTTTCGATTTCGTCGCTTGCCCGGCGGAGAATACGCCGGGTTTCCGCAGCATTGTAATTGACCAGCCCACGAGCGATTTCCCTTCCTTGCGGATCAAGGCAGCCTACGACCTCACCACGCTCGAAGTTGCCGCGCACATCGGTCACGCCGACCGGCAGAAGGCTTTTGCCGCCAATGGCCAATGCTTCCACCGCTCCTTCATCCAGTGTGACATTTCCCCGGATTTGCAGATGGTCCGCCAGCCACTGCTTGCGAGCGGCAAGCGTCATGGTTTCCGCCAGCAATTGCGTGCCGATTGCTTCCCCTCGGGCAAGGCGAATCAGGACGTCCGCTTCGCGCCCCGACGCGATTACTGTATGCGCGCCGCTTCTCGCTGCGCGTTTGGCCGCCAGCACTTTGGTCAGCATGCCGCCCCTTCCGATTTCGCTGCCTGCGCCACCCGCCATCCGTTCGATATCCGAATCTCCGGCTTTCGCCTGCTCCACCAGTTTCGCCTGGATATCCTTTCGCGGATCGGCCGTGAATAGCCCTTGCTGATCAGTCAGAATTACCAGCACATCCGCTTCGATCAGGTTGGTTACCAGTGCGGCTAACGTATCGTTATCGCCAAAGCGGATTTCATCGGTCGCTACTGTATCGTTTTCATTGATGATTGGAATGACGTTCAGATTTAACAGCGTGGCCAGCGTGGAGCGCGCATTCAGATAACGCTTGCGGTCGGACAAGTCTTCGTGGGTGAGCAAAACCTGGGCAGAGTGCAATTCGTGCTTGCGGAAGCAGGTTTCATAGGCTTGCACCAGGCCCATCTGTCCCACCGCTGCCGCCGCCTGTAACTCGTGGACCGCATGCGGGCGCTTTTTCCATTTCAGGCGCTGCATCCCCTCCGCTATGGCCCCGGAAGAAACGAGCACCACTTCCTTGCCGATCTTCTTGAGTTTAACGATTTGCCCAGCCCAGTGCGCAAGCGCTGTATGGTCAAGGCCTTGTCCCTGGTTCGTTACCAGACTGCTGCCGACCTTGACGACGATTCGTCGCGACTGCTTCAAAACGGATTCCATATTTGACGCTTTACAAATGAATGTGCAGTTGCCCGTATCCCGGTTTTCAATACCGGGCAGTATTCCAAGATACTAAAAAAATCAAGGGCAGTTTGAAGAGGCAGTTAAAGACCAGAAACAATCTGTGCGGCTATCATAGAGGATTGGGGCACGGTTTATTATAAACCGCTGCCACCATCCTCATAAACAGGGAAGTTTCGGATTCTCAGTGAGACATTTCGGCCAGTACCGGCTGCCTGCAGGATGGCTCGGTGACAGCATAGCACACGGGTGTCAGTATGAGGCTTGCGGCCATGCCCACCAGCAGGCCTACGGTCAGAGAGAGCGTCATTGGGACCAGGAACTGTGCCTGTTCGCTTTTTTCGAGCAGGATGGGAAGAAACCCGACAAAGTTGGTGAGAAATGCGAGCAGAATTGGTCTGAAGCGGGCACTGCATGCCTCGAGGATAAGCGCCGAGACGGGCCGGCCGCTGTCTTCCCGTTTTTGTACGTAATCCAGCAGTACCAGGCTATCGTTTATTACCACACCGCTCGCCGCGATCATGCCCACCAGCGACTCCATGGATAGCGGAAGACCGATCAGCCAGTGTGCCCACACCGCGCCGCTCCAGGCGACCGGAGCTGCCAGAAGAAAGATCAGCGGTTTGGTATATGAACGAAAGGGGATGGCAATCAGGGCATAGATAACGGCCAGAGCAGCTCCGGTAAAAAGCACCAGCTTCTGGATCGTCTGTTCCTGTTCCTGGCGCTCTTCGCCAATGTCGATATCCAATCCTGGAAACTGACGTTTTATTTCAGGTATTTCATGCGCTGCAAAACCGGCATAAATCTGGTTCACATCAGCAAGTTTGGGGTCGGTCTGGGCCTGTACCTTGAGGATGCGCTGCCGGTCCTGGCGAAGCAGTTTTGCCTGGCCGGGCATCAATTCGACTTCCGCAAGGACTCCGAGGGGAGCCTGGGCTCCGCTGGGCAAGCGAACTGGAAGGTTCTGCAGATCGTCGAGTGACTGCCTCTCGCTACGCGGCAAGCGCACCATAACCTTGACCTCATTGCGCCCTCTTTGCAGCCGATGCACTTCGTCGCCATAGTAGGCATGGCGCATTTGCTCGGCAATATCTTCCAGCCGTATACCAAGGCGTTCCGCCTCGGGTTTGAGACGCAGGCGGACTTCGGGTTTGCCGGCCTCAGCGGAATCCACCACATCATATACCCCGATGTAATCCGTCAGTTTCTGTTTGAATAACGCTACAGCTGCTGTCAGGGTTTCCGGGTCGGGGTGACCAAGATCGAATTCAATATCGTAGGGGATATCCCCCTCCTTATACAGGAAATCGATCTTGGCCCGGCCGATGTCACCAATACGTTTACGCCACTCCCGGATGAAATCCTCTACCACGATGTGCTGACGCCCAGTGGGAGAGAGTTCGGTCCAGAAACCCGCGCTGTGTTCCGCGATGATCGTTTCCATGCCGACGATGACGCTCCCGTGAATATTCGGATCACTCTTTGCTGCCTCTCTATCCAGCTCTTCCCGCAATTGCAGTAGCGCCCGTTCTACTTTTTCCGCTATTCTCCGCGTTTCGCTATAGGGCGCGTCTTCGGGCAATTTCAGGTAGACCCAGAAGCTCTCTTTTGTCACGTCCGCCTGCAAGGTCATCCGCACATGCCCTCCGGCCACCAATGCCACAGCCAGCATCAGAAGGACAGCGAAAATGGCGATCGTGAGATAACGCCAGGCAAGCGCTTTCTGTAGCAATGGTTCGTAAACGCGGCGGACAAATTGCTGCAATCCATGATTGAGTGCGGCGCGCAGCCGTAGCAACGGGGGATAGGACCATGTGCTCCTCAAGGGTGTCGCCAGATGAGAAGGCAGGATCAGCAGCGCTTCAACCAGCGAAAATACCAGCGTGAGAACCATTACCAGACAGATGGGTTTCATCATCTGGCCCGCCCACCCCGGCAGGAATAAGCCGGGCAGAAACGCGACAAGCGCGATCATGACGGCGAGAATAACCGGCAGGGCGACCTCGCGCGCGCCGAGGATTGCTGCCTGCAGGTTTCTTTGCATCCAGCCGAATTCCGCAGCCGATGAGCCCTTCCGTTCTCCCGTCGTGGCAGCGGCTGCTACTGCTTTCGCCTCTTCCTGGCGAGCATAGATGGCTTCTCCTATGATAATTGCATCATCCACGAGAATTCCCATTGCCAGCAGAAAACCGAACAGCGACAGCATGTTGAGGGAAATATCCAGAGCTGGCATCAGCCAGAACGCGCCGAATATCGACGTCAGGATTCCCGCTCCGGCCCAAACGGCCACTTTGAACTGAAGGAACAGCGTCAGGATGAGGCAGACCAATGCGAATCCCGTGAGCCCATCCTCGAGCAGGGTTCCAATACGTTCTTCGTAAGCCTGCGAATCATCCCACCAGGTGATCAGCCCCACCCCCTGGGGAAGCTCTGCTTTTTTTTCCGCTACGTAAGCCTTGACACGGCGCGCCACTGCCACTGAATCTTTTTCGGCATGAATTTCCCATCCTTGGGCGGTTTCCCCATTATGGTGCCACTCCGACAACCGCTCTTCCAAGCCATCCTTGATGACTGCTACATTGCGAAGCAGCACGCGGCTTCCGTCCGGCCGGGTGCTCACCACCAGATTTCCAACCGATATGTCATCCTGGGCTTTGCCCTTGACCCTCAGCAGCAGCTCGCCCGCCGGGTTCTTCATTACCCCTCCGGGCAGGTCCACCGAAGCGCGTCGAATGGTTTCCGTCACCTCATTGAGCGACACGCCATACTGGCGCAGTTTCTCCGTGGATACCTCGATTGAAATCTCGTACGGTAACTCGTAATAGTTGTGCGCCCGCGTTACACCAGGTATGCGGGAGAGCTCGGCATGAATGCCGTCGCTCACGCGCCTGAGGGTAAGCGGGTCTGTAGGGCCATATAACGCCACCCAGATAACGCCATCATCTCCGATGCGGTTTGCCGGCTGTACGTCAATCTTCTCCAGGCCTTTCGGCAGGCGCTGAATCGCTTGCACCCTTCCACGCGCCGCGTTCATCACCTGATCCCTGTCGTAGGTCGGCAGGGCCGTCAGCTTGACCTTGCATTCCCCCTCGATAATTTCCGAGTTTAACCTTTTAATGCCGGGCAAATTGTAGACCGCCTCTTCGATGCGGACGCAAACGGACTCTTCGATCTCCAGCGGACCCGCACCGGGATAGGTCGCCTTGATCTCGATCTGATGTGGCATGAATCGGGGAAACACTTCCTTGTCCATCAACAGCAGGCTGCCCGCACCCCCAAGCAGAATGAGCAACATGAGGAGGTTGGCAGCGATCGGATTCGCCGCGAACCACGCAATCGGCCCGGAGGAGGGAAGGGAAGGAGGAAAGATACCCTTCATTCAAAAAAACTCACTAATGGATACTCCCCTTGGCCAATCGGAGGGCCTGCGGGCCTAGCTAGCGGATGGAACGCAGAACAATGGGGCATAAAAGCATCGCTCATAGCGCGCCGTCCTGCGTTGGCGCCTCCAAGCCGGTCTTTTTGAGCTTCGGCTTCGGCGTCACAATCTCTGTGCTTACCTTCATTCCCTCCACCGGAACCTCAATTCTCGAGATGACAAGCCTGTCCCTCGCATTTAATCCACTTTTGGCGAGAATGCGATCCGGCTCACGACGCAAAATTTCTACACCGCGGATATGCAGTCGGTTTTCCGTGTCGACGAGTAACACTTCCTGGGAGGCATTGACAGCGCCGGGCGGCAATACAAACACATCGGCCTGTTCCCGCCCTTCGATCTCGGCCTTTACAAACAAGCCGGGTATGAGCGGAGGCTGGCCTGGCTCGACCTTATAAGGGTTCCGTACCTCCGCAACGGCGTGGAGGAGCCCCGTTTCCTCATCCAACGCACCCTCCGTCCGGATAACGTGCCCCTCCCACCGGTGCGTTACGCCCGCAAATTCCCCACTCAAGGCGACCTTCGGCCCCCTTCCGGCCTTGTTGTCCCTGTGGTCGAGAAGGAGATCGAGGTATGCGAATTGGTCGGTCGCCAAAGGCAGGCGTACCAGGGCTACATCGGTAGCGTATAGGCGGGCCAGTTTTTCTCCAGGTTGAACGTACTGACCAAGACCAATATGCATGTTTCGCACACGCCCGGCAAATGGGGCGCGCCACTCGCACCGGCTTCGCTGCAGGCGGGCTTTTACCATGTCGGCCTGCGCAGCTTTCAGCTTTGCGCGGGCCTCTGCCAGTTGCGGTTCGCGCATGGTCAAAGGCGAGGGTGTTCCTTCCCCCAGAACCTGCCATTCCTGGCGCGCCTGCTCCGCCTGCGCCTCTTCCATCGCAACCTGGCGCTCCGCCTCGGCGATGCGCGCATGTGCCTCCGCGATTGCATGATCGTAGTCGCGTGTATCGATCATCATCAATATATCGCCAGCCTCAAAAAAACCCCCGGCGGCCAGGCTGGGATGGAGTCGAACAATCTGGCCCGCTACCTCGGGGACGAGATCAATCTCGGTGCGGGGCACAACCACACCTTGAGAGCGAATATTAAGTTTGATCGTTTGCGGAGTTGCCTCGATTACCCGTACCACTGGTATTCCGCTATCCGGCAATTCGGATTTCAGTGACGGCCGATGAACCGCAATTGCCCACGAAATGCTGATGCCTGTCAGCACAACAAGAACAGGGATGGTGATTTTGAGCATACCCTTGCTTGTCAGTTGTCTCAGCACGACTCGCAAATGCTGCCTCCCAATGCCAGGTAAAGATTTATTCGATTGCTCAGAAGCTGGCGCCTGACAGAAAGATGGGCACTCTGAGCAGTGAGGGTACTGCGGTAGCTATCCAGCAGTGTAAGAATCTCGATATATCCATGCTGATAGGAATAGACTGCCAGTTTGCGGCTGGCCTCGGTTTGCTCAACCGCGTTTCTCAAAGCTTTTTCTTCTTTCCGCAACCACTCATCCGCGGCAAGCGCCTGCTCCACTTCCCGGAAAGCATTCAGCGCCGTATCCTTGTACAGATTAAGGGCTTGCTCGGTTTCCGCCTTGTCAAGTTGAATCTCGCCCCGGATTCGGCCTCCCGTGAATACCGGCTGAGCCAGCCCGATGAATACGTTCCATGCAAGAGCCCTGGGATCCACCAGCTCTGTCAAGGCTGGGCTGCGCATTCCCCCGACAGCGGTCAGGGCAACGCGCGGCAGCAGTAATTTTCTCGTGCTTTGCAGGCGGGAGTCGGCTGCCAGCAAACGATCATAAGCCGCAACGAGATCCGGCCGCCGTTCCAGCAGTTCCGAGGGCAATCCGGATGGCATATCGGGTGGAGGCTCAGGCAGTTCCGCAGTTGCCGTCAGCGCGGCTTCCGGATAGCGCCCCAGTAGCACTTCCAGCCGCCGTGCAACGATCTGGACCTGATTGCGCGCCTGAGTAAGCTCAGCCTCCGCATTGGCGAGGTCTGTAAGCGCCAGGCGCACGTCGAGTGCTTTCGTCAAACCGCGGGCGAAGCGCCCACGCACCAGGTCGACAATAACGCTTCGATCCTTCACCGATTGCTCCGCCACTGCTGCCTGCAGCCTGGCTTCGGCAAGTTCAAAATAACTCTGCGCCACCCGTGCGGCCAGAGACAAGCGCGCACCTTGAAAATCGGCTGCGGTCGCATCCGCCTCTCTTATTGCTGCCTGCTGGAAATCGCTTATCCGTCCCCACACATCCAGTTCCCAGCTCAGGCTGAACAATGCTTCAAACACACTGAATCGGGCCGCCCCGAATCCCGCCTCGCGGATTTGCGCATATTGATAACCGGGAGCAAAGAACAGTTGCGGCCATCGGCTTGCACCGTCTATGCGCGCTTGGGCCACCGCAGCTTTTACTCGCGCCGCCACAGCCTTCAGTAGGTAATTATCGGTCAACGCGCTGTTAACCAGGACACTCAGATTAGGGTCGCCAAAAGTTTCTACCCAGTTTTCCGGCGCTGGCCGCGGAGCTTCCTTATCCGCCGTCCATTTGGCTGGTATTGCTGCACCTGCATCTCCAGGGCTTCTCAGGGGAGACGTTTTGCAACCGCTAATGCCAGCGAGCGAAATCGAAACAATTATTATCGCAAATATTCGGGGCATTTCGGTTCAGGCCGACCCCAAAATTTGAGGATGTTCGCACATATCCTCGGGAGCGGAAATTGATGCATATTGTAAAATAGAAATTGCTATATGATAATAAGAATGGTTCTCGTTATTGTTATTATATGCTTTCTGCGGAGATGCGGTGATGATTGTTGAAGAGCAGGTTGAACTGAGCGAAGTTTTCATGGCTCATCGGTCCCAGTTGCGCTGGGCAGCACTCAAGATTCTTGGCAATCCCGAGCGGGCGGAGGACGTGGTACAGGATGCATATCTTAAAGTATCGGAAGCAGCGGAAGTATTCCATATCAAGCAACCTGTGGCATACCTTTTCCAGATGGTTCGCAATCTTGCCATCGATCATCATCGGCGCATTTCATTTGAATTGAATCTTTTCGAGGGCGAAGACAACGGGCTGCATGTGCCATCCCATTCGGGAATGCCCGAGGCCACAGTCATCAGCCGCGAGCGTCTCAAACTGGTTGCAAAAGCAATATCGGAACTTCCCGAGCGGACCAGGCGCGCTTTTGAACTGCATCGCCTGGAGGGCCAGACGCATCGCGCCATCGCTGCCGAGCTGGCTATCTCAACTTCCTTGGTGAACATCCTGATCCACGAGGCCATAGACCACTGTCGTGCCGCTCTCCAATCCACCTAGTCACCCACTTGATCACTTCCGCCGGGGCAGGCACTTGTACAGCCGTATCCGCTATATTTGTTCGGGGTATGTTTAAACATTAAACCACGGAAAAAATGATGAATTCGAAGATCGTCGGGGGAACATGAAGGTGAAACCGTGGCGGATTCCAGGCACCAGGACCAGGATCAGGATCGGGTGTGGCATACAACAGTCGAGTGGGTGATACGTGAGCACGAGTCACTCAGCCCCGCTGAACGGGAAGAATTGATCAACTGGCTGAACATGAATCCTGCGTATAAGGCCTACGACGAGACCTCCCGCCTCTGGCTCCTCACTGGTCTTGTTCCATCATCAGAACCTGCAGGTGATTGATGACAGGAAACAATACGCTCTACCGCTCAGTTTCCCAGTTACCTTATCTCTTCAGAAAGTCTTCCAGTTCTTTTTTCTTTCCCTCATCATAGGCCCGGCCTTTTTTGTCAGGAACTTATCAATAACATTCGTCGGCTCTTCCTTTATCTCTGCCATGATTTTCCTAAATTCTTCGAATCCTTATTCGTCTAGCTAAACAAGATTCCAAATAAGATTAAGACGCATTTCCGATCCAGGAAATTCGTCCAGGGAATCTGGAACGTCATTGTTTACAGACATAAGGGGAACAATCATGACAAGTTGCTTCGACCGCGAAGACGGGACGTTTCGCGTGCTGGTCAATCATGAAGAGCAGTACTCCATCTGGCCGGAATGGAAAGCCATTCCGGGAGGATGGCGGGACACCGGAGTGCTGGGAGACAAGAAAACCTGCCTCGAACATGTAGAGAAAGTCTGGACGGATATGCGCCCCCTCAGCCTGCGGCGCTTCATGGACGAACAATGTTCAGTTGAAGCCAGGTGATGCCTGCACCTCTGACGCTTTTCGCACTGCCTTGCGCAGGCGCGAGCTCGACAATGTATCTGCGCTGGCGGCGCAGGTTGCCTTCCTGGGTGCAAGTGGAGCCGGTCGAGTTGCCCGGCCGTGGAGGCCGTCTGGATGAAACATTCGAGAGGAGTTTCCCTTTACTGGTCGAGCGCCTTGCGGATGAACTCGAGGCATGTCCGCCTCGTCGATATGCGTTCTTCGGGCACAGCATGGGGGCGCTGCTCGCTTTCGGAATTACCCATTCCCTGCGCAAGAGAGAAAAACCCTTGCCTCTTGCCCTGTTTGTGTCAGCCTGTGCCGCACCCTCCCGGCAGGACTGGCGGCGCTATGCGGACAAGAATACCGACGCGTCGCTCATCGCCGATCTGCGCAAGCAGAGCGGGACACCGGAAGAAGTGTTCGAGAGCCCAGAGTTGTTGTCCATGACGATCAGCCTGTTGCGTGCTGACTACCGCATCTGCGCGAGCTTCCGCCACGCACAATCCTTGCCTTTGCCGCTGCCGATTCATGTTTTTGGGGGCCGTGACGATGAAATTCATGGGTCGAAGCTCGAAGCGTGGCGATCCGAAACTACAGAAGATTTCTCGCTGGACCTGTTTGAAGGAGGACATTTCTTTCTCCGGCAGCACGAAGACGCTTTTCTTCACGTGCTCGTCCAGCGGATGGCGCTGTACCGTCCAGAAGTATATCAAGAAGCACATCGAGAGCCTGCTGATTCCCTATGTATCCCCTAAGGCGCTTATCGCTGTCGGAGCGCATTCCTTGTGGCATCGAAGTGTGGCTGCTCGAGTTTGATGTTGGGCTGTGGGTGTCAGATTCCGAGCTGGCATTGTTGTCCGCAGAAGAGCGCGTTTACGCGCAACGGTTTCGACGGCAAGAAGACCGCGTGCGGTCTATAGCAACCCGGGCGGCCCTGAGGCGACTTGTCGGAGCGCACTTGATGTTGCCGCCCGACCGGCTGCGCTTCGTGGTCAATGCTTATGGCAAGCCACGGCTGGAAAGTGAGTCGGGGATCGAGTTCAATGTCTCTCATGCCGGTTGTTGCGCCCTGATCGCCCTTTCGACCAGCGGGCCGGTCGGTGTCGATATTGAATGCGAAGACCGTGCAATCGATGCCAAAAACCTTGAGGACCTCGCGGCCTACGTCTTTTCTCCATTGGAGCGCCGCCTTGCCTTGCAAGTCCCGGACGATTTCATCCGGCACTGGGTAGCGAAGGAATCCGTGCTGAAAGCGTTGGGATTGGGTATCTCCGAACACTTGCAATCCGTGTCCATTCTGCCCGGAGACGATGAGGCCTACGAGATCGCCCATGATTTGCCGGAGTGGCGGGAAATACAGGCCTGGCGCCTTCCGGTACCCGATGGCTATGCAGCGGCCCTGGCATTACAGACTCATAACCGGCCTTCAGCTCAAGGGAAAAGCCACGAAGTGTCGCGACTGACATCCCGACTTCCCCTGTCACGATTGGATCGCTGCCAAGGTCAGGCTGCATATCCGCAGGTTTGCGATTATTTCGTTCGCCAGATAGATCACGCCTGAAAGATTTTCAAAGTCAGTCCACTGAAAGGTTTCACTATGACGCCAAGGTCAATTTCTCACCGCGTTTATCCGCAAAACCTGGTTACGCATCTCCGTAGTCTCGCGTCGGCGCGTCCCACAGACCTCGCCTTGACTGCAGTGCACCAGGAAGGCGAGAGAATCGTGGAAAAAGCGTTCGACTACGCTACATTGGATCAGCATGTCCGCGCACTCGCAACCCTTTTGCAGGACCGTTTTTCGGCAGGCGAGCGCGCCCTGCTGCTCATGGAAAATGATGAGCATTACGTAATTGGCTTCTTCGCCTGTCTTTACGCAGGACTCATCGCCGTGCCCGTTTTCCCGCCGGAGATGGTGCGTGAACGGCACTTGGCGCGCCTGCTCGCCATTGCAGCGGATGCTGAGGCGCGCTGCATATTGACCACGAGCGAAATCATGCCGTTGATTGCTCGTGCCGCAGTGGAACAGTTTTCTTATGCAACCGTGCTGACCGTGGACACGGTGAAACGCGATAACGCATCTGCGTGGCGCGAATATTTTCCCGAAGAGGGAGATATCGCGTTTTTGCAATATACCTCCGGGTCTACTTCCACTCCCAAGGGAGTCATGGTGAGCCATGGAAACCTGATGGTGCATGCACAGGCTTACGAGCAGAGCTTGTCCATCAGTGAAGACGACGTATTCGTCAGTTGGCTGCCTCTTTACCACGACCTGGGCCTGATTGCCGGTTTGCTGCAGCCCATCCATAGCGGCATCCCCGGCGTCCTGATGACCCCCAAGTTTTTTATCGAGCGGCCGGTACGTTGGCTTGAGACCATCTCGCGCCATCGAGCGACGGTCAGCGGCGCGCCAAACTTCGCTTTTCAACTGTGTGTCGAGCGTGTGAGAGATGCGCAGTTGCAAGGATTGGACTTGTCGACGTGGCGCGTCGCTTTTTGCGGAGCGGAACCCGTACGTTACAGCGCAATGAGCGCGTTCATGAAGCGCTTCGCACCCGTGGGATTCTCCACTGGGACCATTTATCCCTGTTACGGACTGGCGGAAGCAACACTGATGATGACCGGTGGCACGTCCGGAGATGGGGTAGAGGCGCATTGCTTCTCGACTGAGACACTGGCACAAGGCCGTGCCGAGGTGGCGGAGGAAGGAATCTGGCTGGTCGCCTGCGGAGCTGCCGTACCCGGTCACACTGTCAGGATCACCAATGCCGAAACATTCGCCCCGTTGCCGGATGGCTACGTGGGTGAGATCTGGATAGCCGGCGCAAGCTTGACCCATGGTTACTGGCGGCGCGCCAGGGAAACGGCTGACACTTTCGTTACTCATGAGGGCGAACGCTGGTTGCGCACAGGCGATCTGGGATTTTTCTACGAGGGGCAAATTTACATCGCTGGCCGTCATAAAGATCTCATCATCATAAGGGGGCAGAACGTCTACCCGCAGGACCTCGAGCAGGTGGTCGAAGACGAGGTGGAGGCGGCACGGAAGGGAAGGGTAGCCGCGTTCTCGGTAGAAACCGAAAACGGGGAAGGAATCGGCATCGCTGTGGAGATATCTCGCGGCATGCAGAAGCTTATCGCCGTCGAAACCCTGGTGCAGGCATTGAGCGAGGCCGTGAGCGGAAGCTGTCATGAGCCGCTCTCGGTGGTGGTATTACTGAATCCGGGAGGTTTGCCAAAGACTTCCAGCGGAAAATTGCAGCGCGCCGCCTGCCGGCAGGGCTGGCGTGAGCGCACACTCGACGCGTATGCCATTTATGAGTTTGGCAATTTCGTGCTGGGTGGCAACAGCCAGCCTTTATCCACGTTGACGGATGACGTCGAAATTTCGCTCGCGGGCATCTGGGAAACCGTGCTGAATCGCCGTGGATTGGGGCGCGAGGACCATTTTTTTGCCAGCGGCGGAAATTCACTTTCGGCAGTTCAGGCTGTGGCGCGTATTGCTGAGCATTGGCAGATCGATTTCATGCTCCGCAGCCTGTTCGAGAATCCGAAGTTGCGCGAGTGCGCGCAGGAAATCAAGCGCGTACTGTCTGCCGGCACTCCCAGACGTACCGCGAGCATCAGCATTCTTTCCCCGGCCAGGATCGGTGCGGCCCACGCGGCACCGCTCTCCTTCGGTCAACAGCGTCTATGGTTCCTTTGGCAACTGGACCGGACGTCCACCGCCTATCACATTAAGCAGGCATTGCAATTATCGGGACCGCTGGATGTGGAGGCGTTGCAGGCCAGCTTTGATGGGCTGGTCGCACGGCACGAATCTTTGCGCACCGTTTTCCGAGCGGGAGGGGAAGGTGCCGCCGAGCAGGTACTTAGGCCGGCATCGAGGGTGGATATTTCGCATATGGATTTGAATAGTGCCCCCCCATCGGAGCGTGAAGCGCGTGCGAAAGAGGAGGCCGACCAGATCATTTCCGCCCCCTTCGATCTGACACAGGGCCCATTGCTGCGAGTAGTCTTGATCCGGCTGGCGCAGGATGCGCATATCCTGGTTATGGCCATACATCACATCATCTCCGATGGTGCCTCGATGCAGGTGTTGCTTGACGAGCTCGCTGTCGGGTATCTGGCTCATGCACAGGGGCAGTTGCCGCAGTTCGACCAGTTATCCATCCGCTACGCGGACTATGCCGAGTGGCAGCGCAGTTGGCTGGAAGCAGGCGAGAAAGACAGGCAACTGGCCTACTGGCGTGATTACCTGGGCACCGAGCATCCGGTATTGGAACTGCCGGCCGACCATCCGCGCCGGCCCGTGGCAAATTATCAGGCCGCACGTCATTCTTTCGATCTGCCACCGGATGTGCTGAGCAGCCTGCGAAGCCTTGCCCAACGCCCCGATAGCCGGAGTGCGACCCTTTTCATGGCGCTGATGGCGGGTTTTCAAGCTTTGCTCTACCGTCTTACAGGACAAAAGGATATTCGTGTCGGCGTGCCGGTTGCCAATCGCAACCGGATTGAAACCAGGGGCATCGTCGGTTTTTTCGTGAATACCCAGGTACTGCGTGGGAAGCTCGACGGCCGCATGGCTTTGTCAACCCTGCTCGCGCAGGTCAGAGAAGCGGCAATCGACGCCCAGGCACATCAGGATTTGCCCTTCGAGCAACTGGTTGAAACATTGCAGCCGGAGAGAAGCCTGAGCCGGACACCGCTCTTCCAGGTGACCCTTAATCACCTGGTAAGCGACCGGCGCAAGCTCGATCAAATCAAGGGACTGAAGATCGTTGACTATCCGCTGGGCGAGCCGGCTGCACAGTTCGAGCTGACGCTGGAAACGATCGAGTCACCTGATGGTAACGTGCGCGCAAGCTTCATCTATGCGGCGGAGCTCTTCGATACCCGTACGATCGAGCGCCTGGGACGCTATTATGTGACCCTGCTGGGCGCAATGGCGGGGCAGCCGGAAACGCCCGTCGGCGATGTGCCTCTGTTGAGCGAAAGCGATATCGCGCAGCTCGGAGCATGGGGAGCATGGGGAACGAATGCTGTAGCGCGCGTTTCAGGTAGCGCGATGTCCCATCAATCCGCCCATCAAACTGCTCATGAATCTGTACATCGGCGCATAGAGCACCAGGCGGAAGAACGTCCGAACGTCTGCGCCCTGATTTTCAATGATACTGAAATAACCTACCAGGAACTGAACCGGCGCTCAAACCAACTCGCACACCATTTAATCGCTCTAGGAGTCAAAGCGGAAGTAAAGGTCGGCATTACGGTAGAACGTTCCATCGAGATGATCGTCGGCCTGCTGGGCATTCTCAAGGCAGGAGGGGCATATGTACCGCTCGATCCCGACTATCCGCGCGAGCGCCTCCACTATCTTGTTGAGGACAGCGGCATCCGGTTGCTGTTGACGCAATCTCATCTCAGGAATCGTATCCCCGATTCGGAAAAGCTTTCCGTGCTGGAACTGGATGGCTCCGGTATGAATGGGGCGGCCGAAACTAACCCGGAGATTGCTCTGCATCCCGATAATCTCGCTTATGTTATCTACACATCCGGGTCGACCGGCAGGCCGAAAGGGGTAGGAGTAAGCCATGGTCCCCTGGCGATGCATCTGGCAGCGATCAGGGAAATCTACGACGTACGCCCGGGTGATCGCGAACTCATGTTTTTCTCGATGAATTTCGATGCGGCTGCGGAACAGTGGATCACGCCCCTGTGCGAAGGCGCGACGCTTGTCCTTTCATCGACACGAGACCTTGCTGGCGACGGTTTCGTCGATCGGATCGGAAAGCACAGCATAACTACACTACACTTGCCACCCGCTTATCTGCGGATGCTGCTTCCCTTGATGCAGGGCGGTGCCACGTCGGTGCGCACATGCATAGCAGGCGGCGAAGCATGGTTTGCAGCGGACCTGGCCGCCACGCAGGCGGCTTTCCCGCAAGCCCGACTGGTCAACGCCTATGGGCCCACCGAAACGGTCATCACTCCAGCCGCCTGGGTAGCCCATGCGTCTGAAACTGCTGAGGCCGGTTTCATCGGCGAGTTCGCGCCCATCGGCCGTGCCGTTGGAGATCGCAAGTTGTACGTGCTCGACGAGGACTTGAATGTCGTGCCTCCGGGGTGTGCCGGAGAACTCTATATTGGTGGGACAGGGCTGGCCCGCGGATACCTCGATCGTCCAGGCCTCACCGCGGACCGGTTCGTTGCCGATCCTTTCGTGCTGGATGGAAGCCGCCTTTACCGCACTGGAGATCGGGTCCGCTGGCGCAATGAGGACACTGGTGGCCAACTCGAATACCTGGGCCGGCTCGATCATCAGGTCAAGCTTCGCGGTTTCCGGGTTGAGTTGGGCGAAATCGAGGGTCAGTTGCTGGCGCAGCCCGGAGTTCGCGAGGCGGCGGTGGTGGCACAGGAAAGCCGTAATGGAACGCGCCTCATCGCCTACGTCGTCTCGCATCACGGCGTAACACTCAACGCATCCATGCTCAAGACTGCGCTTGCCGCCGTGCTTCCGGATTACATGCTGCCTGGTTCGTTTGTGCTGCTCGATAGACTGCCGCTCAACCCCAACGGTAAAGTCGATCGCCCGGCGTTGCCCTTGCCCTTGGCGGAGCAGATCGATGAGGCGGCCTATCAGGCGCCCGTCAATGCCGTGGAGACGATGATTTCGGAGATCTGGGCGGAAGCCCTGGAGCTACCCCGAGTGGGGCTGCACAACAACTTTTTCGATCTGGGCGGGCATTCGCTGCTGCTTATCAAGGTGCAATGCAAGCTGGAAGAGCGGTTGAAAACACGCATCGCCATTATCGATCTTTTCAGATATACCACCGTCGCGAGCCTGGCCAAATTCCTTGGTCAGGAGGATAGGCAGGTGGATAAGGAGCACCTGCCCTTGCAGCGCCACCAGGAGCGGGCGCAGCGGCAGAGAGCGACTTTCATACAACGCAAGCTGAGAGCAGGGAGGACGCATTAATGGATCATACGGAAGATTTTTCGGAGAGGGCCGATATCGATATCGCAATTATCGGTATGGCAGGCCGTTTTCCCGGCGCGGACAACGTGGAGGCTTTCTGGCGCAATTTGCGGGATGGAGTCGAGTCCGTTACTTTCTTTACCGACGAGGAGCTCCTGGCGCGAGGGGTCTCGCGCAAGACCCTGGAAGATCCGCACTACATCAAAGCGGGCGCCGAACTGCCCGGCGTCGACCTTTTCGATGCCTCTTTCTTTGGTTATACCCCGCGCGAAGCGGCGGAAACGGACCCCCAGCACCGGCTGTTCCTGGAGGTGGCCTGGCAGGCGCTGGAAGATGCCGGCTATGACGCGTCGAATTGCAGCGTCCCGGTCGGGGTTTATGGCGGCTGTGGAGTTAACACCTACCTGCTGCTGAATCTGTTTTCCAGCGGGCGTTTTTCGGATATGCACGACATTTCTTCCCTGCAAGGGTTGATGAATGGAAACAATAAGGATTCCATGACGACGACCGTCTCCTACAAGCTCAATCTGCGCGGACCCGGGATCACTGTGCAGACAGCTTGTTCCACCTCACTCGCGGCCGTGCATGTCGCCAGCCGTAGCCTGCTCAATCACGAGGCGGACATGGCAATGGCTGGGGGTGTCTGGGTCAATCTGCTGCACGAGGGCGGTTATCGATATGAGCCTGGAGCGATCCTGTCGCCGGATGGGCACTGCCGCGCATTTGATGCAAAGGCGGCGGGCACGGTGATCGGCAGCGGGGTGGGGATTGTCGTGCTCAAGCGGCTGTCGGATGCACTCGCCGATGGTGACACGATCCATGCGGTAATTAAAGGGTCCGCAATCAACAATGATGGTTCCGCCAAGGTGGGCTACACCGCACCGAGCGTGGAAGGCCAGGCGGAAGTGATTCTGGCTGCTCAGGCCATCGCCGGCGTGGATGCCGACACGATCAGCTATGTGGAGGCGCATGGCACCGGAACGACGATCGGCGACCCGATCGAGATCGCGGCGCTCACGCAAGCCTTCCGCGAAAGCACGAACAGGCGCGGATTCTGCGCCATCGGATCGGTCAAGACGAATGTAGGTCACTTGGATGCAGCAGCAGGCGTCGCGGGCCTGATCAAAACTGTCCTGGCAATGAAGCATCGAACCCTTCCGCCCAGCCTGAATTTCGAGCAGCCCAATCCACAAATCGATTTTTCCTCGAGCCCCTTTTACGTGAACACCGCGAGCAGGGATTGGCCGAATGAATCCACACCGCGGCGCGCGGGGGTGAGTTCCTTTGGCATCGGGGGAACCAACGTACATGTGGTGCTCGAGGAAGCTCCGCCGGTAGAGCCGGTGAGTCCGTCACGCGCCTGTCAGTTGCTCACACTCTCGGCGCGCACCCGCACGGCGCTGGAGTCGATGGTTGTCGGATTGCACGACCATCTGCGAGCAAATCCCGGTTTATCACTTGCCGACACCGCTTATACCGTTCAGACGGGAAGAAAAAGTTTTGCCTGCCGTGCGGTGGTGCTGTGCCACGACAGGGATGAGGCGCTTGGCATTTTGGAAAGGAAGTCTCCGGACCG
>DATEEZ010000233.1:0-4140 GCA_035280905.1 Nitrosospira sp.
CACTGCAACCGTTAGCAGCAAATTGCTGGCGCGCTACTATCCCGATCTTTATCAGGCGTGGCTGAATTACCCCGCCGGATTGCCCTCCGGCACGGAGGAGCAATTTTATTGGCTCAACCGAAAAGTGGAAGACCGACCCACTGCTATTCTTGGCCATCGAGTCCTGCAAACCTCCGATGCCGGTTCGGTGATTCTCTCAAGACAATTCTTCGTGGGGCACTCCTACAATTCCAGCCAGTTGATAGTTGGCTGCCTGCCATACCGTAATGGCTCCGCAGTATTTTATTCGCATCGAACTTCCACTGATCAGGTCGCGGGAATGGGCAGCAGCTTGAAGCACAGCATCGGCCGGGAGCAGATGAAGGACCAGATGGTCAAGAACCTGGAGCGGCTGCGTTCCGCGAGTCGATCCTTTTAGGACGGATCAATATGACAAGCCCGAATATCAGGCGACCGCAATAGCAAAGAAGGAAACGGGCGTTTCAGCGATAAATCGGGGTAGCAGCATATCAGGAAAACGGAGGTAATTCATGAAAGCAAGTCTTGAACTGTGGCGCGTCATGGCTAGCGCGGTGGGCATATCGGCACTTGTTCTGGGGATCGCTGTCCAGGCGTTTGCACAATCGGTGGAACCGGCAAAGAAGGCACCAGTAGCTGCGCCGCTTACGGAATCGCAAACTCAGGGCCATGCAATTCTGATGCGCATGGCCGAGTTCCTTGCAGGAGCGCAGAGCTTCAGCGTCAACATTAGAGACGGCTACGACGCGGTACAGAAATCCGGTCAGAAGATCGAGTTCGGCGACAAGCGCAAAGTTGTTCTGAGCCGACCCGACCGACTGCGCGCTGAAGGCGAACGCAGCGACGGCACAAAGACGCAGGTCGTCTTCAACGGCAAGGACATCGTCCTTGTCGATACGACCCACAATGTATATGCGACGGCGCCGCAACCAGGCAATGTGGACGATACTATCGTATATTTTGTGCGGGATCTCGGTATTCGCTTTCCGCTTGCGAGGATGCTGGTAAGCCGACTACCGGCAGACTTAGAAAACCGGGTGCAATCGGTGGACTACGTGGAGAAGACGAGCATCGACGGTGTCCCATGTCACCACCTTGCCGCGCGTTCCGATACTGTGGACTTTCAGGTCTGGGTGGCGGATGGCGACAAACCGTTGCCGCAGCGCGTCGTAATTACTTATAAGAAGGCCGCGGGCCAGCCCCAATTTTGGGCCCAGTTCTCCGACTGGGATATGGCACCGGCGATTACCGACTCAACGTTCTTGCTGCAGGTTGATGGCATGCAAAAAATTGCCTTTGCGGCGCAACTTCCACGTATATCGCCGGCTGCGCGCAAGGCATCACCGAATAAAGGAGCCAAGTGATGAAAAATATCACATCATGGAGTTTCGTCGCTGCTGTAGCGCTGTTTGCAGCAGCATTGACGGTGGGCCAGATTGATGAAGCGGATGCGAGAGGCGGCGGTCGTGGCGGCGGTGGTGGCGGAGGTCGCGGCGGCGGCGGTCACGGTGGTGGCGGCTTCTCCAGTGCCGGACCCGCGTCGGCGGGTGGGTTTTCCTCGGGTGGCGGGCAGCGTGCCAGCGGACAACGTAGCGCACCGCGCAGCGATGGAGAGCGCGGTGGCGGAGAGGGGGCTGCGGGCAGGCAGGCGCAGCGGCAGGAGAGCATGAGTCAGAATCAGAGTCAGCGCCAAGCTACCGCCAGCGAGAACCAAGCTGACCGGCAGGCCGCAGCCCAGTCGGCGCAGAGCAATCGGCAGAACATGGCTTCAAATGCGCATGAGCACTACGATGATGACGATGATTGGGATAACGGTGGAGCATTCATAGGAGGCGCAATTGTGGGCGGTGGGATGGTTGCCGCGACCAGACCAGCCACCGAATACTACCCACCCACGACTTACGTCACCACTGAGCCTGCGCCCGCTCCCGCTCCGGCATATGTCCCTCCCCCATGCAACGTCGCTCCAATCGAAGTCAGCGGTGTGCCCTACTACAACTGCGGCAAGACTTGGTACACTGAAGGTTACGCTAGTAGCGGCCCAGTGTATATGCCGGTTCCACCGCCTCCCGGATACTGAACGTTGGGGTTGCCGAAAAGACCGACGTGCAGCCGATGACCGGGCTTGGAGTATGGAAAACGGGGACCTGTATCGCTTATGAAAATCGGGTAACAACTGTTCCAGCCTCTCGAGCAGACCAATAATCGATAGCAAGCAATTTCTCGAACTGTGCTACCTACGTTGCGTCCCGTCTCGTTCAAGGACCTTGCTGCTTTTCGCCCCTCATTCCCAATTCATTCTTGAAGCCGCAAGCACGATCCGCCACCGCTCGCCTCCTAATATTCGGTAGTGGCTGATGCGGTCCAAATGCTGACAGGGTTTCGAGCAGGATGGCGGGGTCGAGTATGAAGCACGTCCGGAGGTTTCACGAGGAAGGAAATCCGGGGGCAGGCGCGCGGATAAAGATTCCCGCCTGGTTCTCGAACGGATCCGAGCGGATGTTGAAGAGCCTGGGAAGGCGAAGTGCCACGAACGGCTCCTTCGCGCGATGTCTCCACATGCCTTCCTCGTAGGCGATACCGTTCGTCTCTTACCTGCCGGAGTCTGCGGGATGCGTCGGTGGGAACACCGTCTTCCAGTCGTTCTTCATGCTCACGACGATCCAGCCCTTCGCCACCGCCTCGTCCCAACCCTTGTCGAAATGCTGGAGCTTGTCTGTCCGGTCGTACGCAAACTCCCGTTCCGCGTCGTCGTGATGAACGAAGAGGGCGAAACGTGCACCATTACCAGCAATGGTCCACTGCAGCATCTGTAGGTCGCCGTCAGAGTTGCCGAAGGCGGCGATAGGTCGACGGCCGATCCGGTTTTGGATTTGGATGGGCTTGCTTTCCTTGTCGTCGATGAAATCAACCTCGGGCAGCTTGATCAGAACAGGTTTGCCATCTCGTGATTCCAACGTCAATTTGCCTACGCTGCCAATCACCTGCTCCGGCGGGATTCCATAGACCCGCTCCGTCCACTCACGCATGAATTCGACCCCGCCGCCAGAGACGATGAAAGTTTTGAAACTATTGCTGCGCAGATAGATGAGCAGCTCGACCATCGGCTGATAGACCATCTCGGTGTACAGCCGTCCGGTCTCGGGATGCTTCGCGCTCGTGATCCATTCCTGTACGGCCAGAACGAACTCGTCGGTCGTCATCCCGGCGTGCGTTACGGTTATGATTTCAAGCACGCCTTTGCCACCTGACGCCACGACCCCTGCCATATCGCCTTTCAATGCAGAGGCGAAAGGCTGTTTCGTCACCCATTCGGGATGCTGCCTTGCCATGGCCTTCGCGCGATCCATAGCAAAAAGGACCTGAAACGGCAGCGGCTTCTCCGTCCAGAGCGTCCCATCATTGTCGAATGTCGCGATACGCTCTGGCACGGGGACAAAGTCGGCTGAACCCTCCGTCGTCACTCTTCCAACGAAATCGCGGATCGCAGTTTTTGTAGCTCCTTCATTCCATGAGGGTAGGGGATCAATACCACCCGCGCGGCTCGCTTGGCTTGTCTCCGGCGTGGAGACCTGCGTTGTCGCGCCTCTCTGAGAACCATTTGTGCAGGCGGTGAAGACTACAGCAAGCAAAAGCCAAGGAATCGAACGCCACATAATTAAATTAACCTCCCATGCCGCTCAGTCCTTCCCCGCCCGGGTGTCGGTGATATTGGAGCCGTCGAGATACACCCTGAAGGTCTTGCTGCCGACCTTCATGCCCTTCTTCAGCTTCTCCTTCGCGTCCGCCCCCCGCCATTGGCTTGATTGAAATATGCGAATATTCATGAAATAAGCATAGGACAGGCATAGGGAGCTTGCCAGTGAACATGCTGATTTATTTTGCATGAAATGGCTCTTAATAAGAGAAGTGTTCCTGGCCTCTTTTTTTTTGTGACGCTACTGTCAGCGTCAGGACGTCAGCCGCTACGCGCCACGTCCCGGAGATATAAGTACTTCGATGGTCTAGAATAGGATCAGGCGAGCAACCTCTACACGCTAACCATTACGTGTGGCCGTGCGCAGATAAAGAAAAATGTCAACAGCAGGGGCGGGCGCGGAGTTTTGCAGTCAATCTTTCCAG
>DATEEZ010000234.1:0-5433 GCA_035280905.1 Nitrosospira sp.
AATATTCGGTTTCAGGTACGTGGGGCCGTTTTCCCGCTTCATCGTGGTAAAAGTGAACGATACGCTTTCGCTGGATTTTGATAGCAGGGAGAAATTCGATTCCAGCCATTATGCATTCAAGGTGACCGAGCAGGAGTTCGATGAGATCTTCGCCAGGTTGAAGGCGGAGAATATCAAGTATGGCAGCGGCCCCTTCGATCCCGAAAACATGAGCATCAATCATAACGACGGCGGGCGAGGCGTCTATTTCCGCGACCCGGCAGGGCATCTGCTGGAAATGTTGACTGTGGATTACAAAATATCCTGAAACGTAAGCGCACTCAGATACACCTCGCCTTACTGCAATCTTTCATGATAGAAAGAAGAAGTAGCTATTTTTTTTATTGATGAGCTTGCTAACGATGTCCTAAAATTCTATGCCTTAAAGGAGGAGCATCAGAGTGCGCTCGTGCTGCTGCCCCGCATGCTCACAAACCTTGCGGAATGTTGCATGGGAAAGCAATAACCTGAAATTGGGGGTGCTATGAAAAAAAGCATCTGGTTCATGGTTGTCCCTCTGACCATCGGATTGGTCGGATGCAGCAGCGTACCGGAAAAGGGCACAAAAGTTACTCCTGCACCCGGAGTTACTCATGCACCCAGAGCCAAGGTAAACCTGGAAAATATCTCGCTGGTGAAGAAAATGTTGTATGAGCAGTACAATCAGTGGAAACATACCCGGTATCGAATTGGCGGCATGAGCAAGAATGGTATCGACTGCTCCGGTTTTATTCAGTTGACATTCAAGACCAAGCTGGGTGTGATATTGCCGCGCTCGACCGAGTTTCAGGTGCAACTTGGCGAGAGTGTCAGTAAAAGCGAACTGAGAGCAGGCGATCTTGTATTTTTCAAGACCGGTTGGGGCAGCCGGCACGTAGGTGTCTATATCGAGGGCGGCAGATTTCTCCATGCTTCCAGCACCTATGGCGTGACCATTTCAGGATTGAATGAGGGCTACTGGAAATCCGCTTACTGGAAAGCGAAGCGACTGGATATGTAAGAAACTCTTCCTGTTGGTTACGACCCTGTGACGGTGGAGAAAACCTCAGCGTCAAGGTAAGAACAGGTAGAGGTACAAGCCATCTTAATAACAAATCGTCAAAAGATTCTGTCCGATGGTATTATTCAAGCAGACAGTCTGATACGTGCCTGAAGTTCTGTCTGCACTTGAGCATCTTTTTAACAGTTCTCCCATAGGCATGAGGATGCTGCCCATGCCGATCCATCCGCATCTCACGTGGAGAAATCCGCGAATAAATCCTTACAGGTGCGAACTCAGAGGTTCCTGGCTGATAGCATTCTTGTTCCTTGTCTTCGGAAAGTCCGATCGGCACGGACGGCTTGTTTGTAGTAAACCATATCAATAACTCTGTTTCATGTCATTGCTCTGGATCGTCACCCTGCCATTCATCGGCAGTCTCTGTGCCGCGTTTCTGCCATCTCACGCTCGCAACGCGGCCGCTTGGCTCGCCGGGGCGGTTGCGGTGGGTTGCATCATCCTCACTGTCCAGTTGTATCCGCCAATAGCCCAAGGAGGGGTGATACGGGAAGCGGTGCACTGGGTTCCTCAGTTGGGTCTCGATTTCACGTTTCGCCTGGATGGCTTTGCCTGGCTGTTCGCAATGCTGGTGACAGTGATGGGAGCTCTGGTTGTGCTGTATGCGCGCTATTACATGGCGGCGCAGGACCCTGTACCCCGTTTCTTCTCGTTCTTTCTCGCTTTCATGGGCGCGATGCTGGGCGTCGTCCTGTCCGGCAACCTGATTCAACTGGTGGTGTTCTGGGAGTTGACCAGTTTGACGTCATTCATGCTTATAGCATACTGGTACCATCGGCCGGATGCCCGTCATGGTGCCCGAATGGCGTTGACCGTGACGGCGTCCGGAGGTCTTTGTCTGCTTGCCGGAGTCCTGTTGCTAGGATGGATAGCGGGAAGCTACGATCTGGATCGTGTGCTTGATTCGGGCGATCTGGTCCGCGGGCATTCCTGGTATGTGCCCACGCTGATTCTGATCGGGCTGGGAGCATTGACCAAGAGCGCACAATTTCCCTTTCATTTCTGGTTGCCGCATGCCATGGCGGCGCCTACACCCGTGTCTGTCTATCTCCATTCGGCAACGATGGTCAAAGCAGGTGTTTTCCTGCTTGTCCGGCTCTGGCCTGTGCTTGCCGGTACCGAGGAATGGTTCTGGATGATCGGTACGGCTGGTCTCTTGTCGCTCGTACTGGGTGCATACGCGGCAGTTTTTCAGCGGGATATGAAGGGCGTGCTGGCTTATTCCACCATCAGTCATCTGGGTCTGATTACGCTGCTTCTTGGGTTGAATAGTCCACTCGCGTTGATAGGCGCAATTTTTCATATCATGAACCATGCCACATTCAAGGCATCGCTTTTCATGGCAGCAGGCATGGTCGACCACGAGACCGGCACGCGCGACTTATCGCGCTTGAGCGGTCTGCGTCGCGCCATGCCCATCACCGCTACGCTGGCCGCCGTGGGTGCCGCCTCGATGGCTGGCGTGCCGTTGTTCAATGGTTTTCTTTCAAAAGAGATGTTTTTTGCCGAAACCGTGTTTGTCAGCGGGCACCCGATCACACGTATCGGCTTGCCAACAATGGCTGTGGTTTGGGGAATACTGAGCGTTGCCTATTCGCTGCGTTTTATTCTGCAAGTATTTTTCGGACCTCCGGCGGAAGACCTGCCAAAAAAACCTCATGAGCCGCCCCGCTGGATGCTGTTTCCCAGCGCGCTCCTTGTCGCGGCCTGCCTCGTGGTCGGCATGTTTCCCGCCAGAACCGTCGGGTCGTACCTGGACATGGCCTCGCGGTCTGTACTTGGAGAAGACATGCCCTTCCATAGCCTTGCAGTATGGCACGGCTTCAATCTCCCTCTTATGATGAGCCTGGTTGCGATGGCGGGGGGCATCCTTCTGTATCGGGCACTCGGAAAATATCAGCAGGGTACGACGGTGGTGCCGCTGATTGAGCGTTTCGACGGCAAGCGCATTTTCGAATTCATGCTCGAAAAGCTTGACAGGCTGGCAATGCGGCTTTTGCGATGGTTATCCACCGAGCATCTGCAGGTTCAAATGCTGCTGCTTATCATTGCTGTATTTGCCAGCGCGTTGATACCGCTCTCCAGCGGAGGTCTGCCTGAGGGGGATAAACCACTGATTCAGATTGAACCGGCTTTTGCGGTGCTGTGGCTGATCGGTGCAGCTTGTGCAATTGCCGCCGCTGCACAGGCAAAGTATCACCGGCTTGCCGCCCTGACATTGTCGGGTGTGGCGGGGCTTATGACCTGCATGACATTCGTCTGGTTTTCTGCACCCGACCTGGCATTGACACAGCTTATCGTAGAGGTCGTCACACTTGTCCTGCTTCTGCTGGGTCTGCGCTGGTTGCCTCCGCGTGACAGATCACTGGACCAGGAAACAGTATCACTTCAGGTGAGGGTCCGGGCACAGGGTCGTCGGCTGCGGGATCTGGTGATCGCGATTTGTGCGGGTATCGGTATAGCCGGACTGAGCTACGCAGTTCTGACTCGTCGTGCGGGGGAAGGCATTTCGCCTTTTTTTATCGAGAATTCACTGCCCTTGGCAGGTGGGTCGAACGTCATTAATGTGATCCTGGTTGATTTCCGCGGTTTCGATACGCTGGGTGAAATTACCGTGCTGGGTATTGTGGCATTGACTGTGTTCGCGCTGTTGCGGAGGTTTCGCCCCGCTGCTGAGGCCATGACGGTGCCTGCAAAGCAGCAGGAGCAGGATGCGCAGTTCGGAGCACAGTCATCAGACCCGCATGCGTTGCTGCCCCCAGGACCAATGATGGTGCCGGCAGTGTTTGTACAATTGCTGCTGCCGGTTTCGGGCATGGTTGCGATTTATTTTTTGTTGCGCGGGCACAACGAACCGGGAGGCGGTTTTGTGGCGGGATTGATCGTCACGACAGCAGTCATTCTGCAATACCTCGTGGGGGGGACTGCCTGGGCGGAATCGCGCACCCGTATTTTCCCGCAATACTGGATTGCAGCGGGGCTATTGTGTGCCGCCGGTGCGGGTATGTCAGCCTGGCTGGCGGCGCAGCCATTTCTTTCTGCAATAGTGTGGCATGGCGCTTTGCCAGTAATCGGCGAGATGCATTTTTCCACGGTGTTGCTGTTCGACCTGGGTGTCTTTTTTCTGGTGATCGGTGCAGCAGTCTTGATCCTGGTCGCGCTTGCCCACCAGTCGCGACGCGCGCATCGCAAGCAGGAGGTTGCGGAAGTGGAGGCGCCGATGGAAGTGCCGATTTCGCGCACAGAGCGGACCAGCATTCTTGCATCCACCGCGCAATCTGCCCCCGTCGCTCCAATGGCGCAAATTGACCATGCGCCTGTGGGAGCCGAATGGCAAAAGCTTTCCCATGCTTTGCCCCCACAGGGAAGGGAGGATTGATGGAGGCAATCTATGCGCTGGCTATTGGCGTTCTAATGGGTTCGGGTGTCTGGTTGGTGCTGCGCCCACGCACTTTCCAGGTAATCATGGGGCTTTCTCTGCTGTCGTACGCAGTCAATCTATTCATCTTTGGAATGGGGCGACTGATGATAGGAGGTGCACCAATCATCGAAACGATGGCACAGGCAGATCCTTCTCTTTATGACGATCCCGTGCCGCAGGCGCTTGTGCTCACCGCAATCGTCATTGGCTTTGCCATGACCGCGCTCTTTCTGGTCGTGCTGCTGGCTTCACGTGGCTTGACGGGCAATGATCACGTCGATGGGGATCCGGAAGCATGAGTGGCTGGGTGAATCATCTTCCGATATTTCCGGTAGTGATCCCATTGGTAGCGGGAGCAGTCATGCTGCTGTTCGCCGAAACCCGGCGTGCCCCGCGCACCATTATCGCCCTTGTTGCCACCCTGGCGAATTTGCTCGTGGCACTCGCGCTCGCCTATATCGCAAGCGACGCCGTTCCGAGCATTTGGCCGGATGGAATCGCGGTATATCTGCTCGGCGGCTGGCAGGCGCCCTTTGGCATCGTGCTCGTGCTGGATCGGCTGTCCGCTTTGATGCTGGTACTCAATGCAGTACTGGCATTGACTTCCCTGATCTACGCGCTGGCGCGCTGGCGCAAGGCCGGTCCTCATTTCCAATCGCTGTTCCAGTTCCTGATCATGGGGGTGAACGGCGCTTTTCTGACCGGCGATCTCTTCAACCTGTTTGTATTTGTGGAAGTGCTGCTGGCGGCGTCGTATGGTCTCCTGCTGCACGGCCTGGGCGAACCCAGGGTTAAGGCAGGCTTGCACTACATCGCGATCAATCTTGCAGGTTCGTTTGTCTTTCTGATTGGTGTTTCGCTGATCTACGGTATAACAGGAACGCTCAATATGGCGGACGTGGCCGCGCGCGCTTTG
>DATEEZ010000235.1:0-11934 GCA_035280905.1 Nitrosospira sp.
ATAAAACGGCGATCGGGCGCACGGGTATCGGCTTGTATTATGGCGACCATTCCCAGTTTCATGACGACATTCTAAGGGGAGATCACACAGCGCTACGGACGCAATTGATGCCATGAGCATGGGTAATTGGCGAATGGGATCGATTGAGCCAGGATACATCATGATAGAAAAACCTTCAGGAGAGGCGGCTCGTCTACGTGAAAGT
This sequence comes from Nitrosospira sp., assembly GCA_035280905.1. Taxonomy (GTDB): domain Bacteria; phylum Pseudomonadota; class Gammaproteobacteria; order Burkholderiales; family Nitrosomonadaceae; genus Nitrosospira. The sequence continues at coordinate 206 of DATEEZ010000235.1, forward strand.
TCGTGTATCGGATGGGTAATGGAGAATGTGAAGGCAGCCTATGAGGGAGCTGGCCAGGGGGCGCGTTTTGCAGAAATAAACGCCCGGGTAAAGGAGGCGGATTTGCGCGGTACTGTCCTTTGTGAAGAACTGCAAAAGGATGGTTGGGCTGGCGTATTTTATAGCCCGCGGACAGCCGAAGACCTTTCTGCTGCGGATGAGCGTGAGAAACTCGGTGCGCTGAATATGGCAAAGGCAGGTGCACGCATCTGGAAGTCACCTGTGTCGGGATCCACCGGGGTTCGCTGCGATACAGTCGTTTCCGGTTATCGCGGAGTTACACCGGACAGCAAAACCGAGGCGTTGCTGGAAAAGCTGGAAAATGCGCCATTCTTCGTAGGAGTGGCGAATGGCGGCCTACATACCTTCGTGGGGCATAACGGGAGCGTGTGTGATTTCCACTGGAGGGCGCAGCCGGATGATAGGGACGCCATGACCGAGAATCCCATACGCCAGTGGGTGTGGGACACAGGGCTTTACATGATTCCGCCCGGTTACTGGTAAGAAAACTTCGGACGAAGCAGGTGAAGGCAACGCTCAAGTATGAAGGATTGTCAGCCCAACAGCCTTGCCATGCGTCCCAGCGCATTTTCCAGATTGGACATCGCGGTGGCAAAGGAGAGCCTGATATAACCTTCGCTCCCAAAAGCGGAGCCAGGCACCACCGCCACGCCCCCCTGTTCCAGTAGATATTCGCTAAAGGCTATATCGCTGCAATCTTTGATCATCCCGTTACCATACAAACGCGCGATCGCTTCCCGTGCATCGGCAAATGCGTAGAACGCGCCATCGGACAGCAGGCAATGGAGGCCGGGAATGCCATTCAAAGCATCAGTCACAAAACGGTTCCGCTGGCGGAACGCTTCCACCATTGGTTCGATACAGGATTGATCGCCATTCAGCGCCGTTTCGGCCGCGACTTGGGAAATAGAGGCGGGGTTTGAAGTGCTTTGCGATTGGACATTCTCCATTGCGGTAATGATGTGGGCGGGGCCGGCGCAATAGCCGATGCGCCATCCTGTCATGGCATACGCTTTCGACACTCCATTGAGCACCACCGTGCGCGGATACAGGCCGGGGCATGCATTCAGAATGTTGACGAACTTGTTACCCGATAGCAGGATGTGCTCGTACATGTCATCCGTGGCAACCAGAATATGGGGATGTTTGAGTAGAACTTCTCCCAATGCCTTGAGTTCATCCAGCGTGTAAACCCCGCCAGAGGGATTGCTCGGGCTATTGATAACGAACATCCTGGTTTTCGGTGTAATGGCCTTCTCGAGTTGTGCCGCTGTAATTTTGAAACCCTGCTCGATACCCGCCTCGACAATGACCGGCTTGCCTTCGGCGATCAGGATGATGTCAGGATAAGAAACCCAGTAGGGCGCGGGGATGATGACCTCGTCGCCTGGATTGATGGCAGACAGCGCGAGATTGAAAAAGCTTTGCTTGCCTCCGCACGAAACCAGAATTTGCCCCGCAGTGTAGTCAAAGCCGTTTTCTCGCTTGAACTTGGCGATGATTGCATTCTTGAGGCCCGGCGTTCCGCCGACAGCCGTATATTTTGTAAAACCGCGGTCGATGGCGGCAACCGCGGCATCCTTGATGTGCTGCGGGGTATCGAAATCGGGCTCACCTGCGCCCAGTCCAATAATATCCTTGCCTTCCGCTTTCAGCCGTGCGGCTCGGGCAGTGACAGCCAGAGTAGGGGAGGGCTTGATGGCTTGAACGCGCTTTGAGAGTTCCACAATCATGTCCTTACGCTAATGGTACCTGTGCTGCGTGATAAAATCAGTCAAAAGAAAGGTTGCGAGCGGTGCTGCATAGAGCGGCTAGAGGGGATGGAAGAACGCGTGACTTTACATCAGACTTGAAACATGATGTGGAGCAGGGCACTCCGCTTTCTCTTGCAATTCTTCTGAGAAAGCTCGATGCGGAAGGATTGCAATAGCCTCATATTCGCCAAAACAACGATCAATTCTCCGGCTTGCCGATAGATCAGTTGAAGCAGAAAAAATGCCGCAAGTCATGGAATTAACTGAAAAACAGTAGACAACGATGGATTTGGATTATACCCGTGATTGTTACCTTTCCCAATAGCCCTTATAAACTCAACCAGCTATTTCAGCCCGCAGGCGACCAGCCTGAAGCCATTGAAAAGCTGATGGAGGGGATAGAGGACGGGCTTGCATTCCAGACACTGCTGGGGGTGACGGGCTCCGGCAAGACCTTTACCATGGCGAACGTAATTGCGCGACTGGGACGTCCGGCTATTATCATGGCGCCAAACAAGACGCTGGCAGCCCAGTTGTATGCGGAAATGCGGGAGTTTTTCCCGGAAAATGCCGTCGAGTACTTTGTATCGTATTACGACTATTATCAGCCGGAAGCGTATGTTCCCTCGCGGGACCTTTTTATCGAGAAAGATTCCGCCATCAATGAGCATATCGAGCAGATGCGCCTGTCCGCTACCAAGGCGCTGCTCGAGCGGGACGATGCCATCATCGTCGCAACGGTTTCGTGCATCTATGGGATTGGCGATCCAGTGGATTATCACGGCATGATCCTGCATCTGCGGGAGCACGAAAAGATCACGCAGCGGCAGGCTATACAGCGTCTGACGGAAATGCAGTACGAACGCAACGAATTCGAATTCGGCCGGGGAACCTTCCGGGTAAGGGGGGATGTGCTCGATATCTTTCCTGCAGAAAGCTCGGAAACTGCCGTGCGTGTTTCCCTGTTCGATGACGAAGTGGAAAGCATGACATTGTTCGATCCTCTTACGGGCCGCACCTTGAGAAAGGTATCGCGCTACACCGTTTATCCTTCCAGCCATTATGTGACACCGAGGAGCACTACCTTGCGCGCCATCGAGACAATCAAGGCCGAGTTGAGGGAACGCATGGATTTCTTCCATCAGCACAACAAGCTGGTGGAATTGCAACGCGTCGAGCAGCGCACCCGTTTCGATCTGGAAATGCTCAACGAACTGGGTTTCTGCAAGGGTATCGAGAATTATTCCCGCCACCTGTCGGGAAAAAAACCGGGTGAGCCCCCTCCCACCTTGATGGATTACCTGCCGCCCGGAACGCTGATGGTGATCGATGAGAGTCATGTCACGGTCCCCCAAATCGGCGGGATGTACAAGGGTGACCGGTCTCGCAAGGAAAATCTTGTCGATTACGGGTTTCGCCTGCCTTCAGCACTGGATAACCGTCCCCTCCGGTTCGATGAATTCAGGAAAATCATGCCGCAAACGGTGTTTGTATCCGCTACACCGGCGGAGTTCGAAAAGGTACACAGCGGACAGGTCGTAGAGCAGGTGGTACGGCCTACCGGTCTCGTAGACCCCCAGATCGAGGTTCGACCGGCCAGTACCCAGGTGGACGATCTGATGTCGGAAGTAAGACTGCGCACGGCAAAGGACGAGCGGGTACTGGTAACGACGCTGACCAAACGCATGGCCGAGGATCTGACCGACTATTTTGCCGACCACGGTATCAGAGTGCGGTATCTGCATTCCGATATAGATACCGTGGAAAGGGTGGAAATTGTGCGCGACCTGAGATTGGGAAAGTTCGATGTGCTGGTCGGTATCAACCTGTTGCGCGAGGGTCTGGATATGCCTGAGGTATCGCTGGTAGCCATACTGGACGCGGACAAAGAAGGATTTCTTCGTTCAGAGCGCTCATTGATACAGACCATCGGTCGCGCGGCGCGTCACATTAATGGAACGGCGCTTCTTTACGCGGACAGGATCACTAACTCCATGCGTCTTGCAATGGATGAGACCGAGCGCCGGCGCAACAAGCAGATCCTGTTCAATCAGGCGCACGACATCACGCCTCGAAGTGTGCATAAGCGTGTCAAGGACCTGATTGACGGCGTTTACAACATGGAAACAGCCCAGCAGCAGCTTAAGGCAGCGCAAACCCAGGCGCGGTATGAGGCCATGAGCGAAACGCAACTGGCAAAAGAAATCAAGTCGCTGGAAAAACAGATGCACGAGGCAGCAAAAAACCTCGAATTCGAAAAGGCGGCGGAATATCGGGATGAGGTAAAAAGATTAAAAAACAAGCTCTTCGTGGGATTTGTTGAACCAGAGGATGAGAAAGCAGTGGCGCGAGCGACGAAATCCCAGAGGAAGCTGCGAAGAGCGGTGAGATAGTGAAAGATCAAGTGCCGGAAGACATCAAAACGCCTTCCGCGCCTAATTGATTACCGTTGCGGAGTTCGCGAAAATAATTTCCTTGAAGGTACGATTGTGAGTCTTGCTGTTGAAATTTTTCATGACAAGGCTTTGATCAAAACGTACCCGGTCACCTACTTTAACCCGCATGGTTGGCGCAGCGACCCAGAAACGTTTCTCGGTGTTTGCCAGTTCCATATAGGTGTAGCCGGGAGCATCCAACGTGGCAAGAACCTTGCCTTCATTCGCTGGCATTCCAGCGGCTGAGCCAGATGGAGCAGCGCCAGTATTTTCTGCAAGGGTGGGCAGGGGGCTGAAAAATATGATGCCGATAAAAAAAGCTGTCGCAAGATAAGTTGTCTTCAAAACGGCTCTCCTCAGGTAAATCTCAGGTAAATAATAGCCGCGCAATAATACACCTCAATCCCCTCGGTTCCAACGGAAAATTTTCCCGGAAAAAGCGGGAGCTGCCTTTCCGATATTCAGGAACGTGTTCAGCGCGCTCCCGTCCATGGATCAACCGCATCGCGAGGGCGGGTACCCGTTGCGGGATCATTCCGGGGATCGAAAAGAAAAAGGGAGGGTGTCGAGCCATCCAGCACTGTGGGAGTACCGGGAACAGGCCGCTGCATCACCGTAATTCCGGGCGCCACAGTATTTGAGGATAATGACTCTGCCATGGCCCGGTCCTGTTGCTGCATTACATTGCCGGCGCTCATTCCCCCATGATCGTATTTGCGGGCACAGATAGCAGCGCCTTCCTCTATGCTTCGTCCCGCTTTCTGCTCCGAAGCCTCGCAGGAAAGCCTTTGGTATTCCGACATGTATTCCGAGGCTTCCTTGTAGCGGCCTGCTTTCATCAATTCTCTTACATGAAGTTGTGCATCGCGGAATTTACTTTGAGGGTTCGGTTGTTGAAATACCGGGGGCACATCCTCGGCGAGAGCACCTGTAGTCCACACCATGGAGATAGCCACAACGAGGAGTCGCATATCAGCTCCTTTCAGTGAATGGAATTTTTGGGATTATAGAATGATGATTTCAGAAAAAAAACCCGCCGCAATTTAGGTATTTGGTATCCAGCTGGCTGCAATTTATCACTTCTTTTACAGCCCTGCTGCAAGCACCCGGGACTGGGACTGAGAGTCCGACTTACCCGTATGTTTTGTTTTGAAGAATTCATGGAGCGCGAGGCATCAGGAAGGACGGAAAGCGAAGGATACAAAAAAGAGACCCGGCAAGGAGTAGTCGTCCTTTACCGGGTCAGTGGCATCCACTACAAGAGGGAGAAAAAAGCGGATGCCTGAGTGTCATTTTCCCTTAGTCTTACTATGGTTTCTGTGCGCAGGCACACATAAGATGTATTTTTCTTTTCTGAAGAATAATTTCAGGGAGCAAGGAAGAAAAATATCGCTTGTGATTTTCCTGACTTTTATTTCTGGTATCGGGAAACGATGCGAGAAAAGGGAACTGCAGCCCCCGCTCATGTACTTAATTTGCGTATAATGTATATTATGTTAAATTCAGTGCATAAACGTCAAAGGCATGCATGGCCCGCTCATGGCTATCATGGTAATTTGGAGACTGAGTCATGCGTTTACGGACGCGACTCGCCCACAGGCCTTATCCGGCAGCCCGCACATGCGCCGCACCGGCCAATAACCACGGCCCCGCCGCCATGATATTTTTACCCGTCTTAACCATCACATCACGCCATCCCCAAATCACTCAAAATCTGCGCGGAATACAGCCGGGTTTCCAACGGCTCTATTTTCTCCCCGCGCAACCACTTAGCCAGATTCCCTTCACCCCAGTTATAGGCTTTAAGCGCGAGTTCCCACGTGCCAAACTTCCTATACAGCCTGGCCAGAAACTGCCCCGCGTAATCGATAGCCTGGGGCGGATTAAGCGGGTCTACGCCAGGATGCCAGCGCGTCATGATTTGCATTATTCCCATTGCCCCGGCACTGGATACTGTGCGCCCGGAAACAATGTCATCCCGAAAACGCGACTCCTGCCACGCAAGACGCGCCAGCATGCCGGACGGTATTCCGTAACGCTTTTCCGCCGCTTCAAGCAGTGGCTTATACTTGGCGCCGCGCCCGTTCAAATCATCGACCCAATTCTCCACACTCACCCCGAATTCTGAGTCATCGATTAGATAAAAATATTTTTAAAATCCATTACGTGAAATAGGTAACAGGGGATACAAAATTGGTTTTTTTGACGGGAAGTTATTCCTTCTTTATTTCTGTTCCCGTCAGTATCGGCCATTTGGCAAACGCAAGAATCCATAGAAGAATCAGAATGCCTCCAGGGATCAAGGCAATCCAGGCTAATGCCGGTTTGAAACCTGCCCTTCCGAAGATTCTCCAAAATGGAACGACGAAAAAGAGTGTGGATACTATCAGCCATTGCAGGATCGCAAATTCGCTCATCTTACCTCCCAATACTCAATATGACTCTTGCGGCTTCAACCACAAGAACCCTTTCATTATTTTTCAATTTTTTCCTGCCACTAAATCTGATGGGCATTTTTTCAAAAAACGTTGGAGTAAGTTTTTAAACTGGTTTATCGCCTTGTTTCCGTAGCTTGTCATTCCTAAACGTAGCACAAGTTCTTGTGTTTCACTCATCGTCGATATCTGGCGAATTGCGCCGAATCAAATGTAACCGAAGGATATTCTGAGAAGTAAGGTTGCATCATATGGGAGGTTACCGAAAAGGAGACCTTGATATGGTAAAGAGTGCTCCAGCGGGGATATCTGGAAGCGCATCGTTTAATCTATGCGCAAATTGCCCTTCGTCTAGGCTTGTCTGTGGCTACAGTGGGACTCATTTGCAACCGGCTGATGCTGCCAAACTGCCGCCTGTCCAGGCCTTGATAGCGCCTGCCAGTGCAGCATCCACATTATTGCCATTAGTGTTCTCGTTATTTGTCGTTCCCGATAAGCCGACACCTGTCAACGCTCTATTCTGTGGCCCAAGCGCAGGATTATTCAAGCTGCATTTTTCAAATTAGGGGGAGAGCCGCCTCAGCGGCTGTCAAGGGGCTCTCAAGGTTAAGGAGAATGCGCAGCGATTGTATTAAAGTGACTTCAAATATTCGACCAAGTCAGCTTTTTCTTGATCGTTCAAGCCTAAACCAAAGTGGCTATCATAATGGTTCACTACATTATGCAGTGTTGAAAAACGCCCGTCATGATAAAAGCCGCCCTTGGCGTGGGTCCATAACCCCTTCAGCGGAGACGTGCGATACCTCTTGTCGGGCGCCCGGCTGGCTTGGAAATCATCAATGCCAATTTCTTCCGCGGTATGCATATTCCAGCCAGGCTCGGTAAAAGTCGGCGGAACATGGCAGGTAGCGCACTTTGCCTTGTTCTCGAAAACCTCTTTGCCATTCAGGGCCATATTCGGGTTGAAGCTGCCCGCTGGCGGCTTCGGAGCAGGAATGGCAAGCTGATACAGATGTAACGCCGGCAATTTGGCACTGATTAAATCAGGGTCGTTGCGCACATTATCAAACCCGGCGCGAGCAGCAACAGGAAATTGCTCGGGATCTTTCAGGCGTGGGTCAAAGAATGTCCCCTTGCCGTGCATCTCGAGGTTTGCGACAAAAGCGTTCCAATGGGTCACCGAGCCCCAACCGGTCCAGGTGTTCAGGTTCACGCCTGCCAAACCAAAAGCGGGTGGGATAAGTGTGGCCGCAGTTTTTCCATCTGGCCGGAATCCTTTGCCATCGAGCAGCAATCCGGCGTCAAATTTGCCCGGACCCCAGGCGACAAGGACTTTGCGAACGGTTTTCTCGTCAATCTCGAGCAGTCCAGCAACGGCGCTGAGATCGGGCGCAAGATTAATGATTGCACCGACGTTAAGATCCCGATTGGCCCAGCCGTCGAGCCGCTGTCCAATCCCAGGTGCCAGTGAATCATTTACCGTGGAATGGCACAAAGCGCATTGTATCCCCACGGAGCTTAGCCGCCCACTTGAGTCGAAAATGCCGGTTACGCCAACCACGGCATTCAACTTGAGCAAAGCGAGTGTAATGCCTGGATCATCCAAGTCGACCCGTCCATGTTTCAGATTCTCGATCAGATCGTGGGGAAGAGCATCGACGTCCACTTTCAGCCCCACTTTTAGTGCGGTTTCCGGACTTAGACCCGGCCCTACTCCACCAAAGCGTTTTCCCTGGATGGCTTGGTGCAACTTGATTGTATCCCCCCAGAAAGCCTCATCACCAAAGGTGTCGAAACGGAAGATATGTCTTCCTTCAGCTACTGTCAGCTGTGCATGCTTGTCGATTTGCCTATCAAGGTGTGTGACCGGTTTACCGATCTTGTGGGAATCCGAAGCAGTTGCCGTAGACGTGTTGAAAACCCAGGTTATCTGAATAGTCAACACAGCCAAGGTCAGCACCGCCAGAATTGTTTGCCAACTGCGTTTCATTTCAACCTCCGTTCTCTTGTTTTTGATTTTTTTGCTGAATCAGCCTTGCGGCATTTCTGCCTTGAATAAAGCGGACCAGTTCTCACAAACATGCAATTAGCGGTTTGTTTCATAATTGTAGAGCATGACTTCCGAATAGCAAGCCTGCTGGGACTGCGTCCGCTGAATACAAAGGGCCCAAGCTTTTCGCCGAAGGGAAACCGGGAAAATTCAGGGAGTGATCGAGATCAAAAGCGATGATTACCGGGTGTGGACATCGCATATGCTGGCTGTGATGGTACCTGGCATCAATTCATGACGGCAATCTATCGGCGGAAACAGCAGGAATAGTTGCCATTGTCCGTATACGACAAGAGTGATCGAAACTGCCCTGCGAGCTGAGCCCTTCGTCCGCTTGGGATTTTTTCTGGCCTTAGCTGGGTGGATAAATGAATAAATTTAAATGTCAGGCGAGCCGTGGTTGTTTCGCGCCTCAACTTTGTCCAACTCGCCGTTCGATGCAATAACACTACGTGTTTATACAAGAGCTGATACACAGGCCCGTCTTTCAGTCCTCAACCGGAAGCCCTAAAAAAATGTAAATAACAATCTTCGGTGGAGCTGACGATGACGTGCTGTTTGGAGGGGCTGGCCAGGACACACTTAACGGAGGTTTAGGCAACGATACGTTCGTTTACAGCCCGGTTTCAGAGAGTTTGCCGGGACCGGGAAACCGGGATCTTATCTTGAACTTCGATCCTGGGGCCGGTGGGGATGTCATTGATCTTTCCGGCATCGATGCTAACGTCAATAATGCTGGAGACAATGCTTTTACGGACCCGCAGCTAGACTACAACCCCGTCGCCGGGATACTGAATGTGGACGTGAGGGGAATAGGTGCCGACGGCTCTCCCGCAACTAACCCGGATATGGAGATTAAATTGGTCCCCCCGTCCCGCTGGACCTGCGCCGAATTTGTCTTTTTCGTGTGCCCTATTTTCCGGGATAATGATCGTTTTGACTCAGACATCGGATCAAATCCATCTCTATGCATCTTTCAATTATTATTCCTGCTTTTAATGAAGAGCTTCTGATTGAAGAGTGCTTAAAATCGGTTCATGCATCGCTCGACGCAAATGCCAAGCCCGGCTTCACGTCTGAAATCATCATGGTTGACAACAACTCCACGGACAACACCGCTGAACTGGCAAGGAAGGCAGGCGCTCGGGTTGTGTTTGAGCCCGTCAATCAGATAGGCCGGGCGCGAAATACCGGAGCAGCCGTGGCCACCGGAGACTGGCTATTATTTGTGGATGCTGACAGTATTTTGAATCCCGGATTACTTGGCGATATTCTGCGGTTGATAGAAGAAGGCAGAATTGTAGGTTGCGGGAGCGCAATCAAAATGCAGGACCTGCCGTGGTGGGCCAGTGGCGTATTGCGACTTTGGACCGCAACATCCGTCCTCTTTCGCTGGGCGGCCGGCGCACTTGTCGTTAGCCGCGCTGATGCGTTTCGCGATGTGGGTGGGTTCGATCAGGAGCTTTATGCTGCGGATGAAATAACTCTGAGCGAAAAGCTGAAAAAATGGGGACGGACGCGCGGCCTGCAATTCCCGATCCTGACAAAACATCCGCTGGAATCCTCGCCGCGAAAGGTGCAGCTCTACTCCGCGGGAGAGATTTTTGGCCAGATCGCACGCGTCCTGCTAAGCCCCCGCCGGTCTCTGCAAGACAAGAAGCACCTGTCAGTCTGGTACGATGGGCGGCGCTGACCTGTCACGGGCAATGACACCGAATGCGTGAGCTAAGGTGTTAAATTGAACAATCACAGACAAATGAGGAGAGGCTTATGAAGGTTGAACCCCGGAAGGAGCATCAGTGGTTGCAGAAACTCGTGGGTGAATGGACCTTCGAGGTGGAGGCGATGATGGGTCCCGACAAGCCATCGGAGAAATTCAGCGGCTCGGAAAGTGTGCGCTCGATAGGCGATGTCTGGATACAGTGCGAAGGCCACGGCGACATGTGCGATACGGGTGCTGCAACAACCCTGATGACCCTCGGTTATGATCCGCAAAAAAAGCAATATGTTGGAACATGGGTCGGATCGATGATGACTCATCTTTGGATCTACGAAGGATCACTCGATGAAGAGGAGAAGATTCTGACGCTGAATACGGAAGGTCCAAGCTTTTCAGCCGAAGGGAAACTGGGAAAATTCAGGGATGTGATCGAGATCAAAAGCGACGATCACCGGGTGTTGACATCACACATGCTGGGTGACGACGGTACCTGGCATCAATTCATGACGGCAAACTATCGGCGGAAACAGCAGAAATAGTTGCCATTTGTCCGCGTACAACGAGAGTGACCGAAGCGGTCCTGGGCGCTGAGCCGTTTATCCGGCTGGGGTTTTTTCTGGCGATTTTCTCAGCCATGGGGCTATGGGAGCTTCTGGCGCCGCGGCGCAGGCAAAGCTTGTCGCGCGTCAAGCGCTGGCCGGGCAATCTCGGCGTTGCAGCGCTCAACACACTGATCATGCGCATCATTTTTCCCACCGCAGCCGTCGGTATTGCCTTGCTGGGCGAAACGCGTGGTTGGGGATTATTGAATAACCTCTCGTTACCGGACGGGATCAAAGTCCTGCTTGCTGTTCTCGTCCTCGATCTTGTTATTTATCTCCAGCACGTCCTGTTCCATGCTGTTCCCTGGCTCTGGCGGCTGCACCGCATGCACCATGCAGATCTCGATTTTGATGTGACCACGGGCGTTCGCTTCCATCCGATCGAGATAGTGCTTTCCATGATCCTCAAACTCGCCGTTGTTGCGGCACTTGGGGCACCCGCACTCGCGGTGCTTATTTTTGAGGTGCTGCTCAATGCAACCTCCTTGTTCAACCACGGGAACGTGCGCATTCCCCTCCCCTTTGACAAGGTCCTGCGCTGGCTGGTCGTTACCCCTGACATGCATCGCGTGCATCACTCCTGGTATCCCAACGAAACAAACTCGAACTTCGGATTCAATCTTCCCTGGTGGGACCGGTTACTTGGCACCTATAAGGATCAGCCGCGGGACAG
>DATEEZ010000236.1:0-15224 GCA_035280905.1 Nitrosospira sp.
CACTGCCAAGAAATATTCGCGCCTTGGCAGTGGCGTATTCCAGCATTCCCGGGTAACGGTCCAGATGATCCTCACTTACATTCAATACAGCAGCCGCATCCAGTCCCAGACTCTCCATGGTTTCCAACTGAAAACTGGAAAGCTCCAGAACCCACGCCTGTGGCATTTTCCCTGTATCTTCCCGGCGCATCAACGCGTCCAGCACCGCAGGGCCGATATTCCCCGCCACTTCCACATCCCACCCTGCCTTTTTTAACATTGCTCCCGTCATGGCGGTCACGGTAGTTTTGCCATTGGAGCCGGTAATCCCGACCAGTTTTGGCCTGCGGATCCCCGCATCTCTAACCGCCCAGGCAAAAAGCTCCATGTCCCCGACCACCGGGATGCCTTCTTTCAGCGCCTGCTGCACAAGCGGTTCCGACAGAGGCACGCCAGGACTGATTGCGATTAAATCCACGCCATAAAAGGCTTCGGCAGCAAAGGAACCCACAAAAACCTCTGCCTGCGGGAGCGCACTGTTAAACGCGTTCATGCCCGGAGGCTCCGTTCGGGTATCAGCCGCCCGGACGACTGCTCCACAGCGGGACAACCATTTCGCCATGGAAAGGCCGGTCTCTCCGATGCCCAGCACCAATACGGTTTTGCCTTGCGGGTTCATGATTTCGACTTCATCTCAACTTCAGGGAAGACAAACCGAACAGCACCAGCATCATGGTAATGATCCAGAATCGGACCACCACCTGGTTTTCCTTCCAGCCCTTTAATTCATAATGATGATGCAGCGGTGCCATGCGAAAAATACGCTTGCCGATCAGCTTGAACGAAGCCACCTGCAACATGACCGACAGGGTTTCCACTACAAACACGCCTCCCATAATGAGCAGAATGATTTCCTGTCGTACTATCACTGTTACGATCCCAAGTGCCGCGCCCAAGGCAAGCGCTCCGACATCCCCCATGAAGACTTCCGCTGGATAAGCGTTAAACCAGAGAAAAGCAAGACCTGCACCCGCCAGAGCGCCGCAGAAAACCGCGAGCTCGCCGGCCTGGGGGATATGAGGAATACCGAGATATTTTGCGAACACCGCATGCCCGGCCACATAGGCAAAAATCGCCAGAGCACTGCTGATCATCACTGTAGGCATGATAGCGAGACCATCCAGCCCGTCGGTCAGGTTTACGGCATTGCTGGTACCGACGATGACGAAATACGCGAGCGCCACGAATCCGGCCACGCCAAGCGGAACGGCCACCTGTTTGAAGAAGGGAACGATCAGGGTTGTCTGTGCGGGCAGCTCGGCCGTCAACACCAGATAGAGCGCCACCAGGATCGCGATGGCCGATTGCCAGAAAAGCTTCGCCCTGGCGGAAAGTCCTTTCGGATTGCGATATACCACCTTGCGGTAATCATCCACCCAGCCGATCATGCCGAAACCCAACGTTGTAATCAGGACAATCCATATGTAACGATTGGTGAGATCCGCCCATAGCAAGGTGGTAATGGCGATAGAGACGAGTATCAGCGCCCCGCCCATGGTAGGCGTGCCCGCCTTGACCAGATGTGTCTGGGGACCGTCATCGCGAACCGATTGGCCGATCTTGTAGGCAGTAAGTTTCCGTATCATCGCCGGACCTACTATAAACGAGATTACCAGCGCGGTGAGCGCGGCCAGAACGGTACGCAACGTGATGTAACTGAACACGTTGAACAGGCGAATATCCTTGGCAAGCCATTGAGCAAGCTCTAGCAGCATGACAGTCGCCTGGCTGAAATATCTCGGGATTTACCAGGGCTTCCGGAGAGGACTATGACGCCCATAACCTGATTCACGATCCGTAAACTCATAACCCGGATTCCAGACGCTTTACCACTCGCTCCATTTGCATGAAACGCGATCCTTTGATCAGCAGGGTGACGTCCGGGCCGGGGAGGGTTTCTATATCGGCCAGCAAGTCCTCCATTTTTCTGAAATGGCGAGCCCCACTGCCAAACTTTTTGACTGCGTACGCACTCAAATCTCCCAAAGCCATGAGTTCGTCTATCCCCGCAATTCTCGCTTCGTCACCGATCTGCTCATGAAACTCTCTTCCCTTGTCGCCCAGCTCTCCCATATCCCCCAGTACCAGGACTTTTTTACCTTCCGCCCTTGCAAGCACCGCCAAGGCCGCCCGCACCGAGTCCGGGTTGGCGTTGTAACTGTCATCGATCAACGTTGCGCCGCGTACACCGCATCTCCTCTGCATCCTTCCTTTCACTCCGCCAAATGCGCTCAATCCCGATGCGATCGCCTTCGGAGGTACTCCGACGGCTACAGCCGTGGCCGCAGCCGCCAGCGCATTTCGCACGTTATGTTCGCCCGGTACCTGCAAGGTCACCTCCTCGACCCCTTGAGGTAAAACCAATGTTATTTGCGCGCCGGAAAAATCCAGCTTACAGCGTGCGCTCACTTTTGCCTTGCTCTTCAACCCAAAATCGATTACCTGCCGACCACTCGCAAGTTCACGCCACAGTCCATTGTACGGGTCATCTGCATTGATAACCGCTATCCCCTGCTGGCCGAGTCCTTCAAAAATTTCACCCTTTGCGCGGGCTACCGCCTCAACCGACCCGAGCCCCTGGATATGCGCATCGCCCGCATTTGTGATGAGCGCCACCGAAGGCTTTGCAAGGCGGGTAAGGTATGAGATTTCGCCCGGATGATTCATGCCCATCTCTATGACGGCATAGTGATGGCGCTCACGCAGTCGCAAAAGTGTGAGGGGCACGCCTATGTCGTTGTTGAGATTACCCTGAGTTGCCAGCACTGCATCCGGAGTGTCCGTCTGCATCCCCCCCGCCGCCTGCTCCGCGGTGTGCCTTAAAATGGATGCAATCATCTCCTTTACGGTCGTCTTGCCATTACTTCCCGTTACTGCGACCAGTGGTATGGTAGAACGCTCGCGCCAGTATGCCGCCAGTTGTCCTAACGCCAGCCGCGTGTTCTGCACCTGTATCAGGGGAATCCCGTATTCATGATCCTTGACCAACCTGTCGTGCTGCACAAGCGCCGCCACTGCTCCGCTATCCCGTGCCTGGACGATAAAATCGTGGCCATCGAAATTGGGTCCGACCAAGGCAACAAACAGATCACCTTGCACGAGTGCGCGACTATCCGTGTGCACGCCGGTGAAGTCGATGTTTCCAGCAACCGGACGACCGTGCTGGACTCCGGCCAGGGTTGCGGACAGAACCCGCGCCGCCTCCTGCAAACTCATCATATTCGCGCCTGTGCCTTCTCCGTCATTAATGCTCTTCTCGCGACCTCTGCATCGCTGAAAGGAAACTTTTTACCGCCGGCCTCCTGCCAGGTTTCGTGCCCCTTACCCGCGATCAATATGACGTCCCCCTTATGAGCACCCTGTATCGCGCGATAAATCGCGCCCGCCCGATCCTTCTCGATGCGATGATTGGCGGCAGCTCCCACGGCGATGTCACGAATAATGGAATCTGGATCCTCGCCACGTGGATTATCGCTGGTGATGATCGCTTCGTCTGCCAATCGAGTCGCCACTTCCCCCATCAAGGGGCGCTTGCCTGGATCGCGCTCGCCCCCACAGCCGAATACGCACACAAGTCTTCCTGATCCCGTCTCCGGCTTTCCTCTGGGGAAACCGGCCTCTACAACTTCTCGCAGGGTAGTCAATACCTTTTCCATGGCGTCCGGAGTATGCGCATAATCCACTACGATGAGGGGCTCATCACCCTCCCCACCTATCTGCTGCATGCGCCCTGCTACAGGATGAACTTCCTGCAAGGCTCGGACGGCTTCCGCGAAAGCGATACCGCTTGCAAGCAGGGTAGCCAGCACCCCTAATAAGTTGGAAGCGTTGAAGCTGCCTAGTACTTCCGTTTTAAATTTCAGACATTCCGCTTCAAATTCAATGTCGAACTCCAGTCCCGCCATGCTTGCCTTGAGATTGCGTCCCGATACCGTCCTGAAGGTGCCAGGATTGGGGTACGCGATTGCTGTGTCGGTAAACCCATATCCGATTATGCCGATACCGGTTCCCTCAAGATCGCGCAGCAATTGCACGCCAAACGCGTCGTCGAGGTTCAGCACAGCATACCTGAGGCCGCTCCAATGAAACAGACGCGCCTTGGCGGCAGCGTACATTTCCATGGTACCGTGATAATCAAGGTGATCGCGCGAAAGATTGGTAAGCATGGCAACTGCAAACGTAGCTCCGTTTATCCGTCCTTGTACAATCCCATGCGACGAGACTTCCATTGCCACACATTCCGCGCCACGCCGCAAAAAATGCGCTATTTTAGCTTGCAATAACACTGGATCGGGGGTGGTATTTGCAGAAAATTCCATCTCTCCCGGAAAACCGGCTCCCAGTGTGCCGATGACTGCCGCTTTACGATCCAGTGCTGCCAGCGCCTGGACAATCCAGTGGCTGCAGGATGTTTTGCCGTTTGTTCCCGTCACTCCGATCAACCAAAGCTTTTGTGAGGGATGGTCATATAAATAGTCTGCGATGAATCCCGCCCTGGATTTCAAATCCGGAACTGGCAGATCAGGCGTTTTCCATTGCGGGTTCCATGCAAAACCCTCGCGTTCCCACACCACTGCGCTTGCGCCACGCCCAATCGCTTGCGGGATAAATTTACGTCCATCCGTCTTTTCTCCGGGATAAGCCAGAAAAATATCCCCCGGCTTCACGGTGCGACTGTCAACCGCAAGATGCCCTATTCTGGGCCCGAGCCGGTCGAGGGCATGAAAATCAAAATCAGCTTGGGGTCCGTCGGGATGTTTCACAAGCTCTTCCTGCCCGGTCTGGAACTCATACATCCCCCTTGTTGTCCCGGGGTGGCGCGGCCGTCAGGGAGGTCATATTGCCACCCGGCGCATCGTGCGGCACATTCTGCATGTGCAGAACGCCTTGCATCACCCGGCTGAAAACGGGGGCAGCCACTGCACCGCCGTAATATTGGCCAGCTGATGGTTCGTCCAGCATCACTGCAATGACATATCTCGGATTCGAGACTGGCGCATAACCGACGAAGGTTGAAAGATAACGGTTTTTTGCATAGCCTCTGCCTTCCAGCTTGTGCGCAGTTCCAGTCTTCCCCGCCACGCGATACCCACTGACCTGCGCCTGCGGAGCAGTGCCCCCTGGCTGCGCAACCATCTCGAGCATGCGGCTCACGGCCAGCGCTGTGTCGCGCGAAATCGCGCGCTTGCTGTCAGGAGCCGAGTCGAGCTTCAGCAGTGATACTGGTTTTATTTCACCTTCCGCGGCAAAAATCATATAAGCGCGAGCAAGTTGCATCAGGCTCACTGCAATGCCGTGGCCATATGACATGGTTGCCTGCTCGATGGGACGCCAGGTTTTATAAGGCCGCAGCTTGCCGCTCACCTCGCCTGGGAAGCCGGAGCCGGGCAGCTCTCCGAATCCTGCTCCATTCAGCATTTCCCACAGTGTCTGCGGCGGAAGCGACAGCGCGATCTTCGCTGAACCGACGTTGCTGGATTTCTGGATCACCTGCGTGACAGTCAAGGCGTCTGTCCTGTGCGCGTCGCGTATGGTCGCCTTTCCTATGGAGAATGAACCCGGCGCAGTTTGAAATACAGTGTCCGGCGTGATTCTTCCTGCTTCCAGCGCTGCCGCCACCGTGAACGGCTTGAGGGTGGAACCTGGCTCGAACATATCGGTGACAGCCCTGTTACGCGACTGTGCGCTATTCCTGTTGGATCGATTGTTCGGGTTGTAGGTCGGGAGATTCACCAGAGCCAGAACTTCGCCTGTCTTCACATCGAGCACCACCAGGCCGCCGGCCTTGGCTTTGTGGGTTTCCACTGCCTGCTTCAATTCGCGGTAGGCGAGATACTGTATTTTGGTATCTATCGACAGCGCCATATTCTGCCCCGGCTTCGGTGCCCGGATGCTTTCGACATCCTCGATAATATGGCCTTTGCGGTCTTTGATGACTCGACGGCTTCCCGGCTTGCCGGCAAGCTCATCCTGCCAGGCCAACTCAATACCCTCCTGCCCATTGTCCTCCAGATCGGTAAACCCGAGCACGTGCGAAGTCAGGTCTCCTGCAGGATAGTAGCGCCGATACTCGCGCTTGAGAAATACGCCTGGGATTTTCAGTTCGACGATGCCGGCGGCAACGGCTGGCGACAAGTGCCGCTTCAGGTATACGAAATCACGCCTGGACGCTGTTCGGGAACCATGCTGGGCTCCTGCCAGACTATCTAGGCGTTTCTGAAGCTCGCCCGCATCCATATCGATCAGACCTGCGAGTCTGCTTAACTGCTCGCGGGTGGCGACTACGTCCTGCGGGCTCAGCCATACGGATTCCACTGGAGTGCTTATCGCCAGCGGCTTGCCGTACCGATCAGTGATCATTCCCCGATTTGCGTTCATTTCGAGTACACGGCTATAACGCGATTCGCCCTTTTGCTGCAAAAAC
The DNA here is from genome assembly GCA_035280905.1 of Nitrosospira sp. Taxonomy (GTDB): domain Bacteria; phylum Pseudomonadota; class Gammaproteobacteria; order Burkholderiales; family Nitrosomonadaceae; genus Nitrosospira. The sequence goes on from DATEEZ010000236.1 coordinate 6,464, forward strand.
CCGTTGTGCATTCCTTGCAGATAAGCAGCACGTCCTGCCAGCCCAGTGAATCCAAGCAACAATAAGGCTGCCAGGACACGTGAGCGCTTCGCAGGCAGGATAACGGGTGGCGTTTGATTGGTTTTCATGGTTTCGATGCTTCCTTGGAGTCGGTCGAATCGACAGGGCGCGCCAGGGGATTAGTCAGGGGTATGGTCTGGATACGCTTAGGGTCCGGCACGCGCATCTGCAACTGCCCCGTCGCAATTTTTTCAATACGGGCGTGCGTCGCCCAGGTACTTTGCTCAAGCTGCAACTGCCCCCATTCCTCCGCCAGTTGTCTCGCCAGCTGCTGCTCCTTTTCCAGTCCCACAAACAGCTTGCGCGCCTTGTGCTGTGAAGTCACAACACTCAGCGCGCAAGCGATAAGAATTAAGGTCAACAAAATATTTATTCGGATCACATCGACCTCTCATCAAACAAAAACGCGCACAAACAAAAACGCGCAACGAGATTCCGCTAAGTGGTGTTTATACGCTCCGCCACACGCATCACCGCGCTGCGGGCGCGAGGATTGCATTCGACCTCCGCCAGGCCGGGTCGTACGACCTTTCCAACTACCCGCAGTTTTGCCCTGCTGAGACGTTGCACCTCGTCGGCGCGCAGCGGCAGGTGCTTCGGCAGCTTGTCTGGGTTCGCCCCCTCACGCATGAAGCGCTTCACGATTCTATCTTCCAGAGAGTGAAAACTGATGACGACCAGCCGGCCACCCGTCTTCAGCATCTCGACACATTGCGGTAAGGCAAGCGACAGCCTCTCAAGCTCCTGATTGAGGTAAATCCGGATGGCCTGAAAGGTACGCGTCGCCGGATTTTGTTTAGACTCACGCGAACGCGCGGGTATGGCCGCTGCCACGACCGCGGCAAGTTGACCAGTAGTGATGAGGGGTTGTCGCGCTCTAGCCTTAACAATCGCTCTTGCAATCTGCTTAGCAAACCGCTCTTCGCCATATTCTTTTATCACCTCTTCCAACTGGGTTTCGGACGTCGAAGCCAACCACTGAGCTGCTGTCTGCCCCTGTGTTGTATCCATGCGCATATCGAGCGGTCCCTCCAGACTGAAACTGAAGCCGCGTGTCGCGTCCTCGAGTTGCGGTGATGACACGCCCAGATCCAGTAACACCCCATCGATCTGGCCGACATTCAACTGCCGCAACACCTCCTGTAACCTGGAGTAACTGCTGTGAACCATGCAGAAGCGTTCGTCCCCAAAATTCCGTCCGACTGAACAGGCAGCCGGGTCTCTATCGAACGCGATCAGTCTTCCCTTCTTCCCCAAGCGCTCCAGTATCAATCGGCTATGACCACCCCGACCAAATGTTCCATCCACATATATCCCGTCCGGCCGGACTGCCAGTGCATCCACCGCTTCATGCAGCAGGACTGCCGTATGCGTCCCTGCCTCAGTCACAAAATTACAGGGAGAAACCTTCGAGTTCTTCGGGGATGCCGTCCCTGAATGCGAGCGCATTCTCCATCTGCAGATTCCATTTTTCGCTGTCCCACAGCTCGAATTTCGCACCCTGTCCCACCAGAACCACCTCTTTGTTCAAACCCGCAAACGCCCGCAAAGGAGGAGGCACAAGAACGCGACCCGCTCCATCCATCTCCACATCGCAGGCATTGCCAACGAGAAGACGCTGCAAGCTGCGGGTTTGCGGATTAAAGCTGGAAAGACTGTTGAGCTTTTGCTCTATGGGCTCCCATACGGGCTGAGGGTAAATCAACAAACACTTGGATGGGTCGGCAGTGACAATCAAATGACCTGCGCAGAGGGATATAAGCGTCTCCCGGTATTTTGCAGGCACGGCGAGTCTACCCTTGTTATCCAGACTGACAGGTGTCCCACCGCGAAACATTGCTCCCCTTTTTTACTTTACGGAGGAAAACTACAGAAAAATCGTCTCCCACTTTTACCCACTTTTACCCACTGTAGTTAAAAAAAAAGGCAAAGTCAAGGAAGAGAATGAGGGATTATAAAAGATAGGGGAGTAGGGAAATCTCCGGCATCGGCTGTGCGAAAAGATAAGCATACCGGTAGCAAGCGGCGGTGGGAGAAGCCTGAACCCGGCCGTTAAGCCCCCGCAACAACTTTTATACGCACTTGCTTTTGTTGCGTGGCGGTCTATAAACGTATTGTCTGCCCCCGCATCCATACCTGCATGGAGGAACGATGAGCACAATGAAGATGCCAGGTTTTACCGCCGAATGCTCGGTTTACAGGACAAGCACAAATTACCGGGCAACGGCAGGTGCTGCTGCCAGGAGGCTGTATAAAACTGATATGGTAAGACTGCAAGCCTGTGATCTTGACTGCATCGATGAATGTCAGCAAGGTTGCGAGGGCCTAACAGGCAGAGAACATGCTCAATGCATCAGACTCTGCCGGGTAGAATGCGGCTGCCTGTCACAGCCGCCGGTATGCGGAAGTTGTGAGTGCAACCCATCCAGCGGCTGGTCGCAGCGTTGCTGCCGCCCTGATGGAACGGCCTGCTCCCAGCGGCCGTGCACCCCACCGGGAGAGGGCTGCACGGTGCATGATGATCGCACGTGTCTTCCCTGGCCATTTGACTCAATCTGTTGGGGGAGTTGCGAGCGAACCTGCTGCCATTGGTCTGGCTGCGATCAATTGCTGTGCGGAGTATCGGAGTGCTGACAGGGCGTCATTGAGATTTGAATTACGCTCATTTCCGTAATGCGGATATGACTCCGGGTACGCTTGCTATCAGCCCGAGAACACGCCGCAATTGATCCGCGTTGGCAATCCTGATCACGAACTGCATGGTCGCGTTAAGGTCGCGGCTATGGGCCCGGGTAGCAACAACATCAATTTTTTCCCGTGACAGGATGCCCGAAATGTCGTTCAGCAATCCTTGCCGGTCCCGGGCCCGAATCTCCACCTCCACAACGTAACTCGCATCCTTGGACGAGTCCCATTGAGCACTAACGAGGCGCGCTGCGCTTTCGCCGGCCAAGCGAGACACATTGGCGCAACCTGCCCTATGGATGGTGATTCCCCGCCCGCGGGTGACAAAACCAATGATGGGATCAGGCGGCACAGGTTTGCAACACCTTGCCAGTGTTGTGAGCAGCTTGTCGACGCCGACGACGAGTACGCCTCCTTGCGGTTCTGCAGTCAGGGTCTGCTTTTTGATGAATGGCGCTTCGGGGACGGATAGGCCAGGTTCGGTCTCTCCGTTCAAAAATGCCGATAACTGACGTGCGCTGATATCACCCCGAGCGACGGCCGCAAGAAAGGAATCAAGTCTGGCAAACTTGAACTCGGCTGCAAGCTTATCCAGGCTCATCGCAGTCATGCCATGACGCTGCAGTTCCTTTTCCACCAAAGCCCGGGCTTGGGTGATGGAAGCGGTGCGCGCCTCACTGCTAAACCACTGCCTGATTTTCGCTCGGGCGCGCTGGCTTCTGATATAACCCAGGGCGGGGTTGAGCCAGTCGCGACTGGGCCCACCCTGCTTGATCGAAATGATCTCCACCCTTTGCGCGTTTTGCAGGCGGTAGTCGAGGGGCACCATGACGCCATCCACTTTGGCGCCCCGGCAGCGGTGCCCCAGGTCGCTATGCACATGGTAAGCAAAATCCACGGGGGTGGATCCTTTGGGCAGTGCGATCACCCTCCCTTGCGGCGTCAGTACATAGACCGAATCCTCGAACAGCGCAACCTTGAAATGTTCAGCCAGTTCTCCCGCATCCTCGACATCATTCTTCCACTCCAGTATCTGCCTTAACCAGGCGATCTTTTCATCATACCGCGCGTCGCGCTTTGCACCTTCCTTGTAGCGCCAATGCGCAGCGACACCCATCTCAGAATGACGATGCATCTCATGGGTCCGGATCTGCACCTCAACCACCTTGTCCTCCGGACCGATTACGGCAGTATGCAGTGACCGGTAGTCATTGCTTTTCGGCTTGGCAATATAATCGTCGAACTCCTTGGGGATCGGAACCCAAAGGTTGTGCACCAACCCCAGCGCCGCGTAGCAATCCCTGACTTCGTCTACGAGAATGCGAACGGCACGGGTGTCCTGGATCTCCTTGAAGTCCACCCCCTTGCGTTTCATTTTTCTGTAAATGCTGTAGATGTGCTTGGGACGTCCTGTGACTTGAGCCTTGATCCCAGCCTGCTGCAGTTCACTTTGCAACTTCTCAACCACCTGTGCGATATATTGTTCCCTGCCGCGACGGGTCTCCTCCAGCAACGTTGCGATTCTTTTATAGCGTTCAGGTTCAGTGATCCGAAACGATAAATCCTCCAGTTCCCACTTCACTTGCCACAACCCCAGTCGATTGGCGAGAGGCGCGAAAATGTTCAGGGTGGCTTCAGCGGCCTCCCATCTTCCAGCAATATTGCTGGCAGCGACGTAGCGCATCGTCTGCAACCGGTCGGCCAGTGCAATGATTACGACCCGAATGTCCTCCGCCATCGCGAGCAGCATTTTTCTCAATGCTTCAACCTGCGCGCTGCCGCTCCCGATACTATCCGCGCTTCCTGATCGCAATGCCTGAATTCGACCGACGCGTCTCACGCCTTCCACGAGGTGAGCGACCGTTGAACCAAAAGCGTTTGCCAGTTTTTCTTCATACTCCTCCAGATACCCGGGAACGGCATGAAGCATTCCTGCTGCCAGCGTATCGCTGTCTACCCGCAATCCGCCGAGAATCGCCGCGAGTCCATCTGCGTGCGAACAGAGCGGTTCACCGTTAGGCAGGCTTTTATCCGTATAGAGCGGTTCGCAAAAATCCCGTGCCCGCCGGACCAAGTCGATTTCTTCCAGGGAAAAGATTGAACCTGGGGATTGGAGCCAGAAAGATTCGTCCACTTTTCCGGGAATGAGAGAGGAAGCGCTCATGGAACGAGTGTAGTAAGTACTGGAGCAGCGTTTTTCAACTGCGCCCTCATATCCTTTTATAATTGCTTTATTTCTGGTTAAAATGCTGTTGAATCGTGCCAGTAACGCATCCGTCGCGCGCGCCATCGCTCCACCGCAAGGTCATTGCCGGCAAAACGCAGCAATATCGCGCCATCGGCGTCACTGCGCAACAATCTGCTTCCAGCCGATCGATAGCGCTCTGCGACTTCCTCCTTTGGATGGCCAAAACGGTTGCGGTAACCTACGGTGAATACTACCAGCCGCGGGTTCACCCTGCGCACGAACTCTTCCGTAGAAGAAGTTTTGCTTCCGTGATGAGGAGCGATCAATACCGTTGAGGAAAGCGCCTCCCCATAACGCTTGAGCAACTGATACTCGGATTTTTTCTCGACATCTGCCGGCAGAAGCACACTACCGTGCGGAGTGGTAATTTTCAACACGCAACTCAAGGCGTTGCTCTTGAGGCGAAGATTATTGTAGCTCTCTTCCATCGGATGAAGCATGTCGAAGCGAACGCCATCCCATTCCCACGACTGTCCCGCCCTGCACCGATGACTGTTGAGAGTACTCTGTTGTATGGGGTGACCGTCGCGCAACGATGAGACGAGCCAGCCCACGGGCACTGCTTGCAGCACGGATAGCGCTCCGCCGCTGTGATCCGAGTCGGAATGTGTCACGATCATTGCATCGAGATGCCTTACCCCTTCCCCCCGGAGAAAAGGAACGACGGTGCGACTACCGCTATCGGCTTCGGACGTAAAGGCAGGACCGGTATCATAGAGCAGCGCGTGCTTTTCCGTACGCGCCAATACCGCTAGTCCCTGACCGACATCCAGCACGGTCAACCAAAGTTCTCCCTGCTCTGGTTTTGGGAGAGGCAACAGGAACATCGGCAGTAGCGCGACGAGGCCGAGCCAGCGAGCGGGAAAACCGGAACCGATGCCGAGCCGCCAACCCCACCTGCCGGGCAACAGCATCCAGAAAATACCTGCCGTTCCCACGACTACTGTCCAGAAAGGAGGTGCTTGCTGAGTCCAGACTGCCTGAGGCGCATCGCTCAGCCATTCCATCACAATCATGCAACTGCCCAGCGCCGCATGCGCCGGTATCAACAGAAAATCGAGGGGCGGCAGGGTCGCCAACAGGGTTAGCGGCACCACGACAAGACTCACCAGTGGAATCGCCACCGCATTGGCGACAGGGGAAACCAGCGATATTTGCTGAAACATCGCCAATAAAAGAGGTATCAGGCCCAGGGTTATCGCCCACTGCACGCTTGCCCACCCACTCAGCCAGTGTGGCCTGCCGATGCGGCCGACAGAAACCAGCATGATTACCGCGATGGCGCCAAACGATAACCAGAAGCCGGGTGAAAGTACTGCCCATGGATCAAAAACCACAACTACAAGCAATGCCCAGGCCAAAACCGCGCTCATTGCAATGGAACGGCCGAGCCATAGGGTAACGGCGACTGCGGCGAGCATATAGAGAGTACGTTGAGCCGGAATCGCAAAACCAGCCAGCAGTGTATAACCGAGGGCCGCCATCAGCCCGGCCGCGACTGCAGCTTTCCTGGCGGGCAGCCACAGCGTCAAACGATAGCTTCTGCGCCACAGCCAGTACGCAATCGTAAATACAAGTCCCGACAGGATGGTGATATGAAGGCCGGATATGCTAACGAGATGGTTTATTCCGGTCCGCGTGAATATCTGCCACTGCTCTGGCGGAATGGCGCGCTGATCCCCCACCGCCAGCGCAACCAGGATACCTGTATAAGCATGGGCGGGCAGCGCGGCAATGAAATTACCTCGGATATTCTGGCGCAAACGCTCGACATGATAAGCGGGACGCCCCATCACTTTCTCCAGGCGTATATTTTCGTCATCCTTGCGCACATACCCTGTGGCTCGAATGTTGCGCTCCAGCGCCCATTGCTCGAAATCGAAAGCATGCGGATTGGCGGTTCCATGCGGGCGTTTGAGCCGTATAGTAAACCGCCAGCGCTCCCCGGCGTTGAGGGAAGGTATTGAAAGCCTGGGCGCGAAGCGGCTTCCGCGCTCGTTATACCAGGAAAGAGAAAGGCGGGCAGGCACGATTGCGCTTTCCGTCAACACCTGCTCCACATCGAAAATAAAGCGGACACTGTTCTCGCCGATTTGCGGCAACTCCGCAACCGCGCCAATTACCTGGATATCTTTCCCTTCCCACTCGGGCGGAAGCACGTCGCTCAAGCGCCATTGCGCAAAAGCAGCCGCCCAGAAAAAACCCACCCCCAGGAAAAGGCAAACCCAAAGCATCTTGCCAATGCGAGCAAAAACAGGAGCGCGGCAGCGAAGTAGCAGAATCCCGCACACCATGCCGGGGAAAAGCGCCCATGCACCTGCAAGCGTTGGCAGCACCGCCTGCTGTTGCAGCAGGACTACTCCGGCAACAAATGCCAGAATACAAATTAGCATCAGCGATTTCCCGCTATCGGTAGAGCGTAGAGGCGACTGAAGTATCCGGGATAGAAATCGGCGGACAAAACAGACAGGGCAGGTGACAGCGTTGCGTCCATAAATGTCTTTTCCCTCGTACGCATGATTTCATATGCCCGTAGCTTCGGTTGACCAAGTGGTGTATGTTTGTATCAAGGAACCCTGCCACTGGACGAGTCGGAGGGTTTATCCTGAGTTCCTTGGCCCCGTATATATTCCATCCACCCCTGTGTTTCGAAAATTTTTCAAAAAGTACCTGCCTTCTCACGAAACCATCCGGCGCAACCGGTTTGTTGCCCTTTTCGGGGAGCGGCTACAACATCATAACCTCTGGCACCTGCATCGGAGGTCAGTCGCTGGCGGCTTTGCAGTGGGATTGTTCAGCGGTCTTATCCCCGGGAGCAATCCTGTGCAGTTCTTTTTTGCCGCGTTATTTGCCGTTGCCTTCAAAGTCAACCTTCCGGTGGCAGTCATAACGACACTTTATTCCAATCCCTTTACCATTCTGCCGATCTATGTGGCTGCCTACGAAATCGGCGCTTTTGTAACGGGAGGCACGGCGAATGGCATGTCGGAAGTGGAATTGCACCTCATGGATAAAAGCATCAGCGAGTGGGTGCCTGCCCTGATCGACTGGGCCGTATCGCTCGGCAAGCCTTTGCTGGTCGGGATGTTGCTGCTGGCTCTGTTACTTTCTTCAACAGGCTATTTTGCAGTGCGCGCCGGCTGGCGGTTATTCGCGATTTATGAATGGCGCAAGCGCGCAAAACGGCGCAGACAGAAGAATGAGCAGAATATGAGTGGAATGGATGGAGATAGCGGATAGAGCAAAACCGTTACGGCCATTCAGCGTGGAATGCCATGATGAAGACTGATAGAAGCTCATGGAAGCTTGGTGGACACAACCCGCGCGGACCCCAGTGTCTGCGCATCAGCGGCCAGGACGCCATCCTCCAGATGCAGGATTCGCCCGGCCTTTCTGGCGAGATCGGGATCATGTGTAACAATGACAAGGCTCGCGCCAGCATTATGATTGAGCTCGAGCATCAGATCGAACACTTCTCCCGCAGTTCGCCGGTCGAGATTGCCCGTGGGCTCATCCGCAAGCACACACGCCGGCCGGGTAACAAGCGCACGCGCCACGGCAGCCCGCTGGCGCTCACCTCCCGAGAGCTCGCCAGGGGTGTGAGTCAGGCGATGCTCTAAACCGACCTGCTTCAGTACTTTGCGGGCGCTGTCGTAGGCGCTGGCCTTGACCATGCGACGGATCAAAAGTGGCATGGCCACGTTTTCCAATGCGGTAAACTCAGGCAGCAGATGATGAAACTGATAAACGAAACCGAGCGACCTGTTA
>DATEEZ010000237.1:0-4223 GCA_035280905.1 Nitrosospira sp.
CACCAATAATCGCATGGAACTGCTCGCCGTCATTCGCGCGCTGGAAGCGTTGACCAAGCCGTGTGAAGTGCGCCTGCATACCGACTCATTGTATGTACAGAAGGGGATCAGCGAGTGGATACACGCCTGGAAAAAGCGCGATTGGCGTACCGCCGATAAAAAGCCGGTAAAAAATGATGATTTGTGGAGAGAGCTCGACCTGCTGACGCAGCGTCACAGAATAGAATGGCTATGGGTGCGGGGGCACTCGGGCCATGATGGCAACGAATATGCCGACATGCTTGCCAACCGCGGCGTGCAGGCGGCGCTGCAGGGTGTTTCCAGAAACTAGATGGGTAGCACTATTATCTGCAAGGCGACGAGGAAAAGAGTTAAAGCTGTAGCGATGAACAGGAGTAACAGGAATTAACGGGATAGACAATGCGTCAGATTTTTATAGATACCGAAACGACCGGGCTCGAGCCTAAGCTCGGCCATCGAATTATCGAAATCGGAGCAGTGGAAATGATGAGCCGGCGATTGACAGGCCGCCGCTTTCACTATTATCTCAATCCGGAGCGCGAGATCGAGGATGGAGCTTTGCAGGTGCATGGAATAACCACCGAATTTCTCCAGGACAAGCGGAAATTCGCAGAGGTGGTGCATGAACTGCTTGAATTCATTGAAGGTGCCGAGCTGATTATGCACAATGCAGCCTTCGACGTCGCATTCCTTGATCATGAACTGGGGCTAGCCAGCTTGCCCGCTCTCGACGAATGCTGCCGCTCGGTTACTGACACCCTGAAAATGGCGAAAGAACTGTTTCCAGGTAAAAGGAACAGCCTGGATGCGCTGTGTGAGCGGTACGAGGTGGATAACTCGCGGCGTGCGCTGCACGGTGCGCTGCTGGATGCGGAACTGCTCGCGGAAGTTTATCTTGCTATGACGCGGGGGCAGGAGAGCCTTCTCATGGAACTCGAAGCGCCATCGCCGCTTGATCTCAATATCAATTTACATGATTTGCAACTGGTTGTCCTGTCAGCCAACGCTGAAGAACTGGAAGCCCACAATCGGCAGTTGGAAATGATCGAAAAGGAAAGCAAGGGCAAGTGCCTGTGGATGCGGCTCGATCCGGCTGAGGTTTAATGCCTTGAGGATGCAAAGCGGGCGTGGCTACAGCGTAATAAAAGGGGAGTGAGCCGGATTCGGGAAGTAAGTTGATTCTGCGGAGCGATAAACGTATTGTCAGGCATAGCCCGACCTATCAGCACTGCGGAATCTGTGGAAAGTAACAATCGTCATTTCACAAAAGTGGAAATCCACATTTATCTTCAGGTAAAAATGGATACCCGCTTCCGCGGGTATGACGACATCTTCATGGCAGTGAAGAAGTAGAGTGCCTCTGACCGGGAGTAAAGGTGTGTTGAGCCAAGCTCTGCTACTGCTAACCTGGAAAGCATTCTGTCAAAAAAGCTCAAGCTGGTCGTTTGGCTTCCCTTTTTCCTTCTTTGTTTCCCTATGCTTTGCAGTGAAGTTTTCTGTCGCGGGTGATTGGACAACTGCTGGACTGACAGAAGGTGGACGGAAACGCGAGCTATCCAGTCCCTTGAATCGGCGTGAATGGGCGCTGAGCCCAAGGCGTTCCACCGTTTTTTCGAATCGCTGTCGAATCAGGTCTGCCCAGATACCCTCGCCGCGCATGCGCTTGCCGAAGCTTGAATCGTAATCCTTGCCGCCTCGCATGTCGCGCAGGCGGTTCATGACCCGGGCAGCGCGATCAGGAAAATGTACTTCCAGCCATTGCCTGAACAGCGGACTGATCTCCCAGGGCAGGCGCAGCATGACATAGCCCGCATTGATTGCTCCAGCTTCTGCTGCTGCGGTCAGTATGCGTTCCAAATCGGGTTCGGTGACAAACGGAATCACTGGCGCAACGCTGACTCCGACTGGAATCCCAGCATCCGTCAGTGTGCGAATGGTCCTTAGACGGCGTGCCGGAGCGGTTGCCCGCGGTTCGAGCGTGCGCGCAACCGCGGGGTCGAGAGTAGTGATTGTCACCGCGGCCACAGCCAACCGTCTTGAGGCCATATCCGAGAGCAAATCAATATCGCGCTCCATCAGCGATGACTTGGAAATTAGCGCGACCGGATGTTCGCACTCACGCAGCACTTCCAGCACACGTCGTGTCAGGTGCAGGTCGCGCTCGCACGGCTGATACGCGTCCGTATTGACGCCAAGCGCGATTGGTTCCGGCACATACGATTGTTTTGCCAGCTCCCGTCTCAAAAGCTCCGGCGCATTGACCTTGGCGAATATTTTGCTTTCGAAATCCAGTCCCGGCGACAAGCCCAGGTAACTGTGGGTGGGACGCGCGAAGCAATAGATGCAGCCATGCTCGCATCCGCGATAAGGATTGAGCGAAATGCTGAACGGCACATCCGGCGATTGATTACGGCTGAGTATGGATTTGGCATGTTCTTCGATGATCTGGGTCTTCCACGCCAAAGCTGTATCCGGCTGGTCATCTTTTGCCCCGTCTCTGCCGGCAGCTTCGATGATACCGCTGTTTCCCCAGCCGTCCTCAATGGCTTCACGCGTCCACTGCTCGTACCGCCCCTGAAGGTTGGATACCGCTCCTCTCCCTTTTTTTGCCTTCAAGGGTGGCTGCAAAAACGACGGCTCGGCTTCTATATATGAATCGGAGTCGGACATGGGAATGCAATAGACATTCTACGGCAGTAGTTGGGAAGCGATGAGATCAGGCTCAATCGCCAAGGGTACGTGAGTCGCTTGCGTTTGGTTTATCGCTTCCGAGGAGCATCGATTTCAGTCCAAGATAGCGCGGAGGCGGTTCCGGGATGGGCTCAGGGGTTAGCCTTGCCAGTTCTTCCTCGAGTTGCGTATTACGCTGCTCCAGGGCAGCCTTGTCTTCCTCCAGTTTGCTCACCTGGCGGCGCAGGCGGGAACTCACCCATTGATTCTTGATGAAGCCGGGCCATGAGAGCAATACTGAAATCGTTGCTCCTATGCCCGCCGCAATCACCAGCATCATGGCAAGCGAACTGTCGAAGCTCCATATGCCAAACGTCACTGTCACACTCATATCGTTTTGCAGAGCGAATGCGACAGCGAGAATGGCGAGAGCAATAGCGAGTATCAAATAAAGCTGCATGATCTTCTCCCGCAATGGTTGGTCGGCCAGAGATCGGCGAAACAGGAATAAGCTTAACACTAAACATATTATGTCGAGAAAACCAATCCATCATTTATGGAGCTACGTCTCGTACAATCTCCACACTGGTTTATACGTGCTATCTTTGAAGAGGGGAGCGGCAGGCAATTGCTGACGAAGCCTTTCCCTTCCCTAATTTAAGCACAATGGATATGACGGCGGACAGCGTAGAATGTGGTTCAGCAGAACAAAATGCCAAAAGAGTATCGACAGAGATGGCCAGGCTGAACACGCGTCGCTGGGGTTCGCAGTTCGTAGTAGTCAGGAAGTCAGAAGGAATACTCGGATAACATGAAACCCATCATCCTTGCGCTGCTGCTAATTTTTTCTGGAGTGGCAGGCTCAGTTCTCGCTCAGGCTGCGCGAAGCCCAGGTGCGATATCTGCTCCCAAACCCGATCCGCGACTGGTCCAGATGGAGATGGCATTGAACTACCTGACGCAGGAACAGCAGGCCGTGTACCAGCAATTCCAGATGATTCAGGAGCTGCGGCGCAGCGAGATAGAGGATATCCATCCGATTATTATGGGGCCACCGGCGATGGGCGGCGTAAAGGAGGGGCCGCCTCCAAGCTATGACGACACGGTTCGACTGCAGCAGGAACGGAGAGAGCGCATCGAGCAATACACCCGCGATCTGAACCAGTTGTATTTACGTTATGCAGAGCTGGGAAATCAAAAGAAAATTCTTCTTGACCAGATGACGGAGCTGGCGCGAGAGGTGCGAGAGACTACGCGGTAAGGCTCGCGCAGATGGAGATAGCGCCCTGATATATCTGATCGAAAGGTTTACTGAGGAATAACCATGGCTATTCCGTTTGATCGCGGGTATTACAAACAACGGTTTGTCAGGCTGGTGTCGGACTACCCTAGCGAGGACGTTTACCCTGTAGATGACTTTCGGACGGAATGGGGTCCCATTTTTCATCGGGGGCGGCTGGATGGAAGCGCGCGCGTACTTATCCTGGGGCAGGACCCGGCGCAGCATGAGGCAATCGTGCGCCGGGTTCTTG
>DATEEZ010000238.1:0-9035 GCA_035280905.1 Nitrosospira sp.
TATATGCGGAATGTGCCGGCAGCGATCCCCTGCGGCAGATAGAACGTGCCGAGGCATGGCTTGAAGGGCATTCCAATGATGCATCCCTGCTGCTTGCTCTGGGAAAACTCTGCGTCAACGCCGAACTGTGGGGCAAGGCCCAGAGCTATCTTGAAGCGAGCTTGTCGGTCAAATCCGGGTATGCGGCACATCTTGCATTGGGACAACTGAATGAAAAGCTCGAGCAGCCAGAACTGGCGAGAAATCATTACGGCAAGGGGTTGGAACTGGCTGTAAGGCAGTTGGAAACGGTCACAATGGTTGAATAATGCGAATTGAATAATGTCGGAAGCCCATTAAATTTCGGTTCCATTCTTGATCTCGCTTTGGAGAGTTGGGAGAAGAGGCGCAAAGAAAGAAAACGTCACGTTTTTGCCGGGCTTGCCAAAGTGGTTGAAGTGGTGAATGCGTCTGAAAAGAATTCTTCTTCCGGAAGGCCGCGCAATCGAGTGAAGTCCCTGTGGGCAGCTTCAACCATTGCCGGCGTGCCGCAAGCATACACCTGATAGCCGCTGAGATCGTCGAAGTCCTGCAGCACGGCCTGATGCACCAGGCCAGTCCTTCCGTTCCAGTTGTCAGATGGCAGCGGCTCCGATAGCACGGGGATAAAAGTAAAGTTGTCATGTTCCTGTTGCCAGCTTCCTGGCAATTCCGGCGCATACAAGTCAGCTCTGGTGCGGTTTCCCCAATAGAGCACTATCTGCCGCTCCTGGCCGCGGGCATTGCGCCCGTGAAATACATGCTCGAGGATGCTCTTGACCGGTGCAAACCCTGTGCCGCTGGCGACAAAGATGACTGGTTTGTCCGAGTCTTCGCGCAGGAAGAACGTGCCGAGCGGTCCTTCAAAGCGGAGAATATCCCTTTCCTTCATCTGCGTGAACACATGCTCGGCGAATGCGCCGCCCGGGTAATTGCGCACGTGTAACTGAAGCAGTTCATCGTCATGAGGGGCATTGGCCAGTGAAAAACTGCGGCGCTTGCCATTTTTCATGAGGATGTCGATATACTGCCCGGCCAGGAACTGCAATCGTTCGTTCGCCGGAAGCTTGAGGGAGATGATCATCACATCGGGTGCGGCTCGTTCGAGTTTCTGTACCCGGCACGGAAGGATTTTGATTTTGATGTCCTTTATGGCGCTGATTTCGCGACATTCAATGACAAGTTCCGAGAGGGGTACGGCCCGGCAAAACAATGCCATTCCGGCCTGTTTTTCCGTTTCCGTCAACGCGCTCTCGTTGTAGCTGCCGAAATCCACTGTTCCCTGTATGATTTTGCCCTTGCAGGTCCCGCAGGCACCGTTGCGGCAGCCGTAGGGGAGCGGAAAACCTTCCCTGAGCGCGGCCTGGAGAACGGTCTCGCCGGGTTGGGCCAAGAAGCTATGCCCGCTCGGCTGGATGGTAATTTGATGAGACATCTGATTACGATTACGGATGATCCAGCAAAAATAAAAATGGAATGTCGGCAAGTAACATGAAAACGATAAAGCGAACACTCTTGATTGTGGGTTGCGGTGATATCGCCCTACGGGCGGCTCCCCTGCTGCTAACGCATTACCGTTTGCTGGGTCTCTGCCGGAGGCCGGAGCAATGTGCTTCGCTGCGCTCGCTGGGGATTACGCCCGTGTCCGGCGATCTCGACATACCCGACAGTCTTGACAAACTGGCAGGCGCGGCACATGCCGTTTTACATCTTGCTCCGCCTCCTGTCCGCGGTCGCACTGACACCCGTACTGCGCACCTTCTGGCGGCCTTGACAAGGCGACCAAAAATGAAGCGCTCAATGTTACCACAACGCTTTATCTACATCAGTACCAGCGGGGTATATGGGGACTGCCAGGGGGCTCTGGTAAACGAGACGCGGGCCATCAACCCTTTGACCGAACGTGCAGTGCGCCGGGTGGATGCGGAAAGGCGTGTCCGCAACTGGGGACTACGCAATGGTGTGAATGTTTCGATTCTTCGTGTTCCCGGGATTTACGCCGGCGATCGTTTACCGCTCGCACGCCTGCGAGAGGGGGCGCCAGTGCTGGCGCCGGAAGATGACGGCTATACCAATCATATTCATGCCGACGATCTTGCGCGCATCGTTGTTGCTGCGCTCCGATATGCGCGACCAGGGAGGGTCTACCATGCGTGCGATGATTCAAACCTGAAAATGGGCGAATATTTTGATCTGGTAGCGGACCGTTTTGCTTTGCCGCGCCCTTCGCGCGTTCCCCGCGCCCAGGCGGAAGGTCGTATCGCGCCCGGCATGCTTTCATTCATGCAGGAGTCGCGACGGCTGACCAATATGCGGATCAAGCAGGAGTTGCGCGTACACCTGCGTTATCCCACTGTCGCGGAGTGCCTGCGCGCGGCGGGATAGACTGTAAACAGGTAAAATAGATCCATTTTCGATGGAAGCAAACAGATGCCCCAACCGCGCCAACCCCGCACCGATTCAGAAACGGGATACATACTTGTCATTACCGGCCTTCCCGATAAAGCGCAGGCAGCCTCGCTTGCGCACAAGCTGATCGAAGAACGGTTGGCTGCGTGCGTCAACATACAGGGCGAGTGTACTTCCATCTACCGCTGGCAAGGCAAAATGGAAAGCGGGGTCGAGGTGCCTGTCTTTATTAAAACGGTTGCGCAGCATTATTCTTCTGTGGAGCGCCTGATAAAGTCCATGCACCCCTACGAACTCCCTGAAATCATTGCTGTCCCAATAAGCAGCGGATTGCCCGCATACCTGCATTGGATTTCCGGCGAAACGTCGAGCCCGGATAAAAATTGAAGAGAATCTGGTTGTCATGCCCCTGAATCGATATAGCCGATATTTCCTGCTGTTTCTCTGCTTTTTCAGCACAAGCGTCTTTGCGGAAGAAGGAAAAACTTCCGGATTTCTTTCAGGCTTGCAGCAACTGCGTTCGACCTTCGGTCAGGGTCAGGAGGAGCAGGAATTGCTGCCGCCTGACGAGGCTTTCAAGTTGAAGGTTAAGGTACGGGATGCAAATACGCTTGTGGCGCAGTTCGAGCCGGCGAAGAACTATTATCTTTACAAGGATAAAGTTGCGTTCAAACCACAGACTCCCGGAACCACCGTCGAAAACATCTCCCTGCCGCGGGGAAAGATGAAAAGCGATGTGACCTTTGGTGAGGTTGAAGTTTTTCACGAGCCGTTTGAAGCGATGATTTCCCTGAAGCGGAACGCGACATCGGCCGACAAGTTGACTCTTGTTGCCACTTATCAGGGTTGCAACGAGCCCATCGGTGTCTGCTATGCGCCCATAAGCAAGGTAATCGATCTGACGCTGCCGGTTGCAAAGGCGGCGGCTGGTGCGGTTGCCAATGCCGTGAGCAGCAATGCGTCTGCCGCAACGGGTTCCATTGGAGCACGGGCTGACGCCACTGACGAGTTGTTCCAGTCGAACGGCGGTTCGGCCGCCATCGAGACGGAATCGGTGGAAATCGAGAGAATGTTCCAGACCGGTGATTTCTGGCTGATTCTCACCGGCTTCTTCGGTATCGGCCTGCTTCTCTCCTTTACTCCCTGTGTATTTCCCATGTTCCCCATTCTGTCCGGCATTATCGCCAAAGGGGGGCAGCACGTTACCAAGCAGCGTGGATTTATCCTGGCCCTGGCGTATGTGCTTGGAATGGCCATTACCTACGCTATTGCGGGGGTGGCAGCAGGGCTTTCCGGCGCAATGCTGTCGGCAGCCCTTCAGAACGCCTGGGTACTTGGCGCATTCGCACTGATCTTTGTGACGCTCGCATTTTCCATGTTCGGATTCTATGAGCTGCAGCTTCCCACCTTTTTTCAGAGCAAGATTTCGGAAGAAGCTGGGCACCTCAAAGGCGGACACCTGACCAGCGTATTCGGCATGGGTGCTTTGTCCGCACTGATTGTCGGGCCGTGTGTAGCAGCGCCTCTTGCAGGCGCGCTGCTGTACATCAGCCAGACCCGGGATGTGGTGCTCGGGGGCTCGGCACTCTTCGCCATGGCGCTGGGCATGGGCCTGCCCTTGCTGTTGCTGGGCGCCTCCGCCGGCGCCCTGTTGCCGAAAGCAGGTCCTTGGATGGAGGGAGTCAAGCAGTCGTTCGGCGTATTGCTGCTCGGGGTGGCAATATGGCTGATATCCCCCGTGATTCCCGCCGTGGTGCATATGCTGCTATGGGCCGCTCTGTTGATCGTGTCGGCCATTTACCTGCATGCGGTTGACCCGCTTCGGCCGGGTGCCTCCGGTTTTCAGAAATTCCTCAAGGGGGTGGGCATGATTGCCCTGCTGACCGGTATTGCCTTGCTTATCGGCGTGTTTTCCGGCAGCCGCGATGTCCTGCAACCTCTTTCAAAGCTGAGCATTTCAGCGGCTAAGATAGAAGGGATAAAAAAGGACGGTATCGACTCAGACGAGCATCTGGCGTTCCAAAGAGTGAAGTCGGTAGCGGAGCTGGATCAGCAGATACTCCAGTCGAGAAACAAATACGTAATGCTGGATTTTTACGCAGACTGGTGCATCTCCTGTAAGGAAATGGAGCGTTTCACCTTCACCGATCCGGTTGTCCAGGCGCGATTGAAAGATGTTGTGCTGCTGCAGGTTGATGTCACTGCCGGTACGCCCCAGGACATGGAGCTTCTCAAGCGCTTCAAGCTGTTCGGGCCTCCGGCCATTCTCTTCATGGACAAAGAGGGGCGTCAAGTTCCCAACGTCAAAATCATAGGTTATCAGGACACAGAGAGTTTTCTGAAAATACTTAATGCCGTGCTGATCTAGCTCCTGGCGAAGCGATTTATCCCGAGTGCGAAACCGGCGAGGGCTCTCCCACGAGGTAAGTGTGGGGCAGGGATTTTGAAGTATATTTTTCTCAGGAATAACAATGACAAAATTGCAACAGGTATTGTTGTACACAGGCGTTGCCATACTTGCTGTGGCGGCAGGATTTTTATTACGCGGTCAATTGGGGAGCAAAGATGTGACGTCTGCTCCTGACGTCGCCACCGCAACTAAAGGTGCCGAAGCGATACTGGCGGCAAGCTTTCCCGATCTTGAAGGGAATATCCAGCCTGTTTCACAATGGCGGGGAAAAGTAATGGTGGTGAATTTCTGGGCGAGCTGGTGCGCGCCGTGCCGCGAGGAAATTCCGGAGTTTATCGCTTTTCAGGAAAGGTTCCGTGATAAAGGGGTGACGTTTATAGGTATTGCCGTGGATCAGAAAGAACGTGCGGCGGCCTTCAGCAAGGAAATGGGCATCAATTATCCGGTGCTGGTGGGGGATATGAAAGCGATGCAGATCGCAGCGGCTGCAGGAAACATTCAAGGTGCCCTTCCTTTTACCGCGGTGATTGACCGGAGCGGTAAAATGATCGGCAGCAAGCTTGGCCGCCTCAGTGAGAGCAAGCTCGAATCGATGGTCGGACCTTTGCTCTAGGTGTTCCCCAAGCTCAATCCGTCGAAATCTCCCGGTGCCTGCAGCGAAGGGGATGGGAATTGCGGTATCGGGAGGTGCGGGAGCTACATTTATTTTCCAGTCCTTACTTTTAAGTTCCTTACGCTAGCCTCCGAGCGCCCGGTACAGATTATAAAGACTGGTAATAATGATAAGCGTGCCTACGAGTATGAGCAGAGTCCGCGCATGCAGCTTTTTGCATAGAACTGCCGCAAACGGCGCAGCGAACAAACCTCCGAAAACCAGCCCCACGATGATGGGCCATGTATTGGTTTCCATCAGTAATGTGAAAACGGCGGCTCCAGTCAGCGTCAGGAAGAATTCGGCAAAATTGACGGAACCGATGGTCGTGCGCGGATCGTTTCCCGTGCTCACCAGCGTGGATGTTACCACCGGTCCCCATCCGCCTCCTCCCGCCGCGTCGACGAATCCGCCGAACAGGGCGAGCTTTCCCACATGCTTCGGGGGATTCTTGCGCAGCCGCAAGGATTGGAACGCTTTGCTCAGAATGTAGATTCCCAGCAGCAACAGATACGCGGAAACATAGGGCTTGAACAGGGTGCCGTCGACCTGCGTCACCAACACCGCTCCCAGGATCCCGCCAAGGATGCCGGGCACGAGCAGCCGTATGAACAAATCCTTGTTTACGTTGCCGAACTTGACATGAGAAATGCCGGAAACGCCGGTGGTAAAAATCTCGGCGATATGGACGCTGGCACTGGCTACCGCGGGTGTGGCGCCCGAGGCAAGCAGGAAGGTAGTGGCTGTTACCCCATAGGCCATTCCCAGGGCGCCATCCACGACCTGGGCGAAGAACCCGACTATCGCAGCATTCCAGAAAATGCTGCTGCTCAGGGTTTCGCTAATAATCTGCCACCCCCCGAACCAGTCATTGGAAATAAAAAAACGACCGGCCAGAAAAAGGATCAATGCAATCAATACCACAACGGCAAACCAGGCGGCCGCGTGAAGGAGCGGGTGAGACCCGGGGTGGGAGACCGGTTCCTCGACGGGAGGAAGCCCCAATTGCTGATGTTCGACATTGATCGGATTACCTGACAGATCCAGGTTGCGAATCTTCATACCTTATTCCTGTCTCTTCTATAAGCGCAACACTATACCGACTGGCGCGAATATCCAGAAATAACCTAATAGAATATCTTTATTCTTTTGTTATTTTCGGATTGAATCAGTCCGCAAACCTGTTCAACTGATGGCCGATATCGTCCTAGTCATTCATTTTCTGTTCGTGCTGTTTGTCGTTGGCAGTCTTCCGCTGATCTGGATAGGTCACTGGATGGGGATGGGCTTTGTGCGAAATCGAAGGTTCCGCTTTGCCCATCTTGCCGCTATCCTGTACGTTACTACTGAGTCCCTTCTTGGCGTGATATGCCCACTGACATGGCTGGAAGATACTCTGCGCGGCAGGCCGACCGAGACAGGTTTCATCGAGCGCTGGCTGCACAGCATCCTGTTCTATCAATTTCCGGAATGGGTGTTTCTGGTGGCGTATATGTTGTTTGCGCTCCTGGTGATCATTACTTTCCGGCTCATTCCGCCACAGCCGCACGGCTCACCGCGATGATTTCCGGTCGCAATTGACCCGTTTTTCTCCGCAGCGTAAAGTCATGCATAGAAAGAAGTTCATGTCCAAGAGAGGTTGAAGCCTCTACACCCTTTTACTCTTTTGCGCACCGGGCAGCTACTTTCCGAAATCTCTCATTCATGTCTTCCCTCACAACGCTCTTGCATCGCTTCACCCGCCATCGCCGTTTCATAATCGGTCTGGGTGTTTTCGCCGGGATAATTATCCTGTTCGGTCTGCTCGGTTATTTCTGGTTGCCCGGATATGCCAAGGCGAAGCTGGAAGCGGCTTTATCGGACGTTCTGCACCGCCCCGTTACTGTACAGTCGATCGATATTCAGCCGTATACGCTGGAGTTAACGGTCCGTGGTTTTCGAATAGGCGAAAAAGAGGCAAGCGCAGACGCAGACAAGAATCTTTTTTCCTTTGACGAACTGTACCTCAACCTGAGCATTTCCTCTATTGCTCATCGCGCCCCCGTGGTCAGTTCGGTTTCGCTCAAAGGGCCGGCTGTGCGCCTCGTTCGTGAAGCACAGCAGCGGTTCAATATAACCGACCTGATAGAAGACTTCATGAAACGACCCAAAGAAGAGGGCGGCAAGAGCATGTTCTCGGTACAGAATATTGTTATCGAAGACGGCCGCTTCGAATTCGTCGACCATGTGAAAAAAAGTCAGCAGGAGATATCCGACATTCAAATCGGTGTGCCTTTCATCGCCAATTTCGAAAGCGCGGAGGAGGCATGGGTGGAACCGAGCTTCAGCGCCAAGGTGAACGGTGCTCCGTTCAATCTCAGCGGGAAGCTGCGGCCTTTTACCAAAAATCGTGAAGCGACCCTTGAGATCAGGTTGAGCGATGTGGATCTAACCCGCATAGACGAGTATTCGCCCATTCCAGTCGGTATTCGCCTTCTCTCCGGTTATTTTGATAGCGAGCTGCTGTTGATGTTTACCCAGGTCGATGGCCAGTCGCCAGCCATGGTTCTCACAGGCAATGCAGCGCTAAAGAAACTGAAAGTGGAGAATCACTCGGTGGAGGTGCCGTACGCTGCCACGCTCGGCGAGTTCAACCTCCAACTGACTGAAATAAACCTGAATGCGGTGAAGCCTTCGCGAGTTGCCGTGGTCCTGTCGGAAATTGCTGTGGTGCCGGAAGGCAACGCCGAACCTACACTCAGCCTGCCGAAGTTTACACTGGATGAGATCGTGGTCGATGCCGGACAGAAGAACATCACCCTCGGCGCTGCTACACTGGATCGCTTCAATGCCTCGTTGCGACGCCATAAAGATGGGAGGCTCGATCTTGCCAAGCTTTTTACGCCGACAGACAGGGCGGAGAAGGCGTCGCAATCCTCTACCCCTCCTTCTGTCAAAGCGGAGGCAGGCAAGCCATGGGCGGTAAAACTTGGAAGCTTCAAGCTGGCGGACGCCGCGCTTCGCTTTGAAGATGCCGCTTTGCCGGACGTGGCTCCAATGGTAGTCAACACCCTGGACCTGGCGGTTAACCAGATCGACTTCAGCGGTGCAGTGCCATCCCAACTCGAGCTCAAGGCGGAAGTAAACAAAACAGGCAACCTGGAAACAAAAGGTTCCCTTGCCTGGGCGCCGCTTGCGGCAGATCTGGCGGTAGATGCCAAGGATGTTGACCTTGTTGCATTGCAAGGCTGGGCAGGTGACCGGCTGAACGTGCTGTTCTCGCGTGGCGCGTTATCCTTCCGCGGCAATATCAAAGCGGAGAATGCGAAGGGGCAGAGGGGGTTGGAGCCGGTGCAGGGGAAAAAGGAAAAGGCAGCGCTGTTAAAAGTGGAAGTGAGTGGGGATGGGAGGCTCACCAATTTCAGTATGCTGGACAAGGTGGACGCAACTAACCTCATGCGTTGGCGAAGCGTTGATATTAAGGGTATCGAGTTTGCCAATGAACCCCTCAGCATCAACGCTGCTTCGATCACACTTGCCGACTTTTTTGCCCATGTCGTCATCACC
>DATEEZ010000239.1:0-11776 GCA_035280905.1 Nitrosospira sp.
AAATTCAGGGAAAACCCGACTGATTCAGGGGTTTCTTAATACTTGCATAGAATAAAAAAACAAATTAAATTTATGTATGTGCAATACTCCTATAACATAAAAGCCTCCTATTCTAACTACATAACCTGTCGAGACTGCCCAAATGAAACTCTTCGAAGAAATATCCAATCCTCGTGAAATTCGACGCAAACTGGGTCTCAATCAGCATGATTTCTGGAGCAAGGTCGGTGTCACCCAAAGCGGTGGCTCCCGTTATGAGAGTGGACGAAATATGCCCAGACCGGTAAGAGAACTGGTACGGCTGGTGCATATCGAGCACATTGATCTTACCAAGATCAAGAAAGACGATCTGGCTGTTGCGGCATTACTGAAAAGCCAGAATCCTGAGCTGTACAAGAGCCTGAAGAAAGCATCCAAGGCCAAGCAGTAGGACGATACTGGAAACTGCCCGGCAATCGCCCAGCTTTATCGGAGAATCAGGAAGAGGAAGGAGAAAAATTCAAGCTTATGGATTCAGCTTTACAGCGAGTCCCCGGCGTCTTATTTGTTCCGAAAATGCTTCCATCCACTCCTGCCTGATCTTCGTGAGCCGCGGTGCTTCCGGCTGCAAGGACGGACGCGCAAGGCCATACAGAAGCACACCTTTGAGTACCCCACCCTCGCTCAGGAATTCCTCGATAAATCTCAAATACGCTTCGGATTCATTTCTATCGGGTGGCATCCCGTCGATTTGAAATATGCAGGTCTGCAACCACGTGGGGCACAAGGATGCAGACAGTTGCAGATTGCTACGCATCTTTTTCAAACCCATCCGCGTGTTATTGATAAGCTGTCTCCCCTCGCGGGTTACACTGTCCAGCTTGAACCATACTTCGCCGTTGAGTATTGCCATTCGGGCCAACCCGCGCTGAACGCTCGTGCGATCTATCAGGCTGCCATTTGTGATCAATACCAGCTTAAGCGCTTCTGGCAGATCGTAATCCGCTTTTACCCGTCCGAGCAACTCGATGACCTGCTCAAATTCCCTGGCGCTCGTCGACTCACCATTGCCGGACAAAGCGATATCGTTGATGCGCCTGGCTTCGGGCGGGACCTGCCTTTGCATGAAATCGCCATGGACGATTTCATACAACAAAGCCCGCAACTCGGCTTCGAGTTTCGCCAGGTCAATCACCGGAGCGGCACCTCGTGTGAGGTTCGGCACCTGGCAATAGATACAGCGCCAGTTGCATGCATTGTTCGGATTAAGATTGATTCCGATCGACACGCCCCCGGCACGGCGCGACACAACGGGGTATACGTAGGTCATCCCGGCTATATCGCGGCTATGGTCTGCGACATCCAATCGTCTGGAAATTTGCTGCAATGTTACAATCCCAATAATGTTAATTACACGCAGGCTGGAATTCGATGCCGGCCATCGTATACCCTCTCACAAGAGCCAGTGCCGACACCTGCACGGTCACCGCTACGCTATAGAAATCACCCTGTCAGGTGAAATTATCACTGAGCGCGACGTCTCCGAGCAAGGAATGGTCATGGATTATTCGGAGGTCAAACGCATCGCGAAAAAGGTGCTGGTGGATAAATGGGACCACGCATTCCTTGTATATGCGGAAGACCACAAGTTGTTGCAATTCCTCCAATCTCTGGAAGACCATAAAACCGTAGTGCTGGCTACGCCACCCACGGCGGAAAATCTGGCTCTGGCCGCTTTCCACATACTTGATGAAGCATACCAGGATCGCTATGGCAATCATCTCAGGCTGGAGCAAGTGCGCTTGTTCGAAACTCCCAACTGCTGGGCCGATGCGGTGCGAGGGCAACTTTGATTACATCATTTTCAGCCCGGCTTTGCATGATTCAAATTCAGCCTCGAGATGGACAAGGGTGCAAGCCGTAAGGGGTCTGTCCTAACAGGTTGTGCTTCACTCTATCCATGCTAAGCTCCATCTACTGCTGAAAATCTGGCAAAAAAATGGTCAAAAATCGATGAGCGCTGTTAAATCAAAAGTGTCTGTTCCTTGCAACTTTACATGCTTTTTTTGCTAACATGATATCGCGAGTAATCACTGAGAACTGAAATGCTAAATCAACCCGTTCCCGATTTTGAGCTTCCTTCGACCAGTAACAAATCATTTCGTTTATCCGCAGCCCGCCGAAAAAACGTGGTAATTTATTTTTACCCCAAGGACGACACGCCGGGATGCACAACCGAGGGCCAGGAATTCGGCGATGCTTATACCGAATTTGCCGCCGTTGATTGCGACATCGTAGGCATCTCGCGTGACAACATCAAGTCCCACGAGAAATTCAAGGCGAAAATGAATTTTCCGTTCGAGTTACTGAGCGACACGGACGAGACAGTTTGCGATCTATTTGGTGTGATGAAGATGAAAAACATGTACGGCAAGCAGGTTCGCGGCATCGACCGGAGCACATTCGTGGTCGATACGAAAGGGATACTGCGGCGCGAATGGCGAAGTGTCAAAGTGACCGGGCATGTCCAGGAAGTCCTGGAGTTTGTGAAAACCCTGCCAAGCGAGAGTCATGAGCCCTAGAAAGCCGAATTCTTCGGCTTCCAAGTCATCTGTTTCCATCGCTCCCGTCACCCGCCTGATGCCCAAGCTGTTCGTACTCGACAGCAATGTGTTGATGCATGACCCCATCAGCTTGTTCCGCTTCCAGGAGCATGACATCTACATCACGATGACCACGCTCGAGGAACTCGACAACAACAAGAAGGGGATGTCGGAAGTTGCCCGCAATGCTCGCCAAGCCAGCCGCTTTCTGGACGAAATCGTCTGCAGTGCGATAACCGATATTGACGAAGGCATTCCCTTACAACCGCATGGCACAAAGAATGCAACCGGAAGGCTGTTCCTGCAGACGCAGGCGATCACAAACGTTCTGCCGGTATATCTGGCAAGCGGCAGCGCGGATAACCAGATTATCGGCGCAGTCAAGTTTTTGCACGATACCCACCAGAATCGCGTTGTCACACTGGTTTCCAAAGACATCAACATGCGCATCAAGGCGCGGGCCTTGGGGCTGGCGGCCGAGGATTATTTCAATGACAAGGTTCTGGAAGACACCGATGTCCTCTTTTCAGGCATCCAGGAATTGCCCCAGGATTTCTGGGATAGACACGACAAGGACATGGAGTCTTGGCAGCAGTCGGGACAGACGTTTTATCGTGTGACCGGCCCCCTTGCCGGCAGCTTTGTAGTCAATCAATTCGTTTATCTGGAGCATGACAAACCGTTTTACGCGCAGGTCAGGGAGATCAGCGGGAGAACAGTCGTTCTGCAAACGCTGAAGGACTATACTCATCTAAAAAACAATGTTTGGGGCATCACGGCGCGGAACCGTGAGCAGAATTTCGCATTCAATCTGCTGATGAACCCCGAAGTTGATTTTGTCACCCTGCTAGGACAGGCCGGTACGGGCAAAACGCTGCTTACACTGGCGGCGGCGCTGATGCAGACGCTGGAGCACAAGGTGTATTCCGAAATCATCATGACGCGCGTGACGGTGCCGGTAGGTGAAGACATCGGGTTTCTGCCTGGCACGGAGGAAGAAAAGATGACTCCCTGGATGGGCGCACTGGAAGATAATCTGGATGTACTCAACAAGACGGATAGCAGCGCCGGAGAATGGGGACGAGCGGCAACGCTCGATCTGATCCGTTCCCGCATCAGGATAAAATCGCTCAATTTCATGCGCGGGCGCACTTTCATCAATAAGTTCCTGATAATTGACGAAGCGCAGAACCTGACGCCCAAGCAGATGAAAACGCTCATCACCCGCGCCGGCCCTGCCACCAAGGTCGTGTGCCTGGGTAACATCGCGCAGATAGATACGCCTTATTTATCGGAGGGAAGTTCCGGGTTGACCTACGTGGTGGACCGGTTCAAGGGATGGAATCACAACGGGCATGTAACATTGCAGCGCGGCGAGCGTTCCAGGCTGGCGGATTATGCTACCGAGGTGTTGTAAATGCGATCGCCGGCAATGCCCGCGGCACCTCCTGACTCTTGGTGGTAGCTCCAACTCTGCTCAACAAATTTTGGGTCATCAGGCAGAGCCGGACCTACACTTCTGAAAGCTTATTCTGACAGTAGCGAAAGATTGTCGACTGGCAGTCTTAATAATGTCCTGATTTGGCGTAGCTCTCGAAGCGGGTATATTCGCCCAGGAAAGTCAGATCGACCTTGCCGATGGGTCCATTCCGCTGCTTTCCTATAATGATTTCGGCGATTCCCTTATCCTGTGTCTCCGGGTTATAGACCTCGTCCCGATAGATGAAAAGAATCAGGTCGGCATCCTGTTCGATTGCGCCTGACTCGCGCAGGTCGGACATGACGGGACGCTTGTTCGGGCGTTGCTCCAGGCTTCGATTCAACTGCGATAATGCGACAACGGGCACATGGAGTTCTTTTGCCAGCGCCTTGAGGGAGCGGGAGATTTCGGAAATCTCGGTGGCGCGGTTCTCGCCCTGGCTGGCGGCTGACATCAACTGGAGATAATCCACTACGATCAACCCCAACTCACCATGCTGGCGATGAAGCCGGCGCGCGCGCGCGCGCAGTTCCAGAGCATTCAAAGCGGCACTTTCGTCAATAAAAAGCGGAGCATCGTTCAGCTTCCCAAGCGCGTGCGTCAGGCGGGACCAATCCTCGTCCAGCAGGCGGCCGGTACGCACCTTGTGCTGATCCAGTCTTCCGACGGAGCCCAGCATACGCATTGCCAGCTGCGCGCCTCCCATTTCCATACTGAATACCGCTACCGGCTTTTGGAGCGTGAGTGCAACATGCTCGGCGATATTGAGCGAAAAGGCGGTCTTGCCCATCGATGGCCGGCCCGCGACAATGACCAGATCGCCGGGCTGAAAGCCCGAAGTCTTTTCATCCAGATCATGAAAGCCGGTTGCGATTCCGGTAACATCGCTTTGATTATCCTGGTTGTAGAGCGTCTCTATACGCTCCACGACCTCCTTCAGCAGCGGCTGGATATCGATAAAACCCTGCTTCCCCCGCGCACCCGCCTCGGCAATTTCAAAAACCTTGGCCTCGGCTTCATCGAGCAGGGTGGCGGCTGAACGCCCGGCAGGGTTGTATGCCGAATCCGTGATGTTGGTGCCCACCTGGGCGAGCTTGCGCATGATCGCGCGTTCTCGCACGATTTCCGCATAGCGTCGGATATTTGCAGCCGAAGGCGTGTTCTGTACGATGACTCCGACATAGGCGAGCCCGCCGACCTCCTGCAATTCCGCAGATATCTCAAGCGACTCCGCTACCGTGATGACATCGGCCGGTTTGCTATGCTCGACCAGCTTACAGATATGGCGATAGATGAGCTTGTGATCCTGCCGGTAGAAGTCATCTTCCGTGATCACGTCCGCTACCTTATCCCATGCGTGATTGTCCAGCATCAATCCGCCCAGTACCGACTGCTCTGCTTCAACCGAGTGCGGTGGCAATTTGTATGATTCGAGTAATTGCTCGTTGGAAGCTGCCGTGGCAAATTGAGGCATGGAGTTACGTGGCGTTACAGGCATGTCTGGATTTTAACACTGCTCGCAGTGTGCTAAAAATCAAAAAGGGCTGTTGCCAGCCCCTTTTGAAGATGAGAAACAAAAACCTTTTCAGGACGTCGATTCGCCCAGAACAGATACGACGATATGCGCGGCCACATCGGTATGCAGCACGATCGTTACCGGGTGATCTCCCACCTGTTTCAACGAGCCCTGCGGCATGCGTATCATTGACCTCTGAACTTCAAAACCCTGGGCTTTTAGCGCATCCTCGATATCCGCATTGGTAACTGAACCGAACAACTTGCCATCCACGCCGGCCTTTTGAGTGACCTGCAGCATCAATCCTTCCAGTTTGGCAGCACGAGCCTGCGCCACTGCCAGGACATCCGCCTGGGTTTTCTCCAGTTCTGCGCGCTTTGCCTCGAATTCAGTAATGGCCGCCTGCGTGGCGCGCTTTGCCTTGCCCTGGGGAATAAGGAAATTGCGCGCGTAACCATTTTTAACCTTTACAACATCACCCAGTTGGCCCAGGTTGACAACTTTCTCCATCAGTATGATCTGCATATCCGCTCTCCTCAGTGCAAATCAGTATAAGGAAGCAATGCCAGAAAGCGGGCGCGCTCCACGGCAGTACTCAGTTGACGCTGATACCTGGACTTCGTCCCCGTTATGCGCGCCGGAATGATCCTGCCGTTCTCGTTGATGAAATCCTTCAATAACTCGATATCCTTGTAATCGACTGTTTTGATGCCTTCCGCAGTAAAGCGGCAGAATTTCCTGCGTTTGAATAAAGGGCGGTTCGCCTTCTTGTCCTTGTCCTTGTCCTTGCCATCCTTACGTTTAGAAAAAAAACGAGCCATAATTTTTCCTGTCTTAAATAAGATCCGTTAGATAGGATCGATCCTGTTCACGTGCAGCACTAGTTGTAAACTCATGCGGCTTTTTTTTGCGAGAAATCCGGTCAGCTTTACTGCCGCCTCTGGAGCCAGGCTTGCGACAGTTTCGGCCAACTGCGCCAGTGCAACAGCAGAAACTTCACATTCCACCTGTCTCGGCTTACCTGCCTCGACTCGGCGGGAAACGTGCCTGATCTTGAATTCGATCACCGCCACCCCGGCCGGACTGTAGCGCAAGCTCCCAATTTCCGTAATCGTTCCGCAAATTTCAGTCCGATTGCAGTCCAACGATTGCTGACACCTAGGTCGCAAGCGCCGTTTCCTTGGCCTCCTCTGCGGGTTGGGGAGCGGATCTGGCCTTCTCTTCGCGCATCATGGGTGACGGCGTTGTAACTGGTTCATCCATCTTGATGGTGAGGTGGCGCAATATGGCGTCGTTGAATTTGAATGCGTGCTCCAGCTCGTCAAGGGTTTCCTGATCACATTCGATATTCATGAGCACGTAATGTGCCTTATGAACCTTCTGAATCAGGTAGGCGAGCTGACGGCGCCCCCAGTCTTCCAGGCGATGCACCTGGCCATTTCTGGCGGTTACGATGCCGCGATACCGCTCGATCATTGCAGGAACCTGCTCGCTTTGATCAGGATGAACAATGAATACGATTTCATAATGTCGCATGCAGTCTCCTTATGGGTAAAGCCTCCCGCGATGCGAGCACGGTGAGGCAAGGTTGAATGTTTTAAAGAGGCCGGTACTATACTTAACCAGCCGGGAAATATCAATTTTAATCTGGGGCCATATTAGAGGCATATCGTTGGCGGCGCGTTTCGAACAGGCATATGCCTGCGCTCACGGAAACGTTGAGACTCTCGACACTGCCCAGCATGGGAATCGAAACAAGCTGATCGCAGTTTTCCCGCGTCAGCCGGCGCATTCCTTTCTCTTCCGAACCTAGTACCCATGCAACGGGTCCATCAAGCTTGAGAGTGCCAAGCTGCGTGTCGGCATCGGCAGCTGTTCCCAAGATCGTTACACCCCGCTGCTTCAGCCCTCTCAGGGTACGGGCAAGATTCGTCACGGAAATAAAGGGCACTGTATCCGCCGCCCCGCTCGCCACCTTGTGCACCGCAGCGGTGAGACCCACAGCCCGGTCTTTCGGTGCAACCACGGCGTGAACACCGAAAGCATCTGCGACGCGCAGACAGGCACCGAGGTTATGAGGATCCTGAATACCATCCAGCACCAGAAGCAGCGCAGGCTCAGTGAGGGTATCGAGCACGTCATCGATATCCACATAACCGCGAGTGATATCGATACGCGCAGCTACGCCTTGATGTTGCGCATCGCCTGCCAAAGCTGCAAGCCTTGCACCATCGCATGCAATCAACCTTACGCCCTGGGTTTCCGCCAACTTGACCATATCGCGCGCACGCTGGTCCCTTCGATCAGCATCGAGGAAAATTTCCCGGATGCTGGCTGCATTCTGCCGCAGGCGGCTGGTAATCGCATGGAAACCAAATATAAAACGTGAGCCGGACATCTATAATGAGTAGCTGTAAAAAGGAAAGCGGGTGGAGGGCGCTCAGACCGGAGAAGTCAACTCGCTGCCTCGGTTTTTATTTCTCCCGAATCCGAGGCACTTTCGGCGAGCACGAAATCTATCCTGCTGGATTCCAGATCGACTCTGACCAGCCTGACCCTGAGCCGGTCACCCAGTCGATAGCGCTTTCCCGTGCGCTCCCCCAGCAACATGTGCCTAACCGCGTCAAAGTGAAAATAATCGCTGGGCAGCTCTGAAACATGCACGAGTCCCTCCACATAAATTCCATCCAGCGCCACAAAAAGACCAAAACCGGCGACACCGCTGACGACCCCCTCAAAACTTTCTCCGATTCTGTCCTGCATGTAATAGCATTTGAGCCACGTTTCGACATCGCGAGTGGCCTCGTCCGCCCGGCGCTCCGTCTGCGAACAATGCTCGCCCAGTTCGTACCAGTTACCTGGAGAATACGCTGTCTTGTTCAGCACGGCCTTGATGGCGCGGTGTACCAGTAGATCGGGATAACGTCTGATAGGGGACGTAAAGTGCGTGTAAGATTCGTATGCCAGGCCGAAATGGCCGACATTGTCCGGACTGTACACTGCTTGGCGCAAGGATCGAAGCATCACAGTCTGCAATAGCTGCGCATCGGGCCTATCCTTTATTCTTGACAATGTCTTGGCATAATCTTTCGCCTTAGGGTCGTCCCCACCCCCTAGCTGAACACCGAATTCCTTGAGAAAATCACGCAGGGCGGCAAGTTTTTCTGGCGTCGGGCCTTCATGGATTCGATAGAGAGTCGGTTGTTTGTGCTTCTGCAAAAAATCGGAGGCGCATACATTGGCGGCGAGCATACATTCTTCGATAAGGCGGTGCGCGTCGTTGCGCTTTACTGGCAGGATACGCTCGATTTTGCCCTCATCATTGAAGATCATCCGCGTTTCGATCGTTTCAAAATCAATTGCCCCGCGCAGGTTTCGCGCTTTCAGCAATACCTTGAATAATTTGTAGAGCAACTGGATGTGCGGCAAAAGGTCCTGGTATTGTTTCGCTTCCTCGCCCTTAGGATTCTCCAGCATTGCCGCCACTTTTGTATAGGTAAGCCGGGCATGCGAAAACATCACTGCCGGGTAAAAGCGGTAGTCCTGAAAGTCGCCGGCAGAGTCCAAATTTATTTCGCACACCATGCATAAACGGTCTACCTGCGGGTTGAGCGAACACAGACCATTCGATAAAGCTTCAGGCAGCATCGGAATAACCCGTCGCGGGAAATAGACGGAATTGCCACGATTGAACGCCTCCTGATCGAGCGCATCGCTTGGCTTTACATAATGGCTGACGTCGGCAATGGCAACATAGAGTTTGTAATTCTTCCCGTCGCGCTCGCAATATACGGCGTCGTCAAAATCCCGCGCGGTTTCGCCATCTATGGTCACCAACGGCAAGTGACGGAGGTCTTCCCTCTTGACCAAGTCTTTTTTCAATACCTTGGATGGAAAACGGGCGGAAAGTTTTTCCACCTCCGGTGGAAACTGGTAAGGCAAGTCGTGCTTGCGAAGCGCAATTTCGATCTCCATCCCGGGGGCGGTATAGTCGCCCAAAATCTCGATGATGCGGCCGATTGGCTGCGCATGTTTGCTCGGCTGCTGAATGATCTCTACCATGACCACTTGGCCTGCCCTTGCATTCATCGATTCTTCTTTGGGGATCAGAATATCCTGGCTGATACGCTTGTTCTCCGCCTCCACGTACAGAATTCCGTGATCCGCATGCAATCGCCCCACCAAATGGGTTACAGCACGTTCCAACACTTCTACGATGACCCCTTCCCTGCGGCCTCGCCGGTCAACCCCGATTTCACGCACCATCACGCGGTCGCCGTGCAGCGCTTTGCGCATTTCTTTGGCGCTTAAGAATAAATCCGGACTGCCATCATCGGGTATCAGAAAAGCAAATTCGTCCGGGTGACCCTGGACCTTCCCTTTAATGAGGTCGAGCTTTTCAACCACGCAAATATCACCCTTCCGGTTACGCATGATCTGACCTTCGCGTAACATCGCGGAAAGACGGCGGGTGAAGATTTCGTCTTCTTCTTCGGTGATTCCTAGCAGGTTCTGCAAGACTTCCTCGGGCAAGGGGACCCCCTGCTCTTCGAGTATCTGGAGTATGAATTCACGGCTGGGCAATGCGTGCCCATAACGCTCTTTTTCACGTTCAAGATAAGGGTCGAGCTTGCGGAGTTTTTGTTTCTTCTTGATTGTCAAAGCTGGTTTCCTATAGAATTGCGCCTCTGTCTAATCGTCAGACAGATTCGCGCATTGCCCAGATGGCGGAATTGGTAGACGCACTAGGTTCAGGTCCTAGCGGTGGCAACACTGTGGAGGTTCGAGTCCTCTTCTGGGCACCAATCAAACATTCCTGCTGATCCCAACTGCACCTGCTCAAATGGCACATAGAGTGCCGCTTTTCTTAGTATAGCAGGACAATACATCTCGCTCCGGAATTACCCCTACCGCCCGTTTTTCCTCTCGTTACGCTCAGGCTCTGCGCCGTTTTAGTTACGACATTACCAAATAATATCTAGCTGTAAAATCTTACAGCTATTCATGCGCCGCCATCCGTTGTCTCATAACGGCTCTCTGCAAAATCAAAATAGACGGGTCAAATATGCTTGCGGCAAAAGCTTTTGCCGAATATGACTTTCGCAAGCAAGAAAGAATAAAAAAACCGCGAAACCGCCACCTGCACCCAGCATTCGGCGCAGTAGGCCGGACTTTGCTGAATCCATAGGGCGCACTTTCAATCCACCATTTGAAAAGTGCAGGAAGGCATTCTTGATAGTCTGGTTGATAAAGTGAGGCAAATTCCCGCCGTTAAAGACTTCTGTTCAAGAAAATCCAGTTTATGTTGCCAGCATGGTGAGTAAATGTATTTCCACTCATTCTGTTACCGCTGACCGTCGGCCCTGCCAGGAGCTTCAATAAGGCAAAGATGACAGATATCCGAACAAAAACAAGAATATTTCCGTAAGAACCCGGGCTTGGAGCAATTCGAATAATTCGAATTGCCCTGTGCCCGGTCGATTTTAAATTCTGCAGATTTGAATTACAGTTACCGGACTCATCCAGATGAACGATATTGTGGCCGCCTTTAACGAATATTTCGAAGTTATCGACGCCAATTCTCCAGAGCTGCTGCAGGATGTATTTCGCCTTCGTTACCAGGTACTCTGTATCGAGCAGCGTCTGCCTGGATTTGAAACGTCACGCTATCCCGATGGGTGCGAAAGTGACAGTTACGATGCGCATTCCTCTCACATGCTTCTTCGTCATCGTCCTTCCGGTGATTTTGTCGGGACAGCCCGCCTGATACTTCCTGACCCGCTGACTCCTGAAAAACCTTTTCCTATGGAACAGCATACACAACTGGACCCGTTTTTTAATATCAACCGGTTACCTCGGCAACATGCAGCCGAAGTATCACGCTTGCTCATCGCGCGGCGGTTCCGGCAGCGCAAAAGCGACAATGGGGGACTGAAAAATGAAATCGTTGTTGAAGACAGCACTACAAAAAAAACACGTCGTTTCCCTCATCCTATCCTTGCGCTTGTTGTTGGCCTCATACGCATGTCTACCGCTCATCACATTACCCATTGGCTATCGATCATGGACCCTGCCTTGAACAGGCTGTTAAGCCTATACGGACTCCAGCATGATCCGGTGGGCCCGTTGACCGAGTATCATGGCGCTCGGCGGCCCTATCACTATGACTTGTCCATAATGCTGGACAAGATGCGGGTA